>NZ_AUDC01000001.1 GCF_000425265.1 Maridesulfovibrio zosterae DSM 11974
AATCAAAACATCATAAAACACAAGATTGGTCTGTTAAATCTGGCTGAAGAGCTTGGTAATGTTTCGAGAGCTTGCAAGTTGATGGGCTTTTCTCGTGACACTTTTTATCGGTATCAGTCAGCCAAGGAAGAAGGCGGAGTCGAAGCTCTTTTTGATAAATCACGTCGTAAGCCAAACCTAAAAAATAGAGTTGATCAGGCTATCGAAGACGCAGTCTTTGTTTACGCAAATGACTTTCCTGCTCATGGACAAACAAGAGCCAGTAACGAGCTAAGAAAATTAGGTGTTTTTGTCTCGCCGTCCGGCATTAGATCTATTTGGCTGCGGCACGGTCTTCATAATTTCAAGCTCCGCCTGAAGGCTTTGGAAAAGATTTCAGCAGAGCAAGGAATTGTCCTTACCGAAGCGCAGGTTCAAGCTCTGGAACGGAAAAAGGATGACGACATTGCTTGCGGGGAAATCGAAACAGCCCATCCTGGCTATCTTGGCAGCCAAGATACCTTTTATGTCGGTACGATAAAGGGAGTTGGTCGGATCTACCAACAAACTTTTGTAGACACCTACTCCAAGTGGGCAGCAGCAAAGCTCTACACTACCAAAACACCTATCACTGCCGCTGACATGCTTAATGATAAGGTTGTTCCCTTTTTTGCTGAACAGGATATGGGTATTTTGCGTATTCTCACCGATAGAGGCACAGAGTATTGCGGCAATTTAGAAACACATGATTACCAGTTGTTTCTTGGTGTTTGTGGCATTGAGCACACAAAAACAAAAGTACGCCATCCACAAACAAACGGGATCTGCGAACGTTTCCACAAAACAATTCTTGATGAGTTTTACAAGGTCACGTTCAGACGTAAGATTTACTCTTCACTGGAAGATTTGCAAGAAGACCTCGATATCTGGATAGATGAATACAACACGCAACGTTCTCATCAAGGGAAAATGTGTTGCGGTCGAACACCATTAGCAACTATGATGGAGGCCAAACCACTTTGGGATGAGAAGGTCCAAAGTTTAGACTAAACTGACAATTGCAGCTCCATCAAAAAGGCTGGCTGTCAGATCAAGTATGAACCACTACAACTAAATTTACTTTTTATATAACACCCGGTCATACGAAAAATTGTTTGTCCATAGAATTTATGGTCAAAAATTTGGGGAAACCGTTTCGGGCGTTTATGTTCGGTGGGCATAGTCCTGCAAAAAAAGATGCTGACTTAGCTAATGCCTTCATTGATAGTATTAGAAGAATAAGAAAGTTAGCTTCGGTTGAACCAAAAGTTAGTGTAAATCTGGCAAATCACCCACATAAAAATAAGTTATTTGAAAAAAAAGAGATGGGTAAAGGGAGCGGGGCTATTAATTATTTCATAGATAGTAAGAATTTTTTTGATTTTTTAGATATGCAAGAGGGCATAGGGTTAAAAAAAATTGAAGAGTTACGTGCAAATGCCACCAAAACTGATTAGCAACGTTAAAACCGCAAGCATCAGAAGTTTGGAGGAATAATTGAGCTGCTGATCTACAGAATCTACGGAAAAATCAATCCACTGCATCCCTCCAAAAAACAAGATCCAGCAATACACCAAAATTAAAGGATAACCTAAAACATAAAAATAGCGATCCAGATTACCGAACATGACATACTTTTAATCTTCTCAATTGTAGTAGCCGGTTATCAGGTTCTGTTTTGAGAACATGCTCGCAACTTTTTCAGGGTTGTTGATGGATACAACAATTCATCTATATTATACATAGTTTCTAATCTCGCACCACAGATTCTATTCCTGTTGGGGCATCATGCGTACAAGAAAAGCCATACCCTTTACAGACATGCCGCAAAAATTATTTATCTTCCAGAAATCGAATATAGGCAGAGAAACGGTTTTATTTAGATCTATCTTGCAGAATAAATATATTTATCTTATTAGTTTTCTCATATGCAAGCTGATAATACCCCCATTTTATACGCACAAAGCAAATACACGAAAAGTGCTGTTTCCAGTCCGCAGCTTCGATTGCGAAAAGGAACAGGACAGACACGCTTAAATATCATCCTTCCACATTTTTTATCCAAATGGGCATTCGGCGGTGTGATCTCGGCCCTGCAAGTATCCAAATCCCTGACAGTACATTACGATTCCATCCGCTTTCTGTCTCTGAATCCTATGGCCTCACCTGAAGAAATGTTTGATTTTAAAGATTTTGTAGAGAACCCTTCGGAGAAAATTATCCAGTGGGATACGGTGTATGGATCGGAGCCATTGGAAACCACTCCGGATGATGTGTTTTTTTGCTCTTACTGGATGAGTACCATGGTTTGGGAGGAACATGCACGTCTGATGGAGCTGGACGGGAATTCTAAAACGCCTTTTTATTACTTCATTCAGGACTATGAACCAGGTTTTTATCCTTTTGGCTACCGCTTTGCTATGAGTCAGGCCTCTTATCGTCATCATGAATATATTTGGGCCTTGTTCAATTCCCACAGTCTGGCCCAGTGGTTTGATAGTCAGTCATATCCCTTTGCCCAGCGCCATGTCGTTGTTCCCTCACTGAACCAATATCTGCGGAAGCGGCTGGATACAATTGGCTGGCGGTTGGAGAATAAGAATTCCGAAAAAATACTCATCTTTTTTTATGGCCGTCCGGAACAGCCGAGGAACTGTTTTGGAGCTATTCTGGAAGGGCTCGATATCTTTTTCAATGAACTGACTCCTGATGAGCGTTCACAGTTCTACATCATCAGTGCCGGTCAGGAACATGAGGACATCATCCTTTCGTCCGGTGTGCTCATAAAAAGCATGGGAAAACTTTCCATGGACAAGTATGCGTCCTACCTCGAATTTTCTCATATAGGCATCTCATTCATGGTGTCCCCGCATCCATCCTATCCACCTTTGGAAATGGCTTCTTTCGGTCTTTATACCATCACCAATGACTTCGGTCCCAAGAATATTTCCGCAAGTCATCCTAACATCAAAGCCCTGCCCAGCCCGAGCCCTGCATTACTGGCTGCGGAACTCCACAAGGCCGCCCGCTGGGCATCCAAGCGCAAAAGTGCTGTTCAAAAAGCGGTCCTCCCGAGCTGTCTCAGTCCACTTGCATGGGAAGAGAATGTCCGTACATTGGATATCGCGCCGATCTATCCTGTCAAATAGCATCGGATATGCTAGCAAGAATTGGTAACGTTCATATGTGAATCTTTCTTGACATATTTTAGAGATGTGAATTATATATTTATACTCTAAATAACCAAAGAAGGTGTAGTAAATGCATGTTCCAAAATTTTATGAATTAATGACTCCTGTTCTAAGAGCAATTGAATCCTTAGGAGGCGAAGCTCAACTCGCTCAAGTTGCTGATGAAGTGATTAAAATTTTGTGTCCGTCAGAAAATACACACTGCTGCCTGATGAAACCTAAGGGTGATCATTCAACAACCATTAACTATTTGGTCCACCACGCATGCAAATATCTGTGCTGCTACGGAGTTGTTGAGAAAAAAGATGATCAATTCTTATGTCTTACCGACAAATATGAAACTGGAATGACGGTTGATTACTCTGATATTCTTCAAGAAGCACAAAGCCGATTGGTCAGCAAAGCCCTTGGTTAACCTGCCAAAATAGCGGATTATAAAAGTCTGTATTCCAACCGTTCAGTTTCTGCATCTTACTATATTAAATATTTAACCAGCCATACAATTCCAGCTACGATGGCGGTTAAAAACACTACTATTACAATATTCCCCACAATCTTTTTTCGTCCTTCACTTCGGTCAATGGGAGTGCCGCAGTTGCTGCATACTTTATCCTGTTTTTCGACTTGATGTTCACAGACAATACATTTTTCTTGCATGATTATTATCCTTTACGGGTATGTAATTACTTTGGTCGTGGATTTCAATTGAGCAGATACAACATAATTTTTTAAATATCACCAGTTATTAGTCCTACTATATCAGTATTTCCGGTCGCCAACAACACTGGCTTATCTATTCTGATAAATTTTAAAAGTAAGTTTGATGTCTCTGTAGACCATAGCATCCTGATCCGGGTAATTCTGTGTAAATAAAATAGTTTTCAGTCTGCTTTAAATTAACATATTTTATCTTTTATATTGGTGTGTTGGTTTTGTATTAACTGAATTGGCGAAGGTTATTCGGAGTAAGTTAATTTCCCGTTATTGACATTTTATACTCTTTTATACATAAGCACTCACTATTAGAAATTAAATTTGGGAGTTTTGTATGATTAAATCTATATCATCTGCTATTTCTGCAACAGCGGCATTTTTAGTCGTTGCGTCAATCGGTGGAATTGTATTTCTTGTCGTTTCAATGACCAATAGTTCCGTTATGGAAATTGAGAAGCGTAACATGACACAAATGGGCAATCAGCTTGCTGACAATGCTGATATGTATGCCCTAGATATTAAACACACTTTGCAGGCATTAGCATCTGATTCTGATTTTCAAAAAGCCCTGACTGATGACTCTAATCTTGATGTTGCACAAGATAAAATAAAAAAAATGATTGCTCCATTTCCCAGTTACAATGCTCTGTACTGTTTTGATAGCAAAGGTGTCATCAGGGTCGGTATTAAACAGGATGGAGCCTCATTGATAGGTCTGGATCTGGCAAAACGAAAATATGTGAAAGATATCTTTAAAGGGAAGGAAAGTGTTTTTTCTGATATTATTAAAAGTCGTTCTGGCGGTGAAACCATACTTGCCGTTGCAGTCCCAATAAAAGATGATTCGGGGAAGATTGTCGGGGGAATGGCTGCGGGAATTGACTGGGATATATTTTCTCATGAACTTCTATCTAAAGTTACTATCAATAAATCAGGCTATCCTCTTATTGTCGATGGTCGGGGACGCATAATTGCCCATAAACTTAGTAAGGAATTTATTCTGAAGGATTATTCCAGTCAGAGTTTTGTACGCGAAGCCAGCTCTAAGAAGAATGGTTTTGTTCATTATGAATGGGACGGAGCAGACAAAATGCTCTACTTCCAGCATGTAAAAGAAACCGGTTGGATTATATTCCTTACAGTAAATAAATCTGAGATTGAAAGCACTGCGACACAGTTGCGTAATGTTATTGTCGCTGTTGGTTTTGTTGTTGCCTTAATTTTTATCATTTCTCTTGTTCTAAGTGTCCGCAGTATGATTCTTAAACCGATTCAGAATATAAGACTATTTACCAGCCGGATTGCAGACGGTGATTTTTCAGCTGAGCTTAATGGAAAGTTTAAGTATGAAATAGAAGAATTAGCTGGTGATATCTCACAGACTGTGTCTGTACTTAAAAATAAGCTTGGATTTTCCAATGGAGTTTTGAAAGGGATCACATCTCCATTTGTTGTTGTTGACGTGGATGAGACGATTGTCATGTGCAACAAGGCTCTGGTTGATTTTGTCGGTGAAAAGACTTCGGTAGATTCTTTTATAGGTAAAAAATTAGGCGCACTTGTTTATAATGATCCTAGTAAAAAAACTCTAAGTGCTAAAGCAATGAGTGAAGGAGCACCTATTCTTAATGTCAGAGCTAATCTTGAAGATCGCAATGGAGTAATGAAAACGGGCTTTTTCTCTGCTTCTCCGCTATTTGATCTCGATAACAATCTGATCGGGGCTTTCAGCACGGTGAATGACATAACAGAAGTTTACCAGCAGCAGGAAGAAATTAAAGCTCAGGCTGAAAAAGTTGAAGTAGCTGCGAAACAGGCCAACGGGATTGCGACTCAAGTCTCCTCTGCGGCAGCTGAACTTTTTGCTCAGATAGAGGAATCAACCTCCGGCGCTAATACTCAGCGTAATCTGACATCAGAAGCTGCTGCGGCTATGGAGCAGATGAGTGCCTCTGTAGTTGAGGTTGCCCGCAGTGCTGAACATGCGGCTGAACTTGCCGATGAATCACGTGAACGGGCATTGAGTGGAAAAGATGTTGTTGCCAAAGTTATTTCCATGATGGATCAGGTTCGTGAAAAGACCAGTATTTTGAGTCAGGACATGACCTCACTCGGGAAGCATGCAGATGGAATTGGCTCTATCATGACAGTGATCAGTGATATTGCAGACCAGACCAATCTATTGGCCCTGAATGCTGCAATTGAAGCAGCCCGTGCCGGTGATGCCGGTCGCGGCTTTGCTGTTGTCGCAGATGAAGTTCGTAAATTAGCCGAAAAAACTGTGCATGCTACTAACGAGGTCGGCGGCTATATAAAATCAATTCAAGATGCCACCGGCAAAAGTGTGATAAATACAGAGCAGACAACTGAGGTAGTAGAGCAGGCTTCTGATTTTGCTGCCCAGTCCGGTGAGGCTTTGCAGGAAATTGTGTCTATGGTCAGGGAAACAACAGATCAGGTAAGATCTATTGCAACAGCATCTGAAGAGCAGTCTGCCGTGAGTGCACAGATTGCCCAGTCCGCTGAACAGGTTAACAGTATTGCTGTTGAAACAGCTTCAACTATGGAACAGTCTTCAAATGCTGTTGCCGATTTGTCTAGACTCGCTGATGAATTAGAAGAATTAATGTCATCGATGATACAGAAGTCGTAATTATTAAAGTTCGTTTAAAAAAAGGGTTAACCCGCATAGCGGGTTAACCCTTTTTTTTGCGTTTTATGAGGGTATTTTCATGCACTACCAAAGATTTTAAAGCTTATTTTCATATTTAGGAATAAATTTTGCTTAATTATGCGGCATATGTCATTTGATTAACACGGAGGATATTATGCAGGTAATTATACTCGCCGCGGGGAGGGGACAAAGATTAAGTCCAATTACAGACACAGTTCCTAAACCTTTGGTTGAGGTAAACGGTACTCCGCTTATTATAAATGCACTTGAAATTCTATCTGATCATCCTGTTGAAAGATTCATTATTGTCGAAGGTTATGAATCAAAGCAGCTTCGAGCTTCTCTTGGTGACAATTATAATGGAATAGAGATTATATATGTCACAAATGATGATTGGGATAAGACCAACAATATTCATTCTCTATGGCTGACCCGTGATTTATGGGACAGAGACACCGTTCTTTTAGAATGCGATATCTTTTTCGATGCCGGACTTATTAATTTTTTACTTACGGAGCCTTTTGAAAACTCTGTACTGGTAGACCGGTTTCAGCCTCATATGGATGGTACTACTGTCGAGCTTTCCGCGGATAAAAAAAATATCACCAGGCTTATTCCCGGTAAAGATCAAGATGCTAATTTTAACATCACTGATAAGTATAAAACCGTTAATATTTATACCTTTACCCATGAATTTTTACAAAATATTTTTAGACCAACCATTGATCTTTATGTAAAGATCAATGGGCAAAATGAGTATTATGAACTGGTTCTTGGAGTGATTGTTTTTATGGGGAATAAAGATCTGGTTGCGAAAGTATGCCATCCGCACCGCTGGTTTGAAATAGATGATTTTACCGATTTGCAGCGGGCTGAAGCTTATTTGAATGACGATTACTCATTGCTACAGAAAATCCGTAAGAAATATGGCGGTTACTGGCGTTATGATTTCATTGATTTTGAATATCTATACAATCCATATTTCCCTAATCAAAATTTATACAATGAGCTGCGTCTGAACCTGACAGATCTTTTAGGCAACTATCCTTCTGGGCAGATGGAGATCAATCACAGCCTTGCAAACTGGGCAAGAATTGATGAGTCTATGCTTGCTGTAGCCAACGGCGGATCAGAATTGATTGAATATTTGCGGCGCAGTTTTAAAAAAGTGACTTTACTATTGCCCTCATTTGACGAGTATGCACGCAATATTGACGCCGAACAGATTCACTATATTGAGCCGAATCCACAGACATTAGCACATACACCGAAGAATATCGTAAAAGAAACAAAAGCAAGCGGATCTAATGCTCTGGTTATTATCAACCCAAGTAACCCCGCAGGCACAAAATTTAATGCCTCAGAATTACACTATATATTTGGAGAATTGCGTTCTCTGGATATGATTATTTTAGATGAATCTTTTGCTGATTTCATAAGCACCGGCAGAGACATATCATTTTTAGATGAGCTGTCAGAATATCCTAATCTGATTATTTTAAGGAGTCTCAGTAAAGACTTAGGTGTTCCGGGGATAAGGCTGGGTTATATTGCTACTGCTGATACAAAAAGAATTAATGACGTTAGATCATCTTTGCCCATATGGCATATAAATTCTTTAGCTCAGTACTTTATTGATATTTTACCCAAATATCGGAATGATTATGCTGTTGCCCGTTCCAGGGTAATAGCTGCAAGAGATGAGATGTATGAACTTTTATGTGATATTCCTTCCATCAGAACTATCCCGTCTTTTGCTAATTACTTTTGCTGTGAACTGCCGGTGAATATTTCCTCTGAAGAAATTCAGGAACGTTTATTTATGGATTATAAATTGTTAGTAAAAGATCTTGGCAAAAAACAGGGCTTACCTAAAAACAGATACATAAGAGTCGCCGTGAAAACACCGGAAGAGAATAAATTGCTGGTCAACGCATTGGCAGAAACTTTGACAGCTGTATCAGTTAACTCGCGTGAGTATGGCCTAGAAGAATCACAATATTCATAAAACTATGTTTAATTATAGTGCTTGATTTCTAAACCGTAATTTTTTTAAGTTTATATAAAACCACACCCCTTATCTGAACAGGATTACTAATGACGGCAAAAGATAAAAATAAATGGCAGGAAGTATGGCTACGCAAGGGTGGCGAGAAAAGTTCTTATGATCTTGAGGGATTAATGAAAGCTGACGGTTTTGATACCAATACTGGCGCAATGACAGTAGAGGACTGGTTAAAAGCGTCTGCAGATATTCAGAAACATTTGCAGGTTTCACAGGGATCAAATTTACTTGAAATCGGGTGCGGGGCTGGAGCGATGCTCTGGACTATGCGTGAGTGCGGGGCCAATCTGTATGGAGTAGATTATTCTGACACCCTGATTCAAAAAGCTCGAAAAGCTATTCCTGAACTTTCAGCAGAAGTATGTGAAGCTGCCGACTTGATGTTTTCTGACAATATGTTTGAAGCAGTCTTTTCACATGGTGTTTTCTTTTATTTTGAAAACTATGACTATGCTGAACGGGCAATGAACGAAATTTTGAGGGTTCTGACCGGTAGTGGGAAAATTTTTATTCTTGATGTTCCTGATCTTGAAAAACGTGATGCCTGCGAAACTTTTCGTCGGGATGTTGTTTACGCCGGTGAAGATTATCCTACTGCTGAAGACAGTCCTTACAGACATCTTTATTATTCGAAGTCATGGTTTGAAGAGTTTGGAAAAAGAAATCGCATGAAGACTACGTTTTTTGATCAAAGTCTTCCCAGCTATCCCATGTCCCCATACAGGTTTAACGTTTTACTCGAATACTAAATACATTAGTCACAATTATGAGAGATATTAAGAAAAATATAATCTGGATTGTCATTGATACTTTACGGTCTGATATGCTGGCATCGTGTAAATCAAAAATGGCTGAGCCTAACGAGATAGACAAGGTGCTTGAACAGGGGATTTTGTTTACTGACGTTATGGCTACAGGCGGGGGGACCAGAATTTCTGCTCCATCATACTTTACATCCTTGCGCCCGGGGTTAACCGGAATGGCTCATATGGATATAGATACTTTGCGTAATCTTAATGATGATGCAATTTCAGTTACTGAGCATTTTAAAAAGCATGGATACCGGACTCTTCGCTGGGATGACAGCAGTCTTGATTCCTGCCAGCCTAAATCAGGGTTTGAAATTTTTGAATCAGGATATCCTACATTAGAGCACACCCCGTACAAGGATTACGACAATTCTTTGAGAGATGCTTTCCTTAAACGTTTGCGCATAGATGATCAGCCTTTTTTTGTTAATATTCACCTCGATTACATCCATGACTTCGGCGGATACGCAAGCAAAAACTGGTCAACAGAGCAATATCTTAACATTGTAGCCTTACAAGCCAAAGATTTTCAAAAATTATGGGATAAACTTAATCCAGGTTCAGATGATATTGTGGTCATCTCTTCCGATCATGGCTGTATTCTTGATCGTGACTATATTGAGTATGATAAAAACAAGCCATGGGATTTTTCAAATGCCAGAACTCAAGTTTTTGCATCTTTTATTGCAGACGGATTGACCCCATGTAAACGGCATAATTTGATTCGTAGTATAGATATAGCTCCGACTCTGCTTGATATGGCACTTGGAGAAGATATGCATGCGCAGGGGGTAAGTCTTACTTCTGTACTGCATGGCGGGCCAGAACTGGATTTAATTGGAATTGCCGAACGTAATGTGACGTTGGAAAAACAAAGCCTTACAGATTATACATGCCTCAGAAAAAAAAGTTGGGTGTATTTTATTAAGAACCATAAACCGTTTATGCTTTTCAACAGTGAAGATGGTGATCTGGCAGTTGATCGACTCGGCAAAGGTCTTGATGTTGAGAAAGAACTTCATCAGTATTATGAAGATGTTATAGTTAATGGTCCTCGAACTCCTACAGAATTATACCAACAAAACGGTTTATCCATTTCAGATGTACGAGGTGAGCCGGAGATCAGCATATTACTTCCGGTATTCAGCTGGTCTGATGATATTCGTTTATGTCTGGATTCATTACTTGATCAGATTCTGTTTACCGAATTAGTTTTACTGAATGCAGACTCCAGCGGTAAAGTTGCTGAAAAAATTACAGAACAATATAATGACAGGATGTACCTTCGCCATATTCAGGTCAAAGAGAAATCTTTAAATGAAATGTTGAATATCGGACTTGAAAAAGCGAAGGGGACATATTGTGTAACTGCCACCCCGTTATGCCAATATACTGAAAATTTTTGCTATTCCCTGCGTGACGAGTTTTTGAAAAATTCTGATGTAGTGCTTGCCTACGCAAATTCCAAGCGTTTAATAAGAGACAGTCGTAAAATAGAATATTTAGGAACAGATGAATGTTTCGATGAGATTCTATTTTCTCGGTTGGGGAGCGGATTTGAGCATAATTCAAACTCTGCGGAATTGTCTTTGCCTCATTTCAACGAGATCGGGGCGTGTGCTATGTTTAAAACCCAGACTATGCGCAACTCTCATGGATTTGCAGAGACTCTTGGTAGAACGTGGTATAAACTTAGCGAGAGTGGCAAAGTTAAGCATGTTCGCAAAGGGCTGACAATTTCAAAAGATCCATCAATTTTGAGACCGATTATGCCGGGACTGGAAAAACAATCAAGCATTAAGGTAAGTGTAATAGTTCCTGTTCTGGAATCCAAGGTATTACATAATTTGCCGAAAGTTATGTCTATGTTGTCAGCCCAGTGCGTTGAAAGTATGGAAGTTATTTTATTATATTCGGGAGAGAATACAGGCTTTTTAAACGCTATTGCCAAAGATTTTTCAAATCTTAAAATCAAAATCGTAAAACACTCCGGGCTACTCCATGAACTTTTAAATGCCGGTCTTTATGCATCACGGGGAGAATTTCTTTTCTGGCTGGACACTGCCGATAAACTTTTCCCAAAGTGTATTGGCCATATGATTGATTATATGGAGCAGAACAGGGACGCAAACGTTCTGCGTTGTGGCTTTCTCCTTGTTGAGCAGGGCAAGCCGGAGCAGGTTATCATTCCGTACAAATATAGCAGAGAGATGATGCAGGAAGTTTGTGATTTGCGTGGATTGCTTTATAAACGTAAACTTCATAACGAGATAGGTGTTTTTAAGTCTTCAACAGAAAATGAATTTGGATGGGATCTTTGTATTAGATTATCCTTGGTCAGTTCTTTTCAAATTATTGAAGAGCCGATGATTATAGCGTCAAGAAAACATCAATTTTTCATTAAGCCAGCCGTCAAATCATATAGTAGAATCATTCGCAGCATGATTAGTGCTATGGGTGGTGAACTGGATTTAGTAAGACTTTATGAAGAGGATTTTAGGAGACATTCTGCGGGTAAGGCCCGCTATATACTTGAAGAAGAGATGCTTATGATTTTAAAAGTTTTTAATGAGTCAGGAATAAGTATCAGAGGTCGCCTGAGAGTTCCCAAAATTTATTAATAAGTCAGAAATACATACCGTAGGTAGTCTCAGATAGTCAGATGTTTCTTTAGATCAGTATTTTTTTATTTGAAGTTCTCTTATTAATCAATGGTAATAATTCCATTTTCAAAGGAGTGCAGCCCAATATTATTATAGAATGCGGCAATGATTCTGAATATGTCATTACCCGGAAATTATCTGCTTGCCTGTCTTCTTAAGCGGGCATATAACCATTCTCCTGTTTATCCGGTATCAATTTCAAAATCTTAACTTCCGGTTGCTGATAGACCATGTTCAACACCTTACAACGATATACTGGATGGCTCATCCTTTCGACGCTGCTACTTTTTCTAGCCAGTAAACTTAACGCTTCTCTTGGTATCGCGGTTGCCGCAATGGCCTGGCTGGTAGTTATTATAGAATGGAGCAGACTTTCCGCAGGCTCTCGCAAACAGGCATGTTTTCTTCTTGGTACAGGGATAGCCGCCTTGCTGTTCTCAGCATGGCATGGAACTTTTCTTGGATGGGAAAAGGTCATGACCCAGAATTTGCAGTTACTGCCAATGTTTATAGCCGTATCCTTTTTGGCATTGACCACCCCTGCTGTTCAAGATGACAATCTGCCACGGGGAAAGCGGGCCATAATAACCACCTCAGTGGGAACTACGCTGATCGGTGCTGTCATTAATATTTCTATTCTTTTTGTTTTAGGGGATCGTCTTGAGCGTAACAATACTCTGAGCAAAGCACAGGCTATTCTGCTCGGGCGTTCATTCTGCGCAGCGGCATGGTGGTCACCGTTTTTTATTTCCGCCGGTGTTGCCCTGACTTACGCTCCGGATATGCAGTACAGCCGGACGCTTCTGCCGGGGATCATTCTTTGCGCATTTGCGCTTTGCTTCTCGATTGTAGAGGTTGCTTTTATTCGCAGAATCGAATTCACCGGTTATCCGGTGCGGGTGGAAAGCATGACCGTGCCTCTTCTACTTGCGACGGCGGTAATCACCGGTCATCATTTTTTTCCCGAAGTGGGCATGATTCTTCTGATCTGCCTTGTGGCCCCTCCAGCAGCTATTCTGCTGATGCGTAGCAGACCTAGACTGCCACATCTCCATGATTTTATCAGCAATAGAATCGTCTCTACGGTCAGCCAGTTCGTACTTTTTCTTACTGCCGGAGTGTTTTCCGTTGGCATTACCTCGCTTATTCATGTTTATCCGGAACTGTTCAATTTCACAGGGGCAACATTCTCCCACGGTCTTTTTGCTGTGGTTTCTGCTCTGTTGATCGGTATGGGGCTTATCGGTGTACACCCACTGGTTGGTATTTCCATCCTCAGCCCGCTGTTGCTGCCCCTGCATCCCGATAATTCACGGCTCGCATTTCTGTTTCTCACAAGCTGGGCTGTTTCGACCGGCAGCAGTCCGCTGTCCGGAGTGGGGCTGGTCCTGACCAGTCGATATAATGTGTCGCCACGGGCTATTTTGGCGAATAACTTCCACTATGTTATTACCATGTGGATTGTCGCAAACGTGGTTAATATACTTTATTTCAAGTAGTATTCAGATATAAATTGCGATTGTTCGGCTAATGCGATTTAAATCAGTTCGCAGTCATCTCATTACCTGCACAGTATAATTTTTAAAATTCATAAGTTACTGAATTATAGAATATTATAAACACGGAGTGCGGGATAGTGTGAAGCGTGGGGAGTGTAAATTAAAAAATGGAAGTTCGTGATAGACAACTTATAAGGAATATGGATTGTTAATTGTAATTATTAACTGCACGGTTGCGATCTCAAGAAAATAAAAAGGGACAGCAGGTATGAATCCTGCTGTCCCTCTATTTATGCTATTTAGCAGATTTCTGGGCAATTACATACCCAAAGCTGGTCCAGCGTCCGTTGTCTATTTCAAGGGTTTTCGGGTCGCCATCAGGGTCCTTTTTACAGAAAGGATCGTGTTTTGCGAATTCCGTCCACCAGGACCATGCATCTGGTGCATAGCCGCTTTCAAGAATGATGAATCCGGCGCGCTCAATGTCTGCTGTTGTGCTATTAATGTTTCTGAAACATTCCTTCCACGGAAAATCCTTTTGAGATACATACGGCTCAAGGTCTTCCGGCAAAGGTATATCATAGCACATTGGTTCGCCAAGCCCAAATACACCTTCAGGTTTGAGTACCCGGTGTATTTCTTTCAGGCAGTCTATATATCCTTCTTCGCCATTCATGCCGCGAACCATTTCGAGTGCGGTTGTAGAATAGACAAAATCAAAGGATTCGGATGCGAAGTTCGTATCCGGTACTCCTATCCGTTGCCCTAGTATCCGGTTCGACACTCCCCACAACTCCGCATTCCTGCGAAGATGTTCCACCATTGGATCTCCCTGCATACGGTCGTCCCAAGGATCTATTGCGTGGATATCTACATCATACTCTTTAGCAAGAAAACAGGTTTGAACACCTCTGTTGCAACCGACATCAAGCAGACGCGAACCGCGTCTAAGCTTCATTTTTTGAGCCATAAAATCGCTCAATCGCAACCCTCCGGGGCCGCTGCATTGCGTATATATATAGTCAAGGTCGGTGTACTTATTTGATTTTGAATAATTTATTTGCGTCATTGGATGACTCCTGCTGTTTGTTGTTCCTGGGTAGGGACTTTTGTCCTTTCAATGGTCAACAGGATGTACTCCGTCTGCCGCGCTACGAATCCATCAGCAGACGGATTACGCTACTATTCTCTTTCTCATGTATCCCTCGTAGTAAAGTTTCTTTCATGTTTTTCATCTATCAGCTGGGCCAATGTTGATAGGAAAATTTTTAGCGCATTTTGTTTTCAGCGTCAATTCCAGCCGCAGGCCTAAAAAAAGACCGGAACGCTTTCCGGTCTTTTCTGTATGAATAAGAATATTCCTGATCAGAATTATTTCTTTACCTTCAGGTAGGATTTCACTCCGCGTACTCCTTCCACAGCTTTTGCATGGGCAATGGACTTATCCAGCTGGGTCTGTGAGCCTACAAGTCCGAGCAGAATCACCTTGCACTGGACGACCTTGACTTCTACGTTGGTGGACCAGATGTCGCCGTCTCCGATGAGATCTTTTTTGACTGAGGCCAGAATCCCCAGATTATCAGTTGTTCCGCAGGTGGGATCTTCCTTTTTAGGTACAAGGTATGTGCTTACGCCCTTTACTCCTTCAACGTTTTGGGCAATGGACACAGCCTTAGTTATCTGGACAGAGTTATCATATTCACCCACAAGGTAGACATGGCTCATGAAAGTGTATGGTTCAATGGACAGCACTGAAACATCGTCGTCATCCAGATAGCGCTTCATGATTGTCGCGGAGATGGTGGCATCGGAGGTCTGCTGGCCCACACTGCGTTCATCCATGGCGCCCTTATAGATGGTGCTGCAGCCGGTAGTGGACATGACAGCCATTAATATGAGGATCAAATAGATGGCGATATGTTTGTTCATGAGCTCCTCCTTGGCCTTTGAGCCTTGGTTATTGTGTGTGGGCCTGATTTACATGGAGTACCAGTCTCATAAATATATGCCGAAATAGACGCTCTGGCAATGCGGGAGTTTTATATCGTTCTTTACATCGCACATTTTATGTAAAAATGATAAATTTTCTGCTTATATCCACTGGTCATTTGCTGCAGTGAGGTCACTGTCAGCTTCTCCGGTATTTATCACCCCGCGCGGCTCAATGATGAGTATCTGGCATTCTTCGGGTGCAAAAGGTTTATGTTCAACTCCTTTCTTAACAACAAACATTTCACCTTCTGCAATGTTTACCTTGCCATCACGGAATTCAATTTCCATTTCTCCTGAAATAACCATAAAAAGTTCATCTGTATCTTTATGGTCGTGCCATACAAAACTGCCTTTTACCTTAGCAAGTTTAAATTGGTAATCGTTCATTTCAGCAATTACTTTTGGGGACCAATGTTCTGTAAACTTAGAAAATTTATTTTTAAAGTTGATTGATTCGTATTTCATTATAGTATCTCCTTTTTTTGTATGTCTTTTGAATGTTGCATTAAAATATTTAAAACTATGAGTCTAACGCCAGTTTTGCACCAAGGGCGATCAGACAGCCGCCGATGATTTTTTCCAGCTTATGTTGGAATCTGGTAAACAATTTCATTGTGCGGGAGTCTGTTAGCACAAATACAATAAATGAAAACCATAATAAATGGGTCAATGAAATAAAAAATCCCACACCCACTTTGGCGCTTAAAGAGGTTGCAGGAGATATTACCTGCGTGAACAATGCGATGAAGAACAGCATGGTTTTCGGGTTGAGCGCATTACATAAAAATCCGTTACTAAATGCATTCCAAAAGTTGATTGAAATAGTTTCGTCATTGCTGTCTGCAGCAGCGGAATTTTCTTTCTGAGGCATGAATGCTGAGATACCCAGCCAGATTAAATAAGCTGCTCCGGCAAATTTAACAGCTTCAAGAATCCATGAGTATTCTGAAACAATGTAGCTGAGTCCAAGCAGGGTATACGTTATGTGTACCACAACGCCACTTGCAATGCCCAGAGCTGTGGCTAATCCCATTTTTCTCCCATATCGAAGTCCATTTCTGAGAATTACTGCAAAATCAGGTCCGGGACTTACGACAGCCAGCACTGTTATCATCCCAACTAAAAACGCATTTGACTCAAATAAATTCATATAAATTATCCTCCGTAGACATCAAGTATGGTATGATATAAAAGAATTTACGGGATAAAAAAAACGAAATTAAATCACATTAACTATGAAAAAAAATCACAGATAGTCATGAATAATCTTCCTCCATTAAAACCGCTCATCAGTTTCCGGGCAGCAGCCAGATATAGCAGCTTTACCAAAGCGGCACACGAGCTGAACCTGACTCATGGAGCAGTCAGCAGGGCTGTGAAACAACTTGAAGAATTCTTTGGATTTGATCTTTTTGAAAGACGCAATCGTAGACTTTTCCTTACTGAGAAAGGAAAACTTCTGGCAGAAGGCGTAGAAGAGGTGCTGGAAAAATTAAAAAATGTAAGCGAGGCAGTACGAATTCCAGAATCAAAGCGCAGACTGTCTGTATCTTGTGAACCATCTCTTGCCATGCGCTGGTTGATGCCGAAACTTGAGGATTTTCGTTTAAAACATCCGCAAATAGATATTCATTTGTCTACTGGAGGCGGCCCGATTGATCTGTCAGCAGAAGGGGTGCATCTTGCTATTCGGCGTTCTGATTTTACATGGCCGTCGTACTACCAGTGTACAACCATCGGTAAAGAGCGGATTGGTCCCGTATGCAGTCCCGGTTACTGGGAACAACATCAGCATACTCCGAAGCTCCTTCTCCATACCCGGACTCGTCCGGAAGCATGGACAGACTGGAAAATATTATCAGCTTCTCCGATTGAGACTGATTCAGAAAAATATTTTGATCATTTTTATTTCAGTCTGCAAGCGGCAATAACAGGATTTGGAATCGCAATAGGCCCTGAACCTTTGGTTTACGATGACATTAAACAGGGATTACTTATCGCACCTTACGGTTTTAAGAAGACTCAAAGTGATTACGTAATCCTTTCTCTGCACGATCCTGAAACAAACGCAGATATGAGAGTATTTGTTGACTGGATTATAGGCAAGCTTGCTCTTCCATCTATTTAATTGTGCAAATGGGGACTAGAAATTGGTCTTTCCAATTGGAATATATTTATGCACTATTGCTTCATAAGTCCCATCCTGCTTGATCTGCTTAAGAGCTTCGCTTATTTTTTCTAGATTTCCAAAATAATTTTTTCTGGAAAAGGCCAGATATGTGTCTGATTTAGAGTATATTATAGGCATACCTGTTTCTGGGCCACTGATAGGTTCTATTTTGTCCAGCAATCCATTATCCTTCAAGGATTTCATTACAGGGTAATAGTCTCCGAAAAAAATATCCAGACGTCCTGCAAGTAATTTTTTTATATTTAAATCAATGTCTTTTACCATTTCAACACATCTGAACTTATCAGATTCAATGGCATTTGTTACTTCTTTACCATAGTAGTAACCGCGGCCGATTCCAACATTAAGCATAGTTGCAGATGAAAAGTCCTTGTTAAGAAAAGTTGATGATCCTACCCGTCTGAATGCAACGACTTTTTCGGTTATAAGAACTACATCAGGATAGACCAGATATTCCGCTCTTTCTCTTGTAAGCCCTGCATTAAATATAGCGTCAGCTGTACCTTTTCTGGCCATACTTAAAGCTCTTTTCCATGGCACAATCTTTAATTTTACTCTAAATCCAGCACGTCTGGCGGCTTCTTTGACTATATCAACAAGAAAACCTTTGAGGATATCGTGCTCAAGGTATGCTTGCGGAGTATTATCAAGTGTTACAATAGTAAGCTCTCTTGCCTGCGTTATACAGGGGGATAGTAAAAGAAATATGGTAAGTACTAGGTATTTAAACATTTTTTCTCCATATAGTGATCCTGCGTAGCTTTGAAAAAAGATATAAATTGCAGATGGTTATTTTCAGATAGCTACCAACCGTTAATATAACCACAATCTGCAATTGATTCAAAGATTATTTAATCTCCTCAAGTTTTTATTATGCGTAGAGGCTTTGATGCAAGCATTGCTACAATTTTCATAAAATATCTGCTAAGAGGAATAGGTATAGGTTTTAACATTTAGCTAATACTAAGATTAAGGTCTGGAGGAAAATATGTTCAAAAAAATGGCTGTGGGCTTTTGGCTAATGATAGCAGTAACTTTTATATTTCCTCATACCGGCATAGCAAAAGATCTTATCCGCTTGATAAACCGCCATTCCTATCTAGATTCTCGGCATATTTATGAAAATAAAATCCTGACCATGGCGCTTGAGAAAACAAGAGATAACTTTGGAGATTTTGCAATTGAAACGACAATCTCTGATGCACAACGGGAACGCCTTTTTAAGGAATTGCTCAAAGGGAAGAAATTGAATCTCTATGTCGCACCAACTCAGGAGAAATGGGAGGAAGAATTAATACCGATACGTATTCCTGTATTGAAAGGAATTTTAGGTTACCGCCTTTTCCTTATCCGAAAACAGGATATAGAAAGATTTTCATCAATCAAATCAGTTGAAGAGTTGAAAAAATTAAGAGTGGGACTTAATAGGCACTGGAGTACGACCAAGGTTATGGAGGGGCTTGACTTTAATGTCGTAAGAGGAGGTGCTTACGCAGGGCTGTTTAAGATGCTTCTGTATGATCGGTTTGACTATTTCCCAAGAGGGGTAAGTGAGATCTTTGCTGAATATGAAAGCAGGAATCTGCTTATGCCTGATCTGGCAATTGAACCGGGTATTGCATTGTACTTACCACAGCCTGTATATTTTTTTGTTTCGCCCATGTATCCACGACTGGCGAAGAGGATTAAAAGTGGACTGGAAATAATGCTTAAAGATGGAAGTTTTGATAAATTATTCTGGGAATATAATTCATCAAATCTTGGCAAAGCTGATCTTAAAAATCGAATGATCATTGCCGTAGATAACCCTTTTCTGTCCCCGGAAACACCATTTGAACGAAAAGAATTATGGTTTAATCCGCTTAAAGCGCATGAAAATTAGCTGAATTATGTATTTTTGACAAAATAAATACTTACATAAATTGCTCCAAAGAAGAGGGTAGGTCAATGTTTGCTTCTACCCTCGGGTAGATAACTATCTTTAATATATTAAAGTTTAAAATTTCATTAGAGCCGGGACTTGCGCATTATCCATAAGCATTCCGGGTTTTAGTAACAACTCTATTCCTACCCATGTGTTTTGCTTCGTAAAGAGCTTTGTCTGCATTTTGTATAACATCGGCAAGATTTTTATTTTCTTCGCGTTCAACAACTCCAATAGATACTGTAAATGAAATGCTGCTATCAGGACCATCAATTTTTAATTGAGAAAGGGCTCTTCTGACTCTTTCGGCAGCCAGCCTTGCCTCTTCTAAATCTGTCTCAGGTAAAACAGCAGCAAACTCTTCACCTCCAATCCTTCCGAAAAGATCTGTCAGGCGGAGTATTTCTCGACATTTAGTAGAAAGAGATCTCAAGACATCATCCCCTACCGCATGTCCATATGTATCGTTTACAGCTTTAAAGTGATCAATATCAAGCATGATAAGCGATAGAGGTCTTTCATAACGTTTAGCATGCTCCATTTCCTCTTCGCCCCTTTCAAGGAAACGGTGAAGATTGTTAGCCCCTGTAAGCGCGTCTGTTGTGGCCAAATAGCTTAATTGGTCTTCCAGTTGTTTTCTTTGGGTAATGTCATCAATAATTATAAGTATTCCAGTGAATTTGTCTGACACATCCAGCATACGGGCAAAAAATACATCAAAATATTTATGTGCACCAAATAAGTCTGTATTTGTCTCTATCCTTTGAGTAGAAGAATTTCCCTGCAAAAAAGATGTTGCTTCTTTTTCTATCCAAGGCAGGTAATTCCTCAATGGTTTGTGAAGTACTCCGACTTTTTTGTCTAAAGTGCTATGTCCCTTTGAGTAGTACATTTCCCCGGATGTTTTACTCAATCCAAGTAACTGGGCCGCAGCAAGGTTTAAATTGTCAAGTAAACCTTTTCTGTCGATCAGAAATGCCGGTCTCGGGGTGCTTTCAAATAGAGTCAGATACTTGTTCTTTTCATTGGAAAGATGACGATTTGTCTCCTCAATTTTAGCAATATGCTCGGAGTCTTTTGTCGTTATCCATTCAGCACTCAAGGATATTTCAAAGCGGTCGAAACTTTTTAAAATAAAACGAATCCAAGGTTCCTTTAACTTTTCAGGACTTTTTTCGATAATCAAATCAATATATGTATCCCGGTAATATTTGAAAAGACCAAGGAACATAGAAATGTTGATACCTCGTGCCCGGTGTCTTCTGGCTTCAAGTCTTCCGAATTCAGTAACAGGATCATTTGTATAGTTTTCATCAGCATGAAGTTGAGGCTCTTGTATGCCATGCATATGAAGGTTCATACACAGAGCATCTGTCAGCCCCGATATGGATAAGCGCCATGCATCTAATAGTGTAGACGTATATTTAGTATAGTTATGACGCTTAGAATATGAAAGAATTTGTTCCATGAGCCATGTTTCATTATCTTTCAATAATTTTGAAAGTTGTTCCATCACCCCTCCCCGTTGCAGATAGAGACTTGACCCCAGTCTCTGACAAATATTTTTAATTTTATATATTTTTATGAATCAAGATTAACATATGGTATATTTTTTTTATAACCCTACGCGTCGTGATTACTCACAATGTAAATTTGTTGCAATAAGTTGTTTTGTATCTTTTGGGTACAGAATTAGATAAATTGGGCTAATTCAACATCAATAGAGCGAAGTTCATTCTCCTTTGTGTCAGGCGCTTTTTTTTAGCAAGGTCTTAGTTCATATAAAACTTTGCTAAAATGTGTTCGGTGGAAGATATCCATAAAATTAATATCCTGATTTCTGAAACGTCCCGCAGGGTTACTACTCTTCCAGATACAAGGCTATCTCACTTAAGCGTTGAGAGATATTCTTTCGTTTTTCATTAGATAGCATATTGATATCTATGGATAGATCAAATCCATGTTCATTGTAGCGGATCATGTTGCCAAAAGCGGAGCAGGAGTTTTCTTCTCCGCAGATTGAAGTGATGGCATAGGGCTGGATGCTTCTACGAATTCCCTTAACTTCTACAGGCTTTCGCTCTTCTACATTAACGATGTCCCTGACTAGATTGTATGTTTCTGAAGATATAAGTATTCCGCCCGGATCAGCCTGACCTTCGAGACGGGCTGCCAGATTAACTTCACCACCGATGATAGTATAATCCATTCGTGATTCAGAACCGAAGTTGCCAACATTGCAATATCCTGTGTTGATGCCCACTCTCATTTTGAATGGCTTATCGTATCCCGTTTCCTGCCATTCTTTTTCTAGTGCAACCATTCTTTTCTGCATTGCTACAGCCATACGTATACAAAGTTTTGCATCTTCTTTCACTCCCTTGGATTCAGGATCTCCAAAGAACATAAGCATAGCGTCACCAATAAATTTATCTATGGTGGCACCGTATTCAAAAGCGATAGCAGACATCTCTGTGAAGTAATGGTTAAGCAGGGCTGTAAGGTCTTCCGGCTGCATATCATCCGTCGTCTGGGTGAAGTTCTTGATGTCTGAGAAAAAGACAGTAAGTTTTTTGCGCTCTGTGGATAAAACTACATCTCTATTACCCGAGAAGATTGAGTCATATACTTGCGGCGACAAATATTTAGCCAGTTTTGTAGACAATCCTTCAAGCATTGTATTTTTTTCATCCAGACATTTTAAAGTCTCTGCCAGTTCTGACTGAGCCTTCCTTCTTTCAGTAATTTCACTGCCGAGTTTTCTATTCCAAAGCACGACAAGCCCTATAATCAAAAGACCGCCGCCGGTAATAGGTAATGCCCATGTCATTACCGTATACATATCCAGACCATGCTCGTATTTTAAGGCCAGCCATTTACCTTTGAATTCATCAGCCTGTTCATCTGACACAACACTCAATACTTTATTCAAAATTTCCAGTAGTTCGGGGGAGTCTTTGCGGACAGCCATAGCCAGAGGCATTATATAATCCGTTGCAGCAGCAACTTTTAAATTGGTTATTCCTTTTTGTTCAATAATATAACTTGTTGTAGCTAAATCATTTATAAGCCAATCCACCTTGCCGAGCGTAAGGGCTGCGACTGCATCAGGAACAGTCGGAAATAGAAGCAACTCCAGCTCAGGATGGTCCGAAGCTAAATATTCATGGGCAGCATAACCTTCGACAACAGCAATTCTGCCGCTGGTAATATCGCTTAATTGACTTATTAAGTGAGCGTCTTTTGGGGAGAAAATGACTATAGGAAATTCAATATATGGCTCGGTAAAAAGAAGATATTTTTCTCTTGAAGGAGTTTTTGTTATTGATGGCAGGATATCAAGACGACCTTCCATGGCATATTGGAGAACCTCATTCCAGCTCAGACCGGCAACCGGGGTCATCTCCACTTTCAGCTTGTCCTGAATAAAGTTAATATACTCCGAAGCAATCCCTTGCATTTTACCTTTCTTATCAATGAATTCAAAAGGGGCGCTTTGCGGATCTATTCCAAGTTTGATTTGCGGATGCGATTTCAGCCATGACCATTGTTCTTTTGTGAGTGAAAAAATTTTCTTCTGAAAACCTGAAGCATCAAGGTATGTAGAAAGAATAGCATTTTTTTCTTTCTTTGTTATAGCATCAAGACCTTTTTGAAGTATGTTTTTTAGTATTGGATTATCCTTATCAACGGCAAACCTAAGCTGACCGGGAAGGTCTGTACGCCAGAGGCTGACAAGCTTCAAATTTGGGAGTGTGTATTTTTTTATAAGATAGGACGCAACTACCTGATTGCCTATATATGCATCCGCTTTTCCTGTTGCCACAGCTTCCAAAGCATCTTGTGTGGTCTTAACTGGCAGCATTTTGATCTCGGGGTGGTCAGTTGGGAGATTTCGTGCAATAGCGTAACCTTTTTCTAAAGCTACCGTCTTTCCTTTCAGATCTTCAGGAGAGAAAATATCGTTATTTTCTGAGGTGGTGAATATGGCGGAGTAATATTCTATATATGGTTTAGTAAAAATAAAATCTTTGCGGCGCTTTGGAGTATCATTCAATCCCGGAGCAGCATCCAATTTGCCTGCTTTAAGGTTCTTCATATGAGCATCCCAGTTTGTATCGAAAACAGGATTTATCTCAATGCCGACCTTACCCGCAGCCATGCGAATGAAATCTGCTGCAATACCTGCATAGGAACCATCATCCTGTTTCATTTCAAATGGAGGCCAGTTTGGAGTTGAAGTCAGAGATATTGAAGCGTGTTTCTGAATGTATTTCTTTTCTTCATCAGTCAGTACAACTTCTGCCCCGGTTACATCTTTTTGGTAAAATCGGTCTTCGGGATTTTTTATCCAGTGTCTGTCAATTGATGAAAGCTTTTCGCGACTGATATTTCGAAAACCTTTATTGATAATATTAAGTAACTTAACTTTTCCTTTCAGTACTCCGGCGTGTACTGTGTTAGCTGTCGTTGAGCCTTTAATACGTGTGACTAATCCTTCGCATCCTAATCTTGTTAAGATCCTTGAAACAATGGTTATTTCGTCGAAAATAACATCGACTTTCCCGGCAATAAGCTCAGTGATTAAAGCTTCATGTCCGTCATATTCATTAATCGAAATATCATTAAATTTATTGCGCAGATAGGCAGCCTGATAGGTTCCGGAGACGACCCCTATCTTTTTGTGAGCCAATTTATCCATTAAATATGGGGGAGAATTAGTTCTTTGATATAATGCACTTTTGATTGAGTATAAGGTGTCTGAAAAATCCATCCAGGAAGAGCGCTCATCATTTTTAAATAAACCAGAGTGGACATCGGCCTTACCAGACTTGACCATATTTAACGTTTCACTCCAAGTACCTGCTACGAAATCAACATCTGTGCCGGTCTGAGCGCCCCACAGTTTCCACATTTCAACTAGAATTCCAGCTGGATCACCTGCAGGTGTAAGTAGAGATATCGGGGCATAGTTGCTGTCAATGGCAACAACTATTCTGTCTTTTGCCTGCACATCCTGAAAGCTAAGAAAAAGCGTTAGGAAA
The DNA here is from genome assembly GCF_000425265.1 of Maridesulfovibrio zosterae DSM 11974. Taxonomy (NCBI): domain Bacteria; kingdom Pseudomonadati; phylum Thermodesulfobacteriota; class Desulfovibrionia; order Desulfovibrionales; family Desulfovibrionaceae; genus Maridesulfovibrio; species Maridesulfovibrio zosterae. The sequence continues at coordinate 24,786 of NZ_AUDC01000001.1, forward strand.
CAAACAGGTATTATTACTCTATACTGATAAACGGTAAACATAGCTGCCTCGCATACTTATAAATATAAATTTAATCTTTTTTTTGAATATTTTGAAAGATATTAAGTGAAAGGTATATTATTTATCAATATTGGACTACGCTAAATTACATAACCTATTAGAGGAAAGATTAGTTTTGTATAAGCAAGGCTCGCAACCATAAAATCTACTAAACAAAATATTTGAACGTGTGGATCGACTATATAGAGGCGTCTGAGCTTTGTTGACAGTATTATTTACCGCATTCAGCATGACAATAAAAAATGGTTAACCCAATTTACGGGGTAACCATTTTTGTATTTACAGGGTAGCTTGTTTTTAACTGTTTATAAATAGTATCACCTACTTTTAATTTTAAACATTATTGTTTATGATAACTGCATTATTATAATTTCTTTTATATAAAAATGTAGTAAATATCACATTGATACTTTGATTGGGGAGGTGGAGGTCGGTTCTGATTTGTAACCACCACTAATGTTGGATCTTTCCAGTTAGCTCAATGAGGCACAGGGTAGATTTATGTATCCATAACATCAGGAATTAATTATCGAATATATTGGGGTTACTATTACGATTACTCAAGAAACATATACTCATAAATAGTGGAGATTTTATGAAATTTCTTGACCGCAGGACGATTAAATCAAAATTGATTGCTTCGTTTATTGCTATCGCTATCGCTCTGGTTTTTTTTGGTATTTTTATACTGATAGAAATGGATACATTGGGAAATCTTACGACAACATTGTATGAACACCCCCTCAGAGTTTCTAATGCAGCTCAGTCAGCACATAAAGGGGTTATCCGCATACAGGGATTGATGCAGGATATCATAGTTTCAAAGAATGTGTTTGAGTTTCAGGAGCAAATGGATCGTATCCAGCAGGAAGAGAAGGACGTACTGGATCAGCTTAACATAGTGCAAAACTATATACTCGGGGAGCGGGGAGAAGAGATTGAGGCTGAAGCCCGTCAAACTTTTTTTCAGTGGAAAAAACTAAGGCTTCAAATTTTATCTCTCATTCGTGATGGAAAACGGAAAGAGGGGGTACAGATATTTAAACTGGAGAATGCTGAACTCGTTAATACCATTGAACTCAATATGCGTGATTTAACAGCTTACGCCCGGAAAAAAGCAGATGGCTTCATGAATGAAGCTAATAAAGTTCAAAGAAATATTACTACAAATACAATTATTGTGCTTGGTCTGCTTGTATTGTTCTTTTATTTTGTAAGCTCAACATTAATTAAACATCTTATAGGGCGGATAAGTGACCTCCAATCAATGGTGTCCACCATAACTGAGACCGGAAATTTTAAAGAAATTTCAGTAATAGGTGATAACGAACTGACTAAACTGGCTGTCAGTTTCAATGACCTTATCAGATCACTGTCCCGTCAATTATGGCTTCGAGAGGGGCTGAATAAACTTAATGATGAACTGACTGTTGTTTCGTCGCTTGAGTTATTTGCAGAATCTATTTTAAAATTTCTCGCCACCCGTATGCAAGCTGGTACAGGGGCTTTCTTTCTTTATAATGATAAAGAAAAGAGCAGCTCAATGCTGGCTTCTTATTCCATGGCAGAAAGTAATAAGCTTACCAGAAAATTTGCTGACGGTGACGGGATTGTCGGGCAGGTCGCCAAGGAGCGCAGTCCTAGAATACTGACGGTTGTGACTCCTGATGAAGGGCTGATTGAGTCTGGAACCGTATCTGCCTCTCCCAACATCCTTTTTGCTTATCCATTAATTTTCGCAGACAAACTTCTGGGAGTTGTAGAGCTGACTTCATTTCATGAATTAGGAACTATCGAGCAGGCATTCATGAAGACTGCCAGTCATAATATAGCCACTGCACTCAATGCCATAATTCAGCGTAAAGAGATCGATGCTCTCTATGATGAAACTCGTGTACAGAATATAGAACTTACTAAAGCCGGTGAGATTGCCCGCAAAGCAAAGGAAGAGATCGAATTACGTAACAAAGAACTAAGCATTCGTTCGGAAGAGCTTAAGTTGCAGGCAAATCTTTTGAGTTTGCAGAAAAATGAATTGGAAGTGAAAAAGGTACAGGTCGAGGAATCCGATCGTCTTAAATCAGAATTTCTTTCTAATATGAGTCATGAGCTGCGTACTCCGCTAAACAGTATTCTGGCACTATCTCAACTGATGCAGATCAAGGGAACCGGCAGGGATGAAAAAAAAGAGGCCGAATACCTTAATGTTATTGAGAGGAATGGAAAGCATCTGCTCTCGCTGATTAATGATATCCTGGATCTTTCAAAGATTGAATCCGGACGTATGGAAGTTTACCTTTCCAGTTTTATACCGGCCGAGCTGCTGGAAGAGGTTTCCGCAACTATAAGGCCCATGGCAGAGGATAAATCTTTATCTTTCATAACCAGAGTAGATTGTTATCAGAGCATGCTTTCAGACAGGGATAAGATCAGGCAGATATTGTTGAATCTGTTGTCTAATTCCATAAAATTCACAGATGAAGGAACTATTGAAGTCGAGCTTGGTACTGAGGATGACCATCTGGTACTGCATGTGAAAGATACTGGAATAGGAATAGCCCCGGAAGATCAGGAAGATATTTTTGATGAATTTCGTCAGGTGGACGGATCGACATCCCGCAGACATGAAGGGACAGGACTTGGGCTTGCCATATGTAAAAAACTGGCCATAGCCCTTGAAGGTGATCTGGAAGTTGTTTCTGAACTTGGTCGTGGAAGTTCCTTTATCCTGCGTCTTCCTCTGCGGCTTAGCAATTATAAAGAGAAAAAGAGAACTCCGTTAGAAGTCAGCCATAAAAAAAATGAAAAGTCTATGAATACGGTTCTGGTTGTTGATGACGATCCAAAGTCGCGCGAAATAATCACGGATCATCTTATAAATGCCGGCTACGATGTTATCGAGGCAGATAACGGCAGGCAAGCTTTGGATTTAGCCGCCAGTAATTCTCTAGTGGGTATCACTCTGGATATTTTTATGCCCGGAATGGACGGCTGGGAAACATTGAATCTGCTCAAGAGTAATCCGTCTACAATGGATATTCCGGTTATAGTAGTATCAATAAGTGATGATACTACTACAGGATATGTTCTGGGAGCAACCAGCCACTTAACTAAACCTGTCGACAAACATCAGCTTCTTTTCGAGATAAATAAGCTCAAAAAGCAGGCTCCTATAAAAAAGGTTCTAATTGTTGATGATAATGAGAATGATCGCGCTATAATATCTAATATTCTGGAGGAATCGGGATACTCTACCATAGAAGCGGACAACGGATGGTCAGGAGTAGATAAGGCGGTAAACCTGCTTCCTGACGCCATGACTCTGGATTTACTGATGCCGGAAATGGACGGTTTTCAAGTACTGGAGGAAATAGACCGGCTTCCACAGCTTAATTATCTGCCCGTGATAATAGTTACTGCCAAGGATCTCAGCTCTGAGGAACACAAGAAGCTTTTGGATAGGAGCAGATCTATCGTCCAGAAAGGTGACCTTGATGTCAAAACACTGCTGCAAAAGTTAGAGAACGGGTTGGATAACATCCGGTTGCAAATACCTGAACCGTCCAAACAAAACGAGTGCAAGGCACATGTTCTGGTCATCGAAGATAATGATATTGCAACCATGCAGATAGCGGGGCTTCTACAGGAACTTGGATTACGCATGAGTCATGCCGCAAGTGCTGAAAAGGCAGAGCAATTAGTAGAGCTGACAAAACCTGATCTTATCCTGATTGATTTAATGATCTCAAGTTTCAGTGTTTTTGATTTATTTGAAACTATCAGTTCCAAATCTGAAACTGCAAATACTCCTGTTATAGTTCTCACCGGCAGAGATTTAACCGATAAAGATCTTGATATTCTTAAAAAACAGAACGTCAGGCAGTTTAACCGTAAAGAACCTCTGGACAGGGAATTATTTAAAGAACTTATCCTTACATCAGTTCAGGGTATCATGCAGCCTGATTGCGTGAATTTGCCGGAACATGATTTCTGGGAAGTGGAATTGCCGGACGCTGGATCTAATGACCCGTTCGGGAAAGGAAATACCATTGTTGTGGTGGAGGATAATAAGGACAATATAGTTACCCTGAAGGCTATTCTGGATGATTTTCAAGGAGAGCTTCATGTTGCATACGACGGTGAAAGCGGCTTGAAAAAAATTCGCGAAATCATGCCTGATATTGTGCTCATGGATATTCAGTTGCCGGGCATTAACGGATTGGAAGCTACTGCTGCCATCAAGAGCTCTGATGATCTGAAACACATACCTGTTATCGCTGTTACAGCCAGAGCAATGAAAGGTGATAAAGAAAAGATTATGTCCGCAGGGTGTGACGGACTGCTGACCAAACCTTATGATGTGGAAATCTTGCGTGCAATGCTTTTTAAATGGTTAATGCAAAAGTCTTGAGGTGATGTGCATGAGGAAATCAATCCTTATAATTGATGATCAGAAGGAAAACTTATTTATTCTGGAAGAGCTGCTCAATGAGTTTCTTCCCGATATTCAGGTCATCAGTGCATTGGGGGCTCAAGAAGGCATGCAGAAAATCGGCTTGGATGTAGGAGTCGTAATTTCTGATGTTCAGATGCCGAGTAAAAATGGAATTGAGCTGTGCAGAAGCATCAAGGCCAATCCTGATTATAAGGATATCTCTATTCTGCTGATTACAGCACATCAGTCTACTCCTTCCATGCGCGTACAGGGGCTGAAAGCAGGTGCGCTGGATTTCATATCCCGTCCTATCGATACTGATGAGCTGATTGCCAAAGTAAACGTAGCATTTAAGGTACACCACAAAGAGCAAGGACTGCGTCATGAGCGGGACGAATTGTCCACCAAAGTTGAAGCTACCAGCCAAAGACTTATGGCTGTGGACCGACAATATAAAACTATTTTTGACAGTGCTAATGACGCAATTTTAATCCTTGATACAGACGGTGATATTCTTGAGGCAAATCCTGAGGCGCATCGTATTCTCGGATATAATCCGAAGTCTTTAGTCGGCAGATCTCTTAAAGATATTTTGGACGAACATGACACAGTGCAGATTTTGAGTAGCATTGCCCGCACTCGTGAAGTGAAGGTTTCATCCGAGTTTATTGCCTTTGACAAAATTCATATTCCAATTGAAATTCATTGCAGTCTGGTAGATCTAAGTGAAAACAAAGTCATTCTGGTCATAGCACGTGATATAACTAAACAAAAACAGGCCGAGCAAGTCATTAAAGAAAGCGAGAAGCACTTCCGCCTTCTCTACACTGATGCTCCTATCGCATATCAATCTTTGAATGGTTTCGGTGAATTTCTTGATGTAAACCGGCGTTTCACGGAGACGACCGGCTATACGGTTAAAGATATTCTAGGCAAACCTTTTGCGAGTATTTTACATCCAGCCTGTCGGAATTATTTTACAAACCAGTTCTCCAAGATTAACGCCATAGGCGAACTCAAAGGTTTTGAACTGCGAATGTTGAAAAAGAATCAGGAAGAGATTCTGGTGACTTTCAACGCACGTATTGCTACTTCGCCAGCCGGGAGTTTTCAGCAGGTTCATTGTGTTTTTCATGATATTACCAAGGAACGTGATACTGAAAATGCCATGATTAAAGCCAAAGAAGCGGCGGAAATGGCGAATCGCAGTAAATCTGAATTTCTGGCAAATATGAGCCATGAAATCAGAACTCCTTTGAATGGTATTATGGGAATGATGCAATTACTTCAAAGCAGTAATCTGGAAGATGAACAAATAAAATATGTTAGAATGGCAATTCAGTCTTCCAGAAGACTTACAAGCCTGCTTTCAGATATTCTGGATCTTTCACGGGTGGAAGCCGGCAAACTGAATATAAGTTATGATACACTTGATCTGGTAGAGATTCTGCAACAGCTCAAGGAGATGTATTACCCTGTGGCCAGTCAGAGTGGAGTAGAGCTCATTCTCAACATAAATCCCAATGTCCCGCGTTACGTCATGGGCGATGCTGTCCGTATGCAACAGGTTTTCACTAATATGCTGGGAAATTCCCTGAAATTTACCGATCATGGAAAAATAATCATAGAGGCATATAAGCTTCCTATTTCAAAGGAAAATACGGTGAAGATCCTATTCTCTGTCAGCGATACCGGAATAGGGATACCGGAAGAAAAAGTTCAGGATCTTTTTGTACCCTTTTCGCAGGCCTGCGAAGGCTATACACGCATGCATCAGGGGGCCGGCCTCGGGCTTTCCATTTGCAAGCGTCTTGTCAGCCTGATGGGAGGGGTAATTTCATTGGAAAGTGAGGAAAATAAAGGGACAGTCGTTCATTTCACTGTTCTTTTCGGTAACGCAGATCAAGATTTTGCGCCTCCTGCAACAGAGCCGGATGAGCATACTCTCTCCCTGGAGCCTCTACGCATTCTGCTGGTGGAAGATGAATATGTCAGCCGTCTTGCCGCACAAAAGCAGATGGAGAATTTTGGCTGCCATACTGTTCCTGTTGAGAATGGTCTACAGGCCCTTGAAGCCTTGAAATCAGATAGATTCGATGCATTGTTCATGGACGTTCAGATGCCGGTTATGGATGGTATAGAAGCAACAAAAGCTATTCGTCAGGGGCTGGCTGGAGACGAAAACAGGGATATATATATTGTCGCCATGACGGCCTATGCTATGCAGGGAGACAAGGAACTCTTTTTTAATGTCGGTATGAATGACTATCTGCCAAAGCCTGTGGAGATAAAGACGTTGCAGGAGAGATTGAATCGGATCAGAAAGTCTTTTTCTTAGATAGGTTGGCTCTTGCTGTTTAGATTTGACACTAAGTCATAAATATTAATGACCTTAGGCTGAAATTAGTAAATTAAGAGGGTTAACCTGAATTCAGGTTAACCCTCTTTCTGTTTAGAAACGTTCAAATTCATCCATGTCTGATTCTGCTGCAGGTAATGCCTCCTGAGCAGTCTTCTCTATAAGCATGGTATTGCTGCCGTCGCATTTGAAGTAGGTCATCATCTGTCGCAGGCTTTCAGCCTGTCCTGATAATTCCTCAGATGTTGCTGCTACTTCCTCCGCAGCGGATGCTGAGGACTGTGTAGCTATTTCAACCTGAGATACAGCAATCTCTATCTGTTTAATACCGTCATTCTGTTCTACGCAGGCTGCATTGATTTCATTGATCAGCTCAGAAGTTTTTTCAATTTCAGGGACCAGTTCGTTAAGCATCGTGACCGCATTATCAGCTACTCCTACCGTTTTTGTGGATAGTTCGCTGATTTCTCCTGCTGCCTGTCCACTGCGTTCAGCCAGCTTGCGGACTTCAGCAGCTACAACGGCGAAGCCCTTTCCGTGCTCACCGGCTCTGGCTGCTTCTATCGCCGCATTAAGAGCCAGCAGATTAGTCTGGCGTGCAATTTCTTCGATGATGGTAATCCGTTCGGCTATTTCCTTCATAGCACCTACAGCCTGTCCGACAGCTTCTCCGCTGGTTGTGGCCTTAGAGGCTGCTTCATTTGCGATACTTGCTGTCTCTTTTGAGCTCGTGGCATTTTGCTCAATAGATGAAGTTATTTCACTTATTGATGCTGACAGTTCTTCAATGCTTGAAGCCTGCTCGGTTGCTGCCTGAGATAAACTTTCAGATGTAGAGGCCAGTTGCTGACTGCCGGATGCTATATTTTCGACAGCTGCATTAACACTGAAAACAACATCACGCAGTCTTCCTATCATTGCGCCCATTGCTTTAAGCATCATCCCGGTTTCATCCTTGCCGGATGAAGCCACTTTTTGATCAAGATCACCATCCGCGACTTTTTCGACAGTCGTTACTGCTGTTTGCAAAGGACGTGTTATGGAATTGGTTATAAAAAGTGAAATGATGAATCCTGCCAGCAGAGCAACTCCTCCGGTAAATAGAGCGGTCTCTGAAAACATTGATGCATCAGCAATTATGGTTGCTGTCTGTTTCTCCATTGCGATTTTTGCGACATTGTTTATTTCTTTGATTTTCGGTTCGATATCATGGATTGCATTGCGCATAGCAAGAGTATTCGATGATACTTTTTTATCTTCAGCAACAATAGCCATGAAATTATTTTGATAGATTTTTAAATCGGCTTTAATATCTTCTAAATATTCCGGCAGAATTGTCGATTTTTCAAATGCAGTCAGTAGTGAATTGATTGCATTCAGAGTTGCCTGTGCATACTTATCACTGCCACGCAAAAAGTAATCTTTTTCATTTCGCCTAATCTCAAGTATTAAAGACTTCGCATCGGGGACGAGCACTGAGTCGATTGCTTTTTCAATATCATGTGCTGATGACCTTACAATTTGATACGCGGTATTTTTTTGTTCCACAGTTACAGCATTTATTACTTTTTCTGCTGCTTTTCTGTAAGAAGTAAAAGCTGTAAGCTGAATTTTTTTTACTTCCGGTTTGCACAAACTGCTGTCTAAGACTGTTTTAAAATTATTCATGGATAGAATAAATTTTTGTTTGTATTTTAAATTCTTGGTTAAAATAAAATCTTTTTCATACCTGCGCATTTGCAATAAGCTGATTAGTAGATCATCAACAGAATATTCAATTGTTTTTGTCATAATATTGTGTGCTGTCTTTCTTAAATCTCCCTGCAATCCGGACTTATGAGTCAACCCTATAGTCTGATAATTTTTTACAACGGAATTAAATGTTTTCAGGTAAACGACAGCATCTTTAATAATGGCTTCTGATAAATTTTTGATTTTATGCAGCCCTGCCAGCCCCGCATCATCACCTAATTCGTTCATCATCAGGATTATTTTATCTATATTGTTTTTCACAAGAGGAGGGAACTTCATGTCCTTTTGAATAATGAAATCTTTTTCATTGCGGCGTGCATTTAGCATAGCCACTTCTGCACTGTTTGCATGTTCTGAGATGTGTATTTCTTCGCTGAGAACTTCATTGAAACCTGACTCAGTATTTGTCAAAGCGAAATGGTAAAATGCAAGAGCTGCTGCAAAGAGTGTGATTACTATTAAGATGTTTCCCAAAAATTTTGTTTTAATTTTATAATTATGCAAAAAATTCATATGAACTCCATGTTGTAGTGAAAATAAATTACATGAATAAATACATATTTTCTTAGCTATACATTGGGATTCTTTAAATAGTATATCAATTTTACATTTGTAACAAGATTGTTATCTAATCTATTATATAGAAATATTAACTGAGGGATTTAGAAGTAGCTGTCTGTATAGGCTGATAGCGAATTTATTATCGCAGGTAGGAAAAATATTAAAAGCATGGACAGAAAATTATATTTTATGGAATTATCATGAGAATCAAATAAGACTGAACCCGAAGCAGGTTATGACTGAAATGCCCAATAGTTTAAATTCTCAGACTAGGTTTAGAATTACAGCACAGTGTATCGGTTGTTTTTTTATAGCAGCATCACTTTTGATAGGTGGTGCGTTTGTTTTATATTTTTATAAAGCCAATGAAGTTGAAGGTGAAATAAGAACCCACATAAAGGAACATGTTGATTCTGCCCGTAAACTCATTCTTGCTGAGTTTGGAGAACCTGTCTCAGAGATTCTATATCTGGCAAGTTTAAGTGAAGTAACCGAGGCATTTACTGGTATTATATCTTCTGAAAGCCTTGCCGATCTGCTCAGTCTGTCGAAAATCAAAAAGAAATATGATCAGATACGCCTTGTCGACCGCTACGGGATGGAAGTGGTACGTATAAATTATAATGATGGAGTTCCGGTGGTTGCACCGGATAATAAGCTTCAGTTTGTCGGTATGAGAGAATATTTTCTTAGAGCCAAAGATCTTAAAAAAAATCAGGTATATGTCTCGCCGCTGGACCTAAATATTGAGAATGGCAAAGTTGAAATTCCTGTTAAGCCTATGATCAGAATGGCAACGCCTCTTTTTGATGCTGAAGGCAAGCGAAGAGGCCTTGCTATACTTAACTATTTCGGCAGGTTGCTTTTGTCATCCTTAAAAAATAATGACAGTAATCTGGGAGAAGAATTGTTTTTACTGAATAAAGACGGTTATTATTTATTCAGTCCCAACCCTGAGAAAAATTGGGGATTTATGATCAAGGACAGGGCTGATGATAAATTTCAGACTCGTTTTCCGCATCTATGGACTAGGGTTAAGAATGATGATTCTGGTCAGGTAGTAAATGGCGAAGGGCTGTTCTCCTTTGCTACTGTAAAAATAGGCAGCGAGCTAAATGATTCGTCTGTGCAAATCATAAGTGATGCCGGAAATTGGAAAATAGTTTCATTTGTCCCTGAGGAGTCTATAACTGTCAGTACCCGGAAAGTATTTCAGGATATTCTGGGTTTTGTTGTGGTTTTGATATTTGTGGCGGCAGCAATTTGTATCGCTCTCAGCCGGTTACGTTTTTCCAAGGCAAAGACTGAAACATCTGTTCTGGAAATGACCAAATCATATGAACGTTTTGTTCCCCGTGAATTTCTGCACCTCCTGAAGAAAGAACGCTACCGCGACATCACACTGGAAAGTAATGTGCGTATGATTATGGGGATTTTATTCAGTGATATCAGGTCATACACCCACATCTCCGAATCAAGAGAACCTGAAGAAGTGCTTTCTTTTCTGAATCAGTATTTTCAAGCAATTAATCCCGCAATTTCACAGAACAGAGGCTTTGTTGATTCTTTTCATGGTGATGCCCTTTTGGCTTTGTTTCAGGAAAAGCCGGATCATGCTGTGAAAGCGGCTGTAGATATGCGGGTGCAGCTTGCTAAGTTTAACCAGGATAGGGAAGAAAATGATGAGGAAAGGGTGGATATTGGTGTAGGTATCCATTTCGGAGAGGTAACACTTGGAACCGTGGGCACTACCTATCGAATGCAGGCAACTGTTATCGGTGATGCTGTAAATCTTGCCGCACGCATTGAATCCGTAACTAAAATGTTTAAAATCGGCATTGTCGTTACCGGTGCTGCTCTTGAAAATATGGAGAATCCGGAATCATTTTGCATAAGAGAAATTGATACGGTTAGAGTAAAAGGTAAAGAGCATCCTGTCGTTTTATATGAAGTTTTTGATAATGATTCCCCTGAGGTAAGAAAAGCAAAATCGGAGATGAAAGATCTGATGGAACAGGGGCTTCTTTTGTATAAGAAGGGAGATTTTCAAAAGGCATTGGATGTTTTTAAAATATGTGCTGATGCATGTCCGGAAGATAGTATTCCGCCGATTTATATTAAGAGATGCAGTACATTTCTTCGTGTTCCTCCCGGCGCGGGATGGACTGGCGTAAGTTCAGTATAATTTTTAAAAAGGAGTATGGAAATGGCTTTTATTGACTGGGAGGATAAGTACAAAATAAATGTGGCAGATGTCGATGAACAGCATATGGGGTTGTTTGACCTTCTTAATCGTCTTCACGAATCAGTTATCAATGGAGAGGATAAATCTATGCAGTCAACGATCCTTGACGAATTGATTGACTACACTGTGGAGCATTTTGCTACAGAGGAAAAACTGTTTCTGGAAACGGGTTTTTCAGGATATGAAAATCATAAAAAAGTTCATGATGACCTTACAAGTCAGGCGGTTGATATTCAAAATGAATTTAGGAATGACAATGCAACAATTTCTTTCGAATTGCTGGATTTCTTAAATGACTGGCTGACAACCCATACTTTGGGGCTGGATCAGGAAGCTGGAGATTTTTTGAATAGTAAAGGTGTTTCTTAAGATTTAAAAATATCTGCCAGACTGTATTTGCGATTTATCTTTTCAAACATTTTGCGAGATTAATTTCGCCCTCCTAGATAGTTTTTGCACAATTATACGTATTAATACCCTAAAATATTTGAATAAAAAATAGGTATGCTCTTTGCAAAAATGCTTGATGTTTATAATTAAGCAATGAAGCAGGAGGGTTGTTATGAGTATTAAAGGGAAACTCTTTTTAGTTTTAATTTTTGTATTTTTAGGGTTGTCCAGTATTTTCGGAGTGAACTTTTACGGCGGGATACTTGTAGAGCAGACCAGACAAATTGAATTACTGGCTAATCAGGGCGAGTCTGATTTTCTGCAGGCCAGAAGGCATGAGAAAAATTTTCTTTTGCGCAAGGAAGAATCTTTTGCAAAGAAGACCCTGATATATGCAAAAAGAGCAGAGGAAGTTCTGCATAAAATACCGATGCTGCAACCTGAAATGAATAAACGTTGTAATGATGCCCTTAAGCTTTTAGATGATTATGAAGCTGCGATGTCTGTGGTTATTGATTTGTCCAAGCGGATAGGTCTGACCATGAATGACGGACTTAGATGGCACTTTATTTTAAGCGCACGAAATATGGAAAAGGCTTTTGAAAAAAATGAACAGAGTCTTGATTTTGAATTCCTTCTCCTGCAAATGCGCCGTCATGAAAAGAACTACATTATTCGTGGTGAGGACAAATATTTAAAATTAATTGATGAAAATGCATCTAAGCTGCGCAGTTTTATTCATGATCATGACCAGACAGATAAAAGTGCTGAGCAGATTGACGCTCTTGATGAATATTTAAGTGCGTTTCATCAATATGTGCAGTCAGAAAAAGAAGTAGCTAAACAGACAGATCATCTTATCAAAGTCGCACTGGCTCTTGAACCTGTGTATGGAGGAATCGCAAAGGAGAGCTCTGTAAAATCGCAGCATGATGCCAAGCTTACTGAAAACATTGTTATCGGAATTGAAATTTTTGTCGCTCTGGCAATTCTCGGACTGCTGTTATGGGTAATGTTCTCTGTAACTGACCCGCTTAAGCGTTTGATTATTTTTGCCCACGGTGTTGCGGCAGGAAATCTTGATGAAGAGCCGCAGGGAGATTTTACAGCAGAGCTGGATGATTTGCGAAATGTAATGGTGGGGATGATTTCCAAACTGAAATCTCTTATCGATGAAGCGAAGGAGATGGAGAAGGGAGCTGTTATTCAGGCCGAGGCTGCCGAAGCCGCACGTGATGAAGCTGTGAAACAGCATGAGTATGTTCAAACGCTTCTTGGAAAGATGGGTGAAGCCGCAGTAAAAGCTGACGGCGTGGTCAGTGAATTGGTGAGCGCTTCACAGGAATTACAGTCCAGAACAGAAATTATTGCCAAAGGTGCTGTTGAGCAACAGGAACGAATGGCTGAATCAGCCACTGCCATGGAAGAAATGAACGCCACAGTTGTTGAGGTTGCAGGCAATGCCGGTGACTCATCAATTGCAGCCAGTGATGCCAGAGGTGAAGCTGTGGACGGAATCGTTGTGGTACAGCGTGCTGAGAAATCGATATTAAATGTGGCAGAAAATGTCTCTGTTCTGGAGGCTGACATGGCTAAGCTGGGAACAGATACCGACTCTATCGGTCACGTCATCGGTGTTATCAATGAAATTGCGGACCAGACAAATCTTCTGGCGCTTAACGCTGCAATTGAAGCTGCAAGGGCAGGTGAGGCCGGTAAAGGGTTTGCAGTTGTTGCTGATGAAGTAAGAAAGCTGGCGGAAAAAACAATGCTGGCGACCAAAGAGGTTGAGGACCGTGTGGTCACCATTCAGGAAGCTGCGCTTAGAAATGTCAGCAGTGTTAAGAAAACTTTGACTTTTGTGGATTCTGCTAATCAGGAAGTGGGAAATTCCGTAAAGGTTTTTCAAAAGATTCAGGCTCATTCAGATAATGTTTCAGGACGTATTGATGGAATTGCTGCATCAACACAGCAGCAATCAATCGCATCAGAACAGATCAGCAGAGCTGTTCTTGAGGTTACTCAGCTTGCGTCCGATTCAGCTGATGCTGTAACTGAATCTACAAAGGCTATATCGGGACTGACTGTTCTGGCTGAGAAGTTGTCTGTAATTATCGGTGATTTGCGTGGTGATGAAAAAGGTCTTGCATCACGGATGTAGATAAGCTGTGCATTGGGTTTAAATTATAATTTTGAACCGCTGTAATTTTATTTCATTAAATAAAAATCCCGCACTGGAAGGTGCGGGATTTTTTGTTTGACAAGAGCTGCATATTTGAATTTATAATAGCTGGTTATTTGAGACAACATACCTTGTAGAAGGTCCTTTCCCCTGTTTTGTGAGCATTGCCCGCCGTACAAAATCATGAAGATCATAAATGGCGGTTCGTGTCGGCAGATGGCCGCCGATAATTTCCTGATATTCCTTACGGGTAACGGTCTTTCTGACCTTTATTTCAGGCCATGCCGTTTTTTGCCTATCGTTTAGAGGTGAGCTGTCTTCTGTCGTTCCAGCCTGCTCATTTGCGGCGCTGTTTTCAGGTTCAGAAATGTTTACTTCAGCCGAAGATGCTGCTTCCTCTTTTTTTGAAGGCGGGCTTGATGCAGAATCCTGCAATAGATTATCAGCCTCTACTTCGCTTTCAACCCTGATTTCTTCGGGTTGAATTATTTTACCCTCAGCCATAACGGCTGCTCTTGTTATGCAGTTGACAAGTTCACGTACATTACCTGCCCATTTATAGGATAGCAGTTTGGCGAGAGCTCCTTTGCTTATGCCCATATCTGTACGGCCTGTTAACTGTTCAGCCTGTTTGAGATAATAAACACTTAACAGTGGAATACTTTCAGGGTGGCTGCGCAGTGCCGGAGTAGTTATTGAAACAACTTTCAGGCGGTAGTACAGGTCTTCTCTGAAAATTTTCTGCTCAATGAGCGAAGGTATATCTACATTGGTTGCGGCAATTATCCGTACATTGAAGTTGATTTCTTTATCACTTCCAAGAGGCTTTATTTTTCGTGAAGCAATTGCTCTGAGCAATGACTGCTGTACTTTGGGTGAAGCTGACTGGATTTCATCCAGAAATAATGTTCCTTTATTTGCTTCATTAAAGGCTCCGCTGCGGTCTGTTTTTGCATCGGAAAATGCTCCTTTAACGTGTCCGAATAAAACATCCAGCAGTAGATTTTCATCAAGTGCGCCGCAGTTGATCGAGACAAAAGGCATTTCTTTGCGGTTACTTTGATTGTGAACAGCTTCTGCTACCAGTTGTTTACCGGTTCCTGTTTCTCCGGAAATGAGAACATCCACATCAACTTGAGCAGCTTTTAATATGTCTGATTTCAGATTCGATATGATCGGTCCGCGTCCTATAATTTCCGGTATGAGGCTTAATTCTACATCGGCCAGTGTTTCAAGTTCCTGCTTAATGTCAGCCGGTTCACGCTTGTTTACATTTAATATTGCCTCATCTTTGGCCTGTAATTCAGTCACCTGCTGCTTAACCCTTCTGATTATATTATTTATGGAACGTTGAAGCATATCTACATCGAATCCACAGTACGGAAGATTAATTTCTTCCAGAGTGTCAAGTGAACTGAGTTTATCCATTCTTTTTGCCAGTTTCAGGATAGGAGTTGTCAGAAGTCTTCCGATTAAAAAGATTAGAAGTGATACTATGGCAATTGAAACAACTGTAACTATAAGCATCATGTCAAACTGCTTATAGCCTGCGATAATTGGCAGCTGGCTGCGGTCAATAAATACAACACCACCGTAAATCTTTGGCGGCAGCCCTTCAGCTGTTTTAAATATGACCGGAGCATATGAGAAAAAGAAAGATTTAACGTTTGATCCTCTGGAGTCTTCTTCAGCGATTTTGATCAGGCCGTTTTTATTATTTTTAATTTTTTCTATGGCCTGCCAATATCTTTGGTGATTTTTATTGGGCCTGAATGCGGAGGCATGACCCTGCTTACCTAAAGTTCCTTCATATTTTTCTCTGGCAAGGAAGGTCCGTAGCTGCTTGCTTTTTTCCTGAAGTGAGTCGGACTGAAAAAGTATCCATCCGTCAGTATTTACAAGGTAGCTGAAGCGCAGCTCCTCACTGCGTGGGAAGGCCCATAGCGGAGATTCTTCCGAGTTATACAGGGAGAGAATATTGCGTATATGTGATGCTTCGACCGAAAGATAGACTATTCCCGGAGGATTGCTTCTATCACCTGGATAATATGTATAAAAACGAATGACATGGGTGCGGACATGCAGGTTTGAAGCATTGGGTTGCGGTAGAGGGTAGACCACCTCCATAACTTGCGACGGCAACACTTCTCCTGTTTTTATGGAATTTATTTTATTCAGTTCCAGCAGTGGATTAGGGGATACTGACGCAGATTCCATAATGTTTATTTCGTAAATTTTGTTATCACGCTGAACGAGTACGACCGGTTTTCCTCCCGATGCTGGAAGATACGCAAGTTCAAAATACCTGTTACCACCTGACCGTAAGCGTCTTTTCATCATATCTTTCAGAGCGTTGCTGTGCATGTCACCCTGAGCAAAGAAAAGCAGATCAGACCGGCAGGAATCCATATACTGTTCTATCTCATGTACAATGGCTAAAGTGTGAACCTTAACGCCTCTGGTCAGCGCAATATCCACATACTCATCAGCTATCCTGCAGGATGTATATCCTGTAAATAAAAGGATTGTTAAGACAGAAGGCAGTAAGGTGAGCAGCAGTTTGCCTCTGAGTCCCAGGCTTCCATAAATCCTGCTTACGAAGCTTCGCAGATTTTTATTCTTATATTTTTTATCAGAGAATGGTTCAGGCATGCCTTGCTCCATGAATACAGGTCGTTTTGTTATAGATAGTTCAAAAATTCACTAACTTTTCCGGTATGTCTCTTCGCGTTGTAATGTCAATAACTTTATATTTTATGTTTGCCATATTTTGCTGAAACACATGAATTTTGAATTTTATTTTTGCTCGATATTTTGATTGCGCAAAGTTGATTTTGCGTAATTTAATTCTTTTATTTTAGCATATTATCCTTGGCACATTGGTTGCAAATATCGTGTTGTTAATGCGTATAAAAATAGGAAAATTCACAGTCAGGTCATGAACAGACAGTTTACTGCGTATGGATTTCTTATGAAAATAAAAGAGTAAAATGTGGGACAGCTATGGAACAGATGAAAATCATGCTTGTAGATGATGAAGAAAGTCTACTCAGTACAACGAAAGAACTTTTCGAGAAAATGGGTTTTTACGTCTTTACATCAACTTCAGGAAAAAATGCGCTCGAACAGCTCCGCACTGAGAAAATAGATGTCATAATTCTAGATATTAAGATGCCGGGAACAGACGGGATGGATATCCTGCAGCGTATTAAAAAAGATTACCCGCTTACCGAAGTGATCATTCTGACCGGTCACGGGACCATGAAGTCCGCAATTGAAGGTTTGAAGCGTGGGGCTATGGATTTTTTGGTAAAGCCTGCTAGTATGAAAGATATCCTTAGTAAAGTTGAGGAGGCTATTGAGAAGATTAAACGCCATAAGCAGAAAATAATTTCAGCCCGAATGGCTGATTCAAAGGACGCTGTTTGATGCAGTTCTTTAATAGTAATTATTTTAGTATCTTATAGTTGTGATTCTGTCTCAATCGTGATCGTTAAAACTCCTTTAACCGGTGAAATTTATATTTATGCCTGAAACTGTACGTTATAGACCGCAACGTTTTTCATTGCGCACAAAATTATTTTCTTTGTTGATAGGTCTTGTTGTGGCTAATCTGGCCGTAGCAGGAATGACGTTGTGGTATGTATCTGCAACTCAGAAGATATTTGAGCATATGGAAAAATCGGATATCAGCGCATTGCTTTCAGCACAGGGTCTTGAGAAGGAACTGATGGCGCAGCAGGGGCTTACAACGTATTATTCACTCGACCATAATGAACAGTGGCTTACACGTCTTGAGATGCATAATAAGCAATTTGAAGCTTTGCTGAATAAAGCCAGAGAAACAAATTATCTGACTCAGGGAAGGACTATTTTAAACAGCATTGAATCAGACTACCTGCGCTATATCCATTCCAGAAGTGAAGTTATAGATTTATACAATAAAAATCTGAATAAAGAAGGGGTTGAGCTGCATCGAAAAATTCGTACCAGATTTCAGTCCATCTATGATCTGTGCGAACAATATAAGCAACTTCATCAGGAACGTATCAGTCTTGCTGCTTTTAATTATAATAATCAGGCAAGAGTTCTTACTGTTCTGTCTCTTGTTGCAGTTCCTTTGTCAGCTGTATTGGCAGTCTGGATCGGTTTTATTCTGATTAAACGTATTCTTGATCCTATCCGACGTTTATCCAGACTGGAAGAAAAAGGTATGCCGGATTTTCTTTCCGGCGAAATGGGGGCTCTGTCCGAGCGTATGCAGAATCTTCTTGATGATGTTGAAAATGCTTATGACATGCTTCAGCACAGTCGTGATCAGGTTGCCCAGTCTGAAAAAATGGCCACAGTCGGCAAGCTGGCCGCAGGCATGGCGCATTCTATCCGCAACCCTCTGACATCGGTTAAAATGCGTTTGTTTTCGCTGGAACGGAGTCTTGATCTGGACACCGTTCAAAAAGAGGATTTCGAAGTTATTTCCGAGGAAATCAGGCATCTGGATACCATTATAAGAAATTTTCTCGAATTTTCACGGCCGCCGAAACTCCGGCCTCAGGAGATATCTCTGTCTGAGCTGGTTGACAGTACTTTAAATTTACTCAGTCACCGTCTCGAATCCTGCGGAGTCGTGGTAACTGTCTGCCGTAAAGAAAAACTTCCCATTGTTAATGCCGACCCTGAACAGTTTAAAGAATCGCTGATGAATTTGATTCTTAACTCTTGTGAGTCTATGGTTGATGGTGGAAAAATAACCATTATCGAGGATTCAATGATAATTGCTCCTTACGGTAAAATGGCAACTTTAACCGTAACTGATAACGGTCCGGGTATTCCGGCTACATTCAGAGATGATATTTTTAAGCCGTTTTATTCTACCAAGGAAGAAGGGACAGGTTTGGGATTATCGATTTCCAACCGCATTATGATTGAGCATGGAGGGTGGCTGCACCTTAAAGATTCGGGGCCGCAGGGAACCTCGTTTGTAATGGCTCTACCCCTGAAGGAAGCAAGCACATGGCTGAGATCCTGATTGTAGATGACGATTCGCAATTGCGGCAGAGTTTTGAAAAACTTCTGAAGCAGGAAGGGCATCTGGTGCGTATTGCCTCCTCCGGTGAAGCCGGAGTGGCGGCGGTGAATGAATCCGTGCCTGATCTGGTTATTATGGATATGCGTATGTCCGGTATTACCGGATTGGAAGCTTTCCGTCTGATGCGTGAAACGGCCCCCCGTATGTCCGTGATAATCATGACCGCCTACGGTACAACCGAGACAGCTATCGAAGCCACTAAAATGGGAGCTTACGATTATATTTTAAAACCCTTTGATATTCCTGAAATGCTGACCTTGATTCATCAGGCTCTGGAAACATCCAGAAAATGCAGAGAGTATACTGCAAAACGGGAACAGGTTTCACCTGCAGGCAATCAAATGCTGGGCAGCAGCCGGGTTATGCAGAAGGTTTATAAATCCATAGGACGTGTTGCAGCAACAGATGCGCTGGTACTTATCCGCGGAGAGTCCGGTACGGGGAAAGAGCTGGTGGCTCAGGCTGTTTATAAACACAGTATGCGGAAAGAAAAACCGTTGCTGGTGATCAACTGCGTAGCTATTCCTGATACTCTGCTTGAATCGGAGCTGTTCGGCTATGAAAAGGGTGCATTTACCGGTGCTGACCGGAGCCGGGCCGGACGCATTGAACAGGCTGCCGGAGGAACTGTTTTTCTTGATGAAATAGGAGATATGCCGCTAAATATTCAGGCAAAAATACTCCGGCTGTTACAGGAGAAACAGCTTGAACGGCTGGGTGGTGGTAATTCCATTCCGATTGATGTGCGTATTCTGGCAGCGACTAACCGTGATCTGGAAAAAGCTGTGGCTGACGGAGAATTCAGGGAAGATTTATATTACAGACTTAATGTCGTGACCATCAACCTGCCAAGGCTGAGCGAACGTGAGGATGATGTATTTGAACTGGCAGATCATTTTCTGGATTGCCGAAGTGCCGAAATGGAAATGCATAATCCCGGAATTTCTGAAGACGGCAAAGAGTTTCTGGCAACTCATGACTGGCCCGGTAATGTGCGTGAACTTTCAAATGCCATACAGAAAGCACTGATTTTCAACCGTGGTGCTCCGATTACAAGGAATGAACTTACGCAGGTCATCGGACTCAGTTCTGATCGTCATGCTCCTTCTGATGTCTCAGAGGATGCTTTCAAGGCTGAGATCAGGCAGGTGCTTACAAAGCATGCCGGAGAAAACGGTTTTGAAATGCTCATGGATTATGCCGGCCGCCTTGTTGTGAGCGAAGCTCTGGAGATTACCGGAGGCAACCGGACCCGCGCAGCAAAACTGCTCGGCATGACAAGGCCGACCCTCAATGCCCGCATCGATAAATACGGCCTCAGGACTGAGGTAAAAGTTAACTGAAAATTTCCGCTCTATCCCCTGCTCAAACCGTCGTCCACATCTGTGGGCGGCGGTTTCTTTTTCATGTTGTAAAAAATACGGACAGCATTCTTTTATCTCTACAGCTTCTCTTATTTTGTCTGATAGATAAATATTAAATTAATTAAGTTGTTTATGCGTTTAAATATACGTGTGAATTCTTGGCACAACTATTGCCATTATCATTCTAGAAGTAAACCTGCTGGAGGAATGGATGCATAGCACTGAAGTCAGAATTCTCATCGTGGAGCGCAACCCTCGTATGCGTGATTTTTTGCGGCGTGAATTTTCAAGGCGCAATTTCATCTTAGAGGATGCCGGTAATGTGGGGGAGCTGTTTTCGAAACTGGACTCAGATATTCCAGTTCATCTTGTTGTTCTGTCTGTGAATGCTCCTGAAGGGCTGGATGGAGAGTTGCTGCAGCAGCTTGTTACAAATTATCCGCATATTCCGGTTATCCTGCACAGCTATCTTGAGGAGCTGTCTGATGAGCCGTTTCTCCGCAAAGTTGCCGCAATGGTCGAGAAAAGCGGTAATCCGGAAAATCTCACCCGTATGGTCTCGGTTGTACTGAGCCGCTATTATCCTGATTTAATTTCAGACGAGCCGGAGAAAGATGATGTCTAATAAATATTATCACGGCCTGACCAAGAGTATGATGTTTACGATTATCCTTGTGTCGTTCACTCCGCTGCTTACCATCACTTTTCTGGCCGGTTACCAGTACAGTGTTGCATATAAGAGCCGGGTTGTGGCCCACCTGCGGGAACTGGTCCTCAAACATGATCAGAGCATTGATTACTATCTTAAAGAAAAAACAGCTGAAATTCAGGTGCTGGCCGCTGTTGAAGGCATTGAAAATTTAAAAAATGAAGCCCGTCTGGAGGCTCTGCATAATTCTCTGCTTCGTCACCACAGAGCTGATTTTGTCGATCTCGGGCTGGTGAACAGCAAGGGAATTCAGGTTACTTATGTCGGTCCTTTTAATCTGCGGGGCGCAAACTATGCCGATGCACAGTGGTTCAAGAATGTGCAGGAGCATCAGATATATATCAGTGATGTTTTCCTGGGGCTTCGAGGTGTCCCCCATTTTATCATAGCTGTTCTGATAGAGTCGGAGGGTGAGAAGTGGGTGCTGCGGACCACTCTGGATTTTATTGCTTTCAATACACTGGTGGAAGATATCCGTATCGGTGAAACAGGGCTGGCTTTTATTATCAACCGTAAAGGCGAATTTCAGACCACGCCTCGTAAAAATATTATAAATGAAATCCCTTTTTTGAAAAAACTGGCTGCTGGAAAAAATGAATTTTCCGGTCTGCTGCATCGTCGTGCATCCATCAGCATGAAAATCAATCCTGCGACAGGGCGTGAGACTATTTTCGTGATCAGTCCCATTAAGAGCGGTAACTGGCTGATGATTTATCAGCAGGATGTAAGTGATGCGTTTTCCGATCTTAATCAGGCCAAGAATATTGCGGCTGTGATTCTCCTGTTCGGCGGAGTTGCCATCGTAGTTATGGCTTATCTCATGTCCAGGCGTATGGCCCGTAAAGTAGAGCTGGCTGATATTGAAAAAGGTATAATGAATGAGCAGGTCATTGAGGCCGGCAAGCTTGCTTCTGTAGGGGAACTGGCAGCCGGAATAGCTCACGAGATTAATAATCCGGTAGCGATAATGGTTGAAGAGGCCGGATGGATTCAGGATCTTCTCGCTGAAGGATTATATGTGGAAGATAATGAGCGTGAAGTTCTGCGTGCCCTTAATCAGATCCGCAGTCAGGGAATCCGTTGCAAGGATATCACCCATAAGCTGCTCAGTTTCGCACACAAGATAGATCCCACCATTATACGGGTAAAGCTCAATGATCTTATCTATGAGATGGCTGAATTGTGCGAACAGCGCGCCAAGTACGCCAACGTGAATATTGAAACAAGTTTGGCGGACAATCTACCGGAAATTGCAGCCAGTCCTTCAGAATTACAACAGGTTTTTCTTAATCTTATCAATAATGCCATCGATTCAATGGACCCCAAAGGCGGGGAGCTTGATATTGCAACCCGTTTTGAAAGCGGAGTTGTGGTTGTTTCTATTTCCGATACCGGATGCGGCATTCCGAAATCAAACCTTTCCCGAATCTTTGATCCTTTCTTTACCACCAAACCTGTGGGCAAAGGGACAGGTCTTGGGTTGTCCATAATCTACGGCATCATAAGTAAAATGAAAGGTGAAATAAGTGTGAAATCAGCTCTCGATAAGGGAACTGTATTCACTATTAAACTGCCTGCTGCTGAAGCGGAATGAAGAAAGAATGACAAGTTTTCAAATTAGGAAAATGTACTTTTAACTAATTTTTATATCAGGATAATTTTATAAACAGGAGGTCATATTATGCTGGCTACTATTCTTCTTATTGATGACGAACATGGATTTATCGACACCATGTCAAAGCGGCTCAGTAAGCGCGGGCTTACAGTCTACACGGCCTATAACGGGCAGGAGGGACTTGAATCCCTTGCAAAGTATGGTGCCATCGATGTTGTTGTTCTGGACGTTAAAATGCCCGGTATTAACGGGATTGATGTTCTTAAAATCATCAAGACAGAACATCCGCTTGTAGAGGTCATCATGCTTACCGGTCATGCCACTGTGGAAAGTGCCATTGAAGGCATGAAGAACGGTGCCTACGATTACATGCTTAAACCATGTGAAATGGAAGAACTTCGCGCGAAAATCAAAGAGGCCTACCTGAAGAAACAGTCTCAGGAAACAAAGATCTATGAGGCAAGGGCAAGGCATATTGAACTGCGCAGGGGTGATTAAAAGGATGTTGTCATGAGTAATGATATTATCCGGGGTCTGCTTGTCGATGATGAGAAAGGCTTTACCGAGGTGCTGAAAAAACGGCTGGGAAAACGCGGTTTGGAAATTCTTACTGCTCCCGGTGGAACTGAAGCTATTCAGCTCCTTAGGAAGCATGATTTTGATGTCGCGATTCTGGATCTCAAAATGGAAGATATGGATGGCATTGAGGTGCTCAGGATATTTAAAAAAATGGCCCCGGATATGCCGGTAATCATGCTTACCGGGCATGGGTCCGAAAAAGCCGCCAAAGAGGGCATGACCCAAGGCGCTTTTGATTATCTCCTGAAACCTTGTGATCTTGAAGATTTACTTGAAAAAATTCATCAGGCTGTCAATCGCATCAGCTGATGAATCCTGTGAAATCTTAAAAGATCAGCTGAAAATCAGAAAATACTTTCAGGTGAAAATTCATCTGGAGGACAGAATAACGGCAGTGGATGAAAATGGGTAAGCGACTGAATCAAAGAGATTCTTACGGTTCATTTGCAATTTAAAAATTAAAAATAAGGATAATCTCATGAAATTCGCACGTAATTTTTATGCAGCTTTGAAGGAGGCGGCACAGGCCCATGCAAGATGGGATCTGGAGGTCTCCACCAGTATCATTCAGGACAAACGTAAAGTGTGGATTATTGCCATACTTACCGCACTGGGGCTGATGGTCTCCATCGCATTTGCGGATGATCTTAACCTGCCGGCAATGCTGGGTGGTAAAAAAGCATACACTCCGGCTTTTTATACAACCGGAATTTTTCTGGCTTCCATAGCCATCGGGCTGTGTGCCGGGCTGATTACCGGATGTATCGGGGCAGGTGGCGGTTTTATTATTACCCCTGCATTGATGTCGGCAGGTATCAAGGGTATTCTTGCTGTCGGTACCGATCTTTTCCATATTTTCGCCAAGGCTATCATGGGAACTGCTGTTCACAAGAAACTTGGTAATGTCTCAGTTGGGCTGGCAATTGCCTTTCTGGTCGGTTCAGGGGCAGGTGTTCTAGGCGGCGGGGTTTTAAACCGGCTGATTTATGAGGCCAATCCTGTTGCATCTGACGCATTTATCTCAGTTATCTATGTATTTCTGCTGGGCTTTCTGGGTATATATGCAATGGCTGATTTTCTGCGGTTGCGTAAAGCCGGAGGCGGCGGTAGTGCCCACGGCGGCGGAGCTGAAAGCGGCGGTGGACTTCCTGCCAAGCTACAGGCCGCAAATATTCCACCCATGATTTCATTTGACGAAGATCTTATTCCCGGCGGTAAGAAAATATCCGGTCTGTTTGTTGCCCTCTGCGGTGTCATCGTAGGTTTCATGGCTGCAATTATGGGCGTTGGCGGCGGATTTCTTACCTTCCCTATGTTTGTGTATGTGCTCGGCGTAAGTTCCTTCACAACTGTCGGAACTGATATCCTGCAGATTATTTTCACTGCCGGATTTGCCGCAATAAGCCAGTACGCAATCTACGGATTTATTTTCTATACTCTGGCAATGGGCATGCTGCTCGGTTCTCTGCTGGGCATTCAGGTAGGAGCTCTTGTAACTAAGCTGGTCCCCGGTCTATACATCCGCGGTTTTTATGCACTGGCTATTCTGGCAGGTTTTGTAAACAGGCTTTTTGCCATGCCCGGAAAGCTCAATGACATGAAGTATATATCCATAAATCAGGATCTGGCCTTACTGCTGGCTAATATCGGCAACTGGTTATTCTTCCTGACTATCGGTATCTTTGCCGTGTGGGTAATCGGGACATTCCTGAGCAAAACCAAGGAACTTAGGGAGGGCTAGACCATGTTGATACGCGATAAAAAGCATTTTTATCTGGGGGCGACTCTTGCCGTAGGTTTTCTGGCAGTCCTTTACTATATGTTCACCCCTAATTTTAACGGCACGAATGCATTTCATGCCTCAGACGGCTTGTTCAACTCCATTTCCAAGGGCTCAACATATTACATTCCGCAGGTCATGGAAGGTAGCAAAAAGTTTAATGGTAAGGAGTTTAAAAGCACTATTTTTGAAGATAAGCCGAAGTTTATTCCATATGCTACGACTATCCTTGAAAAGAACGGTTTCAGCGTAACTATGGCTGACTCGGGAATAAGCGTTTCCGGTGATTTGGGAACACTTATGACCCGTGCTACTGAGGATTCGGATGCCATGTTTAAAAATAACGGACAGGTTGTTTCCGATAAATATTCAATGGATGCCAGGCAGGCTCTTTATATCTGGTGGCTGACCATGAAAGAAGTGAAAGTTGCTCTTGATCAGCAGAAAAACTTTCCTCCGGCAACGTTTATTAATAAGAATGTTATTAAACGTGCTGTGGAGGTCGGCTATAACTATTACGGTATTGAAGGGCAGCAGGCTTCTGAACGCTGGGGTATCATTCTCTTTTCACTGGTATTCTATGTAGTTTATACCATGTGGTGGGGCTATGCTATATTCTTTATGTTCGAAGGTTTAGGTCTGGAAATGACATCCAGCAGAAAAAAAGCAATGTAATTTATTTGCTGCAAACTATAAAAAAAATCGGGTTGCGAACATATGAGTTTATTTGACTGGCTTCCTTTCAGGAAAAAAAAGGCCGAAAAAACACAGGAAGATCTGGCTGAAATACGCCGGATGTTCGCAACCCGTTATAAGCATTTCAGCCTGCTTATCCGGGCCAATACCGCCACTCACGAATTGATGGCTGAACTGGAGGAGGCTTTGCGTGGATTTCAGCCTTACGGAATGCATTATGTACGGGCTTTGTGTTCCCGCATTTCAGAATCAGTTTATGAGATGATAGGGCATCTTAATAAACTTGATCATGGTTCATATGAAAAGCTTTATGATCAGTTTTCAGTGATCCATAGTAAAATTTCACCGCACCTTGAATCCATACATCATGCAGGGGAAGGCGAACTTGTTCTGTCTCTGTCTGAGGTCGGACGCGATCAGGCTGATTTGTGCGGTCCCAAAATGGCTACTCTCGGTGAAGCCGGAAATGAGCTCGGGCTTAAAATTCCTGCCGGATTTGTTGTCACTACAGTTTCCTTTCATAAGTTTATGGAAAAAGACGGTCTTGAAGAACAAGTGGACCGGTTGATTCAGACCGCTGACCCTGATGACCGTGAAGCCATGTTTCAGGTTTCATCAAAAATCATGCAGCTCATAATTAATTCAGATCTGCCAGATGATGTAACGGCGGCTATTCTGGAAGCATATGATTCTTTATGTGCTGATCACGGGGAAGTCGTAAATGTTGCGGTCCGTTCAAGTGCTCTGGGTGAAGACAGCGAAGGAGCTGCTTTTGCAGGTCAGTACCGTTCCATTCTGAATATTGACCGCAGCTCTCTTATTCTGGCCTGTAAAGAGGTTATGGCTTCCAAATATTCCCTTCAGGCCATGGCTTACCGTATTAACCGTGGTATCCGTGATGAAGATGTTGCCATGAGTGTCGGGTGCATTATGATGGTTGAAGCTGCATCAGGGGGAGTTGCGTATTCACGCAGTCCTATGAATATAAGAGATGAAAATATTTCAGTTTATTCCGTGTGGGGATTACCTAAGGCGGTTGTTGACGGCGCAGCGGAGGCTGACGAATTTATGGTCAGCCGGACAAAGCCCATGCAGGTGATCGGCCGCCATATAGCGGATAAGGAAGACCGGTATGTATGCGATATAGGAGAAGGGGTGCATTGTGTCCGGCAGGTCAACGGATTCAGAGCGGCGCCGTCCCTGACTGATGATCAGGCTGTAAACGTTGCCAGACAGGCCGTACGTATTGAGGAACATTTCGGATCTGCTCAGGATATTGAATGGGCAATGACAAAAGACGGTGATCTTTATCTTTTACAATGCCGCCCCTTAATGCAGCTTGATGACTCCCCCGAAGTCGTGCTGCAAAACAGCTCGGCATCTATTCCCGTGCTTTCAGGCGGAAGGACCGCCAGTCCGGGAGTAGGTGTCGGACCTGCTTTTCCGGTACGAAAAGATGCTGATACCCTGCATTTTCCGGATGGTGGAGTTTTGATTCTGCGGCAGGCCCTGCCCAGCAGGGCAGCACTTCTCAGTCGGTGCAGCGCAGTTATAACTGAGCAGGGCGGCATTGCCGGACACCTGGCCAACGTTGCCAGAGAGTTCGGTGTTCCGGCTCTTTTCGGTCTGAAGGGGGCGTTGAGCCGTTTTAAAGAAGGCCGGATTATAACGGTGGATGCTGATGGCAGATCAGTTTATGACGGGCTGATTGAAGAGCTGCTTAAAGAAAAACCGAGGCATCGGCTTATGCGTGGCAGTGCTGTACAGGCAAGCCTGCGAAAAGCAGCCCGGCACATTGTGCGGTTGAATCTGACTGATCCTGATTCTCCAAAATTCAGGCCTTCCAACTGTAAAACCATGCACGACATCATGCGCTACTGTCATGAGATGTCTGTCCGTGAAATGTTTGAGTTCGGTACTAAAAAGGAATTTGTCCAGTCTGCTTCACGCCAGCTTATATGCAGTGTCCCCAAGCAATTCTGGGTTCTTAATCTAGGGGACGGCATCACTCCTGAAGGTAGAAAGAGAAATGACAGATGTGTTCTGCTGGAACACATAACTTCCGCGCCCATGCTGGCATTATGGGAAGGTATGCAGGCTGTGCCGTGGGAAGGTCCTCCTGCTGTGCATACGCAGGGGCTGTTGTCTGTAATGTTTGAAGCAACGATAAATCCTGATCTGAACACAACAAGTCCTTCACATTTTTCTCAGAAAAACTATTTCATGATTTCAAAAAGATATTGCTGTCTGCAATCCCGCTTCGGATTTCATTTCTGCGGAGTGGAGGCATTGATTGGCGACCGCGTAAGCGAGAATTATGCAAGTTTGCAGTTCAAAGGCGGAGCCGCAAATCTGGAGCGCAGAATATTGCGGGCAAAATTTGTCGGTGAAATTTTAGATGAATTTGATTTCAGGGTAAGGATCAGGGAAGACAATCTGAATGCCCGCCTCGAAGGGCTGGAGCATGCAAGCATGGAAAGGCGGCTGAAAATTCTAGGCTATCTCATCACCCACACCCGCCAGCTTGATATGATCATGACCAATGAGGCCGAAGTTGAAAAATACAAAAAGAAGTTTGCCGAAGATTTCAAATTGTTTCCGGCTGTGCAGTAGGGGATGGTTCTCCTTTAATTCAGCATTATTTTAATTTTCAAAGTAGTTGAAAAATAGTAAGGGTACTCCAGAATTATTACGAAAAATAATATCACAATTTATGAATCCACCTGCTTCTGGAGTTGTTATGGTTGAACTTGTTCTTGTGCCGCTGTTAGTTAATCTGTTTAGTCAGGCTTTATGGGAATTTTCTGATAAGGGATGGTCTGCCATCAAGGAAAAGCTGGGTGAGGATGAGAAAAACATCCCGCTGCTGACTTTTCTGGAAGCCGTCCGCAATTGCTACATAGAAGCAGGGCGGGCAAATCAGCGTGATGAAAAAGAACTGAAGGCGTTTTTTGATGCGGCCCTTAAGAGATACCTGCATAGGTATTCAAGCCCGGAACTGGCCCAAAAGAGCATAACTTTCCATCCCTATCTTCCTTTATTCGAGCCTGTTGCGGCTATTGCTGATTATCTTGACGATGAAATGCAGCAAAAAGAGATCATGAGCGAGGAAAGGAAGTCCATTTTATTGCAGTTCAATAAAGACGTAGCCGGACTGAGCCGTATAGAAGAGCTGAAAGATATTCTTAAAGAGTTCGAGTATAATCAGAGCCAATACGAAAAAATAAATTATCTACAGGATTTATTGCAGTTCCGCTATATCCGCATGAATGAGAATGATCCTCCGTTATATAAGACTTTCGTCCCTCCGTATGGACTGATGCGTGATCATAGGTACTGGGGCGACAGTGATACCGATACCGATACCGAAGAATATAATTTTAGGCGCATGGACGATTTGTGCGATAGATATTTCGCTGACAGGGTGAGTAATATTAAAACAAGACAGATTTTGTTTATCGGCGCTGATTTCGGCATAGGTAAATCAAGTTATCTTTTAATGAAAGCAGCTGCCATGGCAAATGAGTATTTGAAGACATGGACCAGCCATTATCCTGTTTTCTACAATTTGAAATATTGTGACGGCACCACTGAACGTTTGAGGGATGAGATAAACGGGCTGCTTCCAGAAGGTAACCAGCCGGTATGTCTTCTTTTAGATGCTCTTGATGAAAGCGGACCCATGACAGATGAACATGTCAAAGCTGTAATCAGTGTTGCTGAATCCTTATTAAGTGAACTACCTGAAAACTCCAGATGCATTATTACCAGCCGCCTTATTCTGGGGGCGCAGGGAGCTGTTGCCTGCCATATTCAGAATATTTTACAGTATGATGTAAGCCGGAATAAATTCCCCGCAAAATATGTACAGATACAGGGTTTTGTAAAAAGAGAGCAGCTTGATGACTGGCTGGCAAAGCAGCGGGAATGCAATCCTGAGGCATGGAAAGATTCCATAACTTATGAAAGCCTGACAAAAGTAGGTTTAAGTGAAAAAGAGCTGGAAAAACCTCTTTACCTGTGGATCGTAGGGCAATTACTTTGTGACGGCAGAATTGATCTGGAAAAAGAGATGTTCATGGGCCGCACCGGTCTGTACATGCATTTTATGAATTTTGTATCCCATCGCTGCAAAGTGCCGGATGAAAATCAGTGTGATCTGGATGAAAAAC
This sequence comes from Maridesulfovibrio zosterae DSM 11974, assembly GCF_000425265.1. Taxonomy (NCBI): domain Bacteria; kingdom Pseudomonadati; phylum Thermodesulfobacteriota; class Desulfovibrionia; order Desulfovibrionales; family Desulfovibrionaceae; genus Maridesulfovibrio; species Maridesulfovibrio zosterae. The sequence goes on from NZ_AUDC01000001.1 coordinate 54,774, forward strand.
GTCATAAGGCCCGCCACCTTTTGCGCAATCTGGCCCGGATGCGTAATTTATTACCAACTGATAAAGGGCTCACCAATGAACAGGTCCAGCAGTCTTTTGGGGAAAAATCTACAGAATGGAAATTTTATGATGAGCTGGGGCAAACCAAGTTTCTGACTTTATCCTATTTCGGTCATAAAAACAGTTCTTTTGAATTCAGTCATTTGTCGTTCAAGGAATATCTTCTGGCCGAAGACCTGCTGGCCAATCTTCTTTATGCCTCTGCTTCAAATTCCGGTGCAGAGGAAAAGCATTGTCTAATTGCCGGTGAAATATCAAAGGAAACCCGTGAATTTCTGGCTGAATTATGCAAAGGATTTGCAAAAACATATGAATCGGAAGAAGCGAAGGAGCTGTTTGCGCCGTTTTTTGCTGCTTGTGATCATTTCTACAATAAATTTAATAGACTAAGATCAGAAAGAAGTTTTCTTGATGATGCGTTGAAAACCTTGGCAAAATGGGTGGCTGATGAAAGTGTCATGATACTGGAGCAGCATAATCACCAGAAGAGTGATAAAAAGAATCTGGGCCGTGATATTAAAGTCATCTCCCGACCTGTTACAGATAAAGATATATATTCTGAACGCTGGCTGGCATTGCTTATGGGAAAAAATATGCAAAAAGGCATGGATGATAATGCTGATTTTCTTGAACAGCATCAGAATGAAATTAAGAATTCAATGGTCTCCATGATCGAATGCCTGATGTCTGTTTTGTCAGACTGGAAAGGAGAGCTTTTAGATTATGCTTCCCTTGGGAAAGTGAATGGTGTTGGTAAAATTTTATATGGCGCCAAGCTCCGCTCCGCCACTCTCTGCTTCGCCACCCTCATTGGAGCCGACCTCCGTGGAGCCGACCTTAGTGAAGCCGACCTCCGTGAAGCCAAGCTCTTTAAAGCCGACCTCCGTGAAGCCAAGCTCCTTAAAGCCAACCTCCGTGAAGCCAAGCTCTTTAAAGCCGACCTCCGTGAATCCAAGCTTTTTGGAGCTAATCTAGGTGGAGCTAATCTAGGTTTAGCCGACCTCTCCTCCGCTGACCTCCGCTTCGCCGATCTCCGCTCCGCCAATCTCGGTAAAGCCGACTTTCGTGGAGCCAATCTTAAGGATGCAAAGATTACTGATGCCGATTTCAGAAATGCAAAGTTATATAAATCAGACCTTGAAAGAGCGGATCTGAGTGAAGAAGATGTTGCTGGTGCAGTTATAATGGATGATCCTGATTAAGCTGGATCACTAATTTCTTCCGCCCCCCCCCCCGATACAAAACCCCGTCTGCAGGACTCTGTCTTGCAGACGGGGGTTTTAAGAATGTCGTGTGCTTTTTTATATGCCGTACAGTTTAAGCTTATGATTCAAGCGGGCTGAATGTTCTTACTGATCCGATTTCTTCCCAGTTGTAGTAGGTGTTGATACATTCTTTGTCTTTTTCCTGAGTAATACGGATGAATTCTTCACCTATGAACAATACTGCCGATTCGTAAACAGCTCCTTCATTTACCTGAAGTCTGATATTTTTACGTAGTTTACGGGATAATGTTCCCTGTACCGGCATTGATGCGTACTCAAAAATTTTTTCCAGCGTTGCTTTCTGCATTTTTCTCAAACTCCTTTTTAGTTTTGGTAGTTGATTTTTGTAATTTACAATAGTTTTAACTGATTTTTATTTCAAGATGATTGTCAAATAAAGTTGTTAGATACATTTATGTGTTATTTAAATGTCATTTATTGTCAAAAAATGTTAAATTGCATGTGCCGTGTTTTCTTTGGCAGGTTGATGTCTCGGGTTCAAATATTTTCTGAATCGCAGTACAAAAAAAAAGGATTTACACTCCGGCGAGTGTAAATCCTTTTCAATAGTCGTTCTGATTTTCAGGTCAGCCGCAAATCTCAGTCCGGCTTAGGGGAAGAGCAGGGCTGATTATTACTCTCCGCTGTGGACCATTTCGTCAACGAGGCCTTTCAGTTCCTGCGACTGCTGAGCTAATTCCTCTACAGCAATGGCTGACTGGCTCATGCTGGTCGATGTCTCACTGGAGATGCGGTTTATTTCGTCTACTGCACGGTTGATTTCTTCGCTGGTAGCAGACTGCTGTTCTGATGCAGCTGCAATGGCCTGAACCTGATCCGTTGTGGCATTAACCAGTGCTACGATTGCATCAAGTGCTTCGCCAGAAAGTGCAGCCAGTTTGCTGGATTCTTCGATTGTCACTACAGCTTTATCCATACTGTTCATGCTGTCGCGTGAGCCGTTTTGAATGTTGCTGATGGCTTCACCAACTTCATTTGTGGCTGTCATGGTTTTTTCTGCGAGTTTACGTACTTCATCAGCTACTACAGCAAATCCACGACCGGCATCTCCGGCTCTTGCAGCTTCAATGGCAGCATTCAAAGCCAGAAGGTTGGTCTGGTCGGCAATGTCAGAAATAACATTCATGATACTGCCGATATCTTCTGTCTGCTTGCCTAAGGAAGACATGTGAACTTTGAGATCGTTAATCTGATTCTCTACGTTCTGGATAGAATTTACAGCATTGCCGACCACGTCTGAACCTTCCTGTGCTTTTTCACGGGCTTTGTCAGATTCTGTGGCTGCGTTGCTTGCGTTGGAGGCTACCTCCAGCACGGTTGCGTTCATTTCTTCCATTGCTGTTGCGGTCTCGCTGACTCGTTCAGTTTGAATCAAGGCTCCATTGCTGGCCTGTTCTACCTGTGCGGAAAGCTCTTCGGAGGATGTAGTCATTCTCTCCACCACGCTCTCCAGACGCTTGGCTGCGTCCATGATCAGCTGTCTGCCGGACTCGGCTTTTTCCTGGGCAGCTTCGGCGTCGTTCATAGCTTTTCTGGCGCGTTCCGATTCATGGTCGGCTTCTTTACTTTTCTGCTCAGCCTCTGCGATTTTCAGTTTCAGATTGCTCACCATTTTGGACATGGCTGTTGCCAGCTGGCCTGCTTCGTCTTTCTGGTCAATATCCAGAGTCTGGTCCAGATCGCCTTCAGCAACTTTGGTGGCGAAAACAACACCTTTGGTCATGGGGCCGGTGATGGCTCTGGTGAGCCATATGGCCAGGCTTATTCCGACAAGGACAGCAATGATCAGACCTGCGGATAAAATAATTGTGGCCATATCAAGATTGCCAGCACTTTCATTAGCAATCAGCTGGGTCTGCTCTATTCCCGAATCAGCTGTTATCTCAGCAGATGCCAGTACCTGATCGGCGGCTTCTTCACGGCTGCGGTCCAGTTTCTGGAGTTGCAGCATGTTTTCGTAGAAGGATTTCATAGCCTTTTGATAGTCGTCAGCTTCTTTTTTTATTTGTTCAAGGGTCTGTATATCTTTTTCCTGTTTGGTCACAGACCTTAACACTGACAGCTCGTTATCAATTTTCGAGAAATCCTTGAGACTGTTCTCCAGTATTTTAAGTTTGCGGACAGCTTGTGCTTTAAAGTTTTTTATCTGGATATTATTTCCAATGTCTATGACATCATTGATGTTTGTAATCTTTTCAAGCCTTTCCTTTATCTCAGCAGTAGGTGCCTGTAGCTCAATCTGCTTGACTACCTTTTCATTCTGATCCGTGAGGTACTGATATGCATTTTCCATGAACAGACGGCCCGATTCTTCCATCACCATACGGTTCTTTTGCAACTCATCATGAACTTTACGGGTTTGGGTTGCCAGAGTGGTGTACTGGTCCACTGCGGATATTGCTTTTTTTACATTTTTGCCAAGTTTAACAAGTTGTGGATATTTGTCCGCCAGAGCTTTGGCATCTTTAAGGTGGTCATTACGAAGTTCGTTCAGTAATTTTTTGCTTTCTGTCCAGTATGCTTCGTTCGTAGTAAGGGAGAATCCTCGCATTGCATGCATCGTAAGCAGTGATGCTTTTTGCACGTCAATTGCTTCTGCAACTTCAGGTATGTACATTTGGGCAAGCTTATCACTTCCTTTACTTACTGAGTTCATATTGAGAATAGCCATAAGTCCAAGAGCTGTCATTATGATCAAAATGGCAGCAAAACCGAGGCCGAGCTTCTTTCCCAGTTTAACATCTTTCAAGTTCATTCTTTTCCTCCCTAGATATACTGAACATTACAAACCGTTCAATTTATATTTCAACTATACCTAAAATAGTAATTATAATAAATAGATATTGTTTTTAGCAAAAGATAAAAGTATAATGTTTGTCAATTATTATATATTATAATATCTTAAATGATGCAGTGTATTCCCTTTTTTGTATGGGCTATTATTAATAGACAGTTATACTTTTTGTTTACTTTAAGATAGTTATTCTGAGTCTTTGTAGATCTATAGCATAAAATATAGTTTATTTCAGTTAAATTTTATCCCGCAGTATATTTAAAAGTTGAAATTATATGTTCAGCAAAGCAGTTTACATGATCAGGAAGCGGCGGAGTGCGGGTATTTAATACTATACTTGATTTGGGGAGCATCGGCAGGCCGTGCTCGCTTCCAAGAATCGCCAGATCAGAAGGAAGGTTACGTCTTATAACAGGTGCTATGGCCAGTCCTGCACGGGCTGCATCGAGAATCCCTGATAACCCTCTGCTCACATAAACAATTCTATATGAAATTCCGGCTTGTTCCAGTGCATGTACTGCCCATTCCTGAAAAATACATTCGTCTTCCACTGCCAGTGGAAGCACACTGTCCTTACGTACTTTAAAATCAGGGCTGGCAGTCCAGACAAGATGATCATGGTGGATTATACGGCCTTGTTTATTTATTTCGGTACACAAGCCCAGATCAAGATCACCGGCATCAAGACCTTTTTGTACAATATCACTGCCCGCACAATGCATTTCAATCAGGACATCAGGAAAAGCGGCCGCGAATCCTGCAAGCAGTCTGGGAAGAATCCCGGTTGTGTAATGTTCCGGTGATCCGAAGCGGATTATTCCTTCAAGCTGTGCACTCGAAAGTGAGGCCACTGCTTCATCGTGCTTCTGCACAATGCCGCGGGCATGACTGAGCAGCAGCTTTCCATCTATTGTGAGTCTGGCCGTTTTACCGATTCTTTCAAAAAGCGGCCTTCCGATTTCTTCTTCAAGTCTTTTGATCTGCATGCTGACAGCCGACTGGGAGCGGTTGATCAGTCTGCCTGTTTTCGTAAAGCTCTGGGTGTCGGCTACGGCAATAAATGTTCTGAGATAATCTGTTTGCAGGTTCATATTGATAACACATTTTGATTAAATTGATAAAAACAATTCATATGTCTGATTGACTGTGTATGGATATTTATGGTGTCAACAAATGAATCATTCGCATAAACAAAATATTTGGAGATAATTTATGAAAATACTTACCTTGCTTGGAAGTGCAAAGAAAAAAGGAAATACAGCAACTGTTCTTGAAGCATTTGAAGATGAAATCAAAGCCGAAGGGCATGTTGTAGAGCGGGTCAATGTTGCCTATAAAAACGTTAAAGGCTGTCTTGGCTGTAATAAGTGTTCCGTTACGGCTGAGGAAATCGGCTGTATTCAGAAAGACGATGCAATCGATATTCTGGAAAAGATGATAGAAGCTGATCTTGTAGTGTTCGCTTCCCCCGTCTATTTCTGGGGTGTTTCTGCTCAGATAAAGGCAGTGATTGACCGCACTTATTCGCTTATTACACAGTATGGTACTCCAAATCACACCTCACTGGTTAAAGATACTCCCATTGCTCTGCTGGTGACCGGTGCTGATAATTATGAAGAGAATGCAGAAGTATTTTCATCCTTTGATAAGTTTGTCGCTTCCATGCTTGCTGAAAAAGCAGGTGAACTGTACATTGGAGAATGCCGCAGTCCTGCTGACATGACGGCTGAAACAATAAGTAAAGGCGCAGAATTTGCTGACATGATTCTTGATCATATCAAGGGATAATTATTGATGTGAATGCCTTAGTTTGAATTGTCGTTATTTGCCTTATTCTTTGAATGTTTATTTCCGATCGTGCATAAACTTCATCTTATGGGCGAGTTTCTAACGTGATTTAATTGTGAAAGTTTAAAACGATTTATATTATAATAAATTAAGGCCGGAATCCGAATGTTTGTGCATAGATGATTCCGGCTTTTTATTTGCAGACCTATTCTTGTTCGTATGATATAATCTATTACCTTACTGTATCTCCGCATAGGGCTCAGCGCAGTCTTTGACACACCTTTTTTAGACAACCTACTTGTGTCGATTCATGATAAGTATTACTTTAATAGAGAGGTCAGTTAAAAAAGAGCGGGGTGCTCCATGCCTGAATACGAACATATCCAGACTCAAATCAGATCCATTGCCCATGTTGTTTCCTGTGAATTGGAAAGGGTAGAGGATTTTCTGTATTTTCTGGATTCGCAGACCACCAAGCTTTTTACAGAAACTAAGCATGACCGTGATGAAATAGCGCGCTGGCTTAATGAAAACGATTTTGCTGTCGGTGATGACGGATTTTATTTAAGCCTTTCTCAGCTTACAGAGTTCAGAAAAGGAAAACTTTCCGGTGACGCAATCAGCTATTCATGGCCTCCGGAAAAAATTAATGACGAAACAGCCAGATTTCATTTGTTCTGCCTTAGCAATCTGGGCGATCTGCTTGCACCTATGTTTGAAAGAATTCCCAGTGCTGTCTGGATGTATTATCAGGATGTTACAAATACAGCTCTGCAATTTCCTTATATTGATCAGATCGAAGCTATAACCCCCGATTTTGACTGGTCAACCTACCATACTTATGCCTCGGTCTGTCCTGAAGCTAACCCAGATAGAGAAGTACGCTGGTCTGCTCCGCATGTGGATTATGCCGGTGGCGGTTTAATTGTTGCCGCATCTATTCCTGTGTACATCGAGCATGATTTTGTCGGACTGTGGAGCATTGATGTAAGGGTTGAAGGTCTGGTGCGCCATGATATTCTGGTGGCAAACCGCAAAAGTCAGCTGACTTGTATTGTTGAAAAAAGCGGATCACTTATTGCCGATAATCGCGGTGTATCCATTACAGAAATGGATAAGGGTGAAATCTCTATTGTTGGATTTAAGGATGCTCATGAAGTTTTTCAGAACATAAATCTGGAGAGTCTTTTTGAGTCAAAGAGCGGATACAGAAATTTTAATACTGACAATGAATCCTATCAGGTTCACTGGCATAAAATTGATTCTATGGATTGGATCTGTATAACTGTTATATCCGTACGTGAATTGATAACTACCGCCAAAGATATTTTTAAAAATGCATTTGCAAGCCTCGTAACAGGTAATTCTCACTCGTTTATAGAAACTGATAATTTTCCGGCCGAACTGCTGGAACTGGCACGTTCATATAATGAAATGGTTCATAGTCTTGATAAAATGCATAAAAGTATTTTGAAAAAAAATATTGAACTGACTAAACAGAAAAAGAAGGCTCAATCTGCAAATAAGGCAAAATCAGCTTTTCTGGCAAACATGAGTCATGAGCTCAGAACTCCGTTAAATGGAATTGTCAGTATGCTATATCTTCTAAAAGATACTGAACTTGAAGAAGAACAGAAAGATTTTGTTAAGCTGACTATTCAGTCAGCTAACAGGCTAACTGATCTGCTTGGCGACATTCTTGATTTGACTAAGATTGAGTCCGGTAACGTCAAATTGGAGGAAAAGTCATTTGAACCGGCTAAGATTCTTGAAACAATTGAGTTGCTGTTCGGCCCCACCTGCAAGCAGCGCGGTCTTCAATTCAAACTATATGTGGATAGCGCCGTTCCGCAAACTCTTCTTGGAGATTCTTTACGTTTAAGTCAGGTTTTAAATAATATTGTCGGTAATGCAGTAAAGTTTACTGAGCACGGAGAGATTAACGTTACCGCTACTTTATTGCCTGAGAAGTCTCCTGAAATATATCGAATTCTTTTCTCGGTCTCGGATACCGGAATCGGTATGCAGGATGAGAATATTGACAGCTTTTTTGAAATGTTCACTAAGGCGGACCAGGGTTACCAACGGTTATATCATGGGGCCGGACTGGGCTTGTCAATTGTCAGTAAGCTCGTGGCACTAATGGGCGGAACTCTTTCTGTTACAAGTGAACATGGAGTTGGATCATCTTTTTACGTGTCCATTCCATTCAAAAAAGATAAAAATGAGAAGGTCGTTACTGGCGATTGCAGTGAACTTGATAGTCCTGAATCAGGTATGTCTTCAATACTTGTGGTTGAAGATGAGGCCATAAATATGCTCGCCATGAAGGGCATATTAAAAAAATCAGGTTTTAAGGCTGGTGCCGCAGGTAACGGTGTTGAAGCATTAGAGGAATTAAAGAGAGAAAAATATGATCTGGTTTTAATGGACATCCGCATGCCGCTGATGGACGGGGTGCAGGCTACCATAGCCATACGAAGCGGGCAGGCCGGTGATGAAAATACTGGAATTCCGATTGTGGCTTTAACTGCCTATGCCAGTTCAGACAGCAGGAACGAGTTTCTGGAAGCCGGTATGGATGATTATCTTTCCAAGCCTGTAGATGTGGATAAGCTTATAAAAATAATTTTGAAGCTGCTGAAAAACAATTCACAGCGCAGTCTGGTCTGTGATCATGCATGACATGTGACCAATTTTTAATGTTTTTTCAGGAGTTGATACCTGTCACTTTGTGACAGGTATCAACTTATTTAATTTTGCATCGCTGACTTTATTTTTTAGGTAGTCTTCCGCCTGCCTTCAGGCATGCTTTCATTGAATGAAATTCCGTAAAATGTTTTGTTCTGGCATAGTGCTTTGATGAGTAGTCATGGCATATGCCTGATTTTGACATCTTTACTATATGGGCTGATCTTTTCTTTTCCGCTATTTTTTTAGATCTCTTTTCTGATTTTGCCGCTGCGACATGTTTGGCTTGTACATGTTTGATATTTGCGTGTTTGGATTTATGTTCAATTTTTTTCTGAGTTACTTTATCGATGTGTCTTTTAGAGGATGAATCTGGTTTCGCGTAGGCTGCGTTGCAGAGCATTAATGTGGCAATAAAGGTTAATGCTAAACTTAGTCTTTTAAAGTGTTTTGAATAATTCATTTTTTTAAGTCCCAATTGTTTTTTGTGATTTGCTGAGTACTCATGTAAAAATTATGAAAAGGTACTTGTAAATCATGTTGTTATTTATTAAGCAGCTTTATCTAATCCTTTATTGAAATTTTTTCAAATGTTCCTTTTGCCGGAAGACTGCCGCTCATATCATTTCCGATACTTATAGATTTGAATTCTGATACGGATTCAGGGCTGCATGCAGTGCTGTGGTATTTACCGTCAATAGTCAGCTCAATACTGTCTTTATTCCATGACATAGTTATTTTATGCGGTTGGTTTTTTGCCCAGTCCTTAATTTCCTGCCCTGCTACACATGAAGGATTACCGTTTTCCCAGCGGATCAATTGCAGGAAATCCTGAGGTGTTTTTTCCAGAAACATGGACCCCATATTCCATGCACTGCCGTAGAATGCCAGCAGCACTCTCTGTTTACTGTCGCCTGCTGACCAGTCCGGTATGAAAGTAAATGCTGCTTCTCCTGAAGACGTTTTCTGAGATCCTGTTTTCGGGACGACAGCGGTAAAAAACTGCTCTCTACCTGATTTGAATCCTTTTTCGGCACCGTTTCTGTCTCTTCTTCCTTTCAGATCAAGATCATACCAATAGCCCGGATTTGCATCGCCTTTGTTATGGTGAGTCATTGCAGCATCTGCTGAAATACCAGTCTCAAAAATCATGAGGTCATCGTATTCGGCCGGAGCGGAGAATTTGTTCTGATGATCTGCGCCGAGATGCAGAGTTTTAAAGTCGGATTGAAACGGACTTGGCAGGTCTGCCTGTGCATATACTTTGCCGTCCAGAAAAATAGTTGTTTTCTGCCTGTTCCAGCTGAGGGTGAGGCTGTGCCAGCGGTCAGCTAAATCTACAGGCGGTCCCTGTACTATTCCGCTGAAACCGTTTTTAAAGAAAATTGCCCGTAAACTATTTTCCGGTGACAGTTCCAGAAAAACAGATCCTTTGTCCCATTTAGGGCCTTTTGCCATGAGCAGAATCCGTTTTTTTCTTTCTTTTTTCCACTCAGGGTGGATACGGAAGGAAATTGCTCCTTCACCGATAATTTTATTTTTGGCAATTCTGTATCTCAGTTTGCTGTCAGCTCCGGTTTTGAATGAATTGCCGTCAGCATATTTTTTAATATTACTGTTTTCAATAATCAGTCCGTCATCAAGACCTTTGACAAGGCTTTCAGCTGAAGAACTTTCTTTGTTATCATCTTTGCCGCTGCGCAGGTAATCCTGCATTCTTCCTGCATCATATTTGGTTGCCCTTATGGACTGGAAATGAACCAGAATAGGATTTACTTTTATCCCTTCCTTAAAATCCCTATGCTGCTTGATCAGTCTGCTTTCAGAAAGCATGGCCGGAATAGATCCACCGGGATCGGAGAAAAATTCGTGAGCCTGCACCAGCCATATATTATCGTATTTCTCAGTTTCCTTGCGCAGATTAACATGACTGAATGCTTGAATTATTTGGGGGTCACCGACATCAGGGAAATAGTAGGTGAATGGTTCATAAATCCACGGCGCACTCATAACCAGAGCCTCACCGGGCTTTATGTTATCTTTGATGAACTGGGCAACCTCACGCCATTGTTCCTTGTCGTAGGTTGTGTAGTAGAGCCATAGTCCGTGAGTTGTTGTCCCTAGAAAAAGGAAAATCACTGCTGACTTCAAAAATACAGGTTCAAGTCTGCTCATGATCAGTCCGAGAAAAAGACAGAATCCCGGCAGGAACTGTATTGCATAACGTTCTACGTATATGGGTGAAAGTATCAGTGAAACAATAAACGGTGCAGCCACAGCACATAGAAACCACAGGGATAGAAAAAGTCCTGTTTTTGTTCCTGCCGGTCTGCTTGAGGGGGCAATGAGTTTTTTCCTGAGCTGCGGAATGGCCGCTGCAATGAGAAAAATCAGCAGAGCGAGCGTAGCAGCAGCTAGGGGAGCCTCACCGCCGGAAAGCTGGATCAGGGTTCGCCACGCGGTTATATGGTCGGGGACCGGAACCCATGAACCGGGACCTTCTCCGCCAAGTTTTGCCAGCACCTGTCTGACCAGAAAGAAAAGCCACGGACTGAATATTACCAGAGCTGCAATGTTTACACTTATCCAGTTGACCAGCCTTTTTAAACGCTGTCCTGAATTGGTGAACCAGTCGTTTATAAAGTAGAGCTGATGAAACATGATGATGAAAACCGTGAAAGTGTGGATGTAGAGCATCAGAGCCACACTTGCGGCGTAGTAGAGAAAATTTTTATTGTCCGGTTTTTCAATGTAGAGCAGCAGGCTGTGGCAGGAAAGGAGAATCGCAGTCAGAAGCATTGTGTAGCTGCGGGCTTCCTGTGAAAAGTTGATGCCCATATATGAAACAGCCATGAAAAATGCGCCGAGCAGGGCTCCGGTGCTGTTCATAAGTTTTTCACCGACTTTGAATGTCAGGTAGACCGCAATGACCCCGAAAATTGCTGAGGGCAGGCGCAGCGCCGCTTCAGAAATACCGAAGGCCGAGGTCCATAGATGCATGATAAAAAGATAAAGGGGAGGATGCACGTCACGGGCGCAGTACTCGATAATTCCGGCAAATGATTTTGTGGCATAGGTCACGGTCTGACCTTCATCTATCCACAGGCTTTCATCTCCTATACCATATATTCTCAAGATCAGGGCCAGCAGCATGATGAGAGGCAGAGCATAGTTTGTTTTTGTGTTTTGCATATTCATGACAGCTCCTTTTATTCAGCGAGACCCTTTTCAATTTGAACCATCTTTTCAGCTACATCTTCAGGTTCCATGTCTGTGGCAAGTGCTTTGTGCAGCAAATCAAGAATCTTACTTACCGTATTGTACCAGCCTGTCGGCGATTCATCTATTTTTATAGTCGCAGGTCCATTTTCGCTTCCACCTTCCTTTTTGGTATAAAGACCGCAGGCCGGAGCCGGACTCATACCCGGAAGATCTTTGCCGTACATGGCTGCGGATTTTCTGGCAGGCAGAATATATTTGGTCTTAAGACGGAAAAAATCCGCCCGTTCTGAGGTAAGGTGATGGAGCAGTGTAAGGGCCTGTTCAGGATGTCTGGTGCGTTTATTAATGACGAACCCGCGTGACCAGACATGGTTCTTGCGGCGGTCTGTCGATTCCAGCATCGGCAGAAAACCTACAGTTACATGTTCAGGATGTACCGGAAAACCTACATCTTTGCTGAGACTTAAAAGATACCAGACATAGTTGCCGTTAATTGACATTCCTGCTTTTCCAGATCTGAATTCTCCCTCAGCCACAACATGGCTGAACTTTTCGTAATCCGGCTGATTCTCTTTCACCAGAGCGTAAAAAGCTTTGTAAGCCGTTACGTGTGCCTCAAGATTGTTTTCTGTTTTCTGCCCATCCAGCACAATCTGGAGCAGGGTATAATAGAATTTATAGAGGTTCAGACCTTTAGATGGAAATATGAGCCCCTGAACACCGTGTTTTTCTTTTATGTATCGTGAGGTGCTGACAAGTTCTTCAATTGTTTTGGGCAGTCCTGATTCCGGCAGCATTTTTTTGCAGCCGTACAGGTATTGTAAACCGAGGAGGGCGGGCAGGCCGTAAAGTTCTTTTTCATATCTATAGCCGGTCACGAGCGGGGCCAGAAAATCTTTTTTCTCTCTTTCAGGCAGCTCTTCAAACCATGATTCTATGGGCAGCAGCAGTCCTTCCTGTGCAAAAGAAGCAACCCAGCTTCCCGGCATTTCAATTATGTCCGGCTGCTCGGCTTTGGGGTCACGCATGATTTTAAGCGCCTGCTCATGGAGTACCCACTCATCATATTCCGGTATGACTTCAACTTTAATTTCAGGATGGATGGACATAAAATCGGTGATTGATCCTATGTCCGCACTTTCAGTTTCAAAGACCCGGTTAATGTCTCCGTAAACGGTAAGGTTTACCGGATTTTCAGGGGTAGGCGATTTGGCGCAACCTGAAATTATGGTGAAAACAGCAGCAATGATCAGATATTTATACATTCTCATGGCAGTCCTCCTTAAATCCGGTTTTATTTCAATTTACCGATGAAACCTTCGGGCATTTTCCGGTACATGGCGGCTTCAAGTATGAGTCCGTTGGTTTCCAGTGTTAAAGCTTTGTTGATACCTGCTGTATCGTATATCCCGGCTTGAAAACCTTTTCCTTTTTCATGCCGGGGGTAGAGTTTGTTGATCAGAGTGCGGGTGTAGGCAGTGTTGTAAAGTGCATCCCAGCAGAATGCTGTAGCAGTTGAGGCCCAGAACAGGTTCAGCGGTTTTTCAGCGTAAGGGCTTACGCACTGCCATACTCCTGCGCCGTCAGCGGTTATGATTGCGCTTTCGGCAAACCATGGACTGCGGTCAATCCTTCCGGAATCCGTACTGGTCAGGATTCCTTCAGATTTATATCTGGCAGCCTGAACTTCGTATATTGACCGGATAAGCCTGTCCTGCTCATTGCCGGATTTACCGAATTCCATAAGTATGAGTGCGAAGATTTTGGATGAAATGGCCGGACCTGATTTATTGAACGGAACTTTGATCCCGTATAAAGTTTTAAAGGCCAGACTGTTGCGGTAATCCCGTGATTTCCACGTATCCAGACCCCAGAGTCTGAAAACCTCAGCAGCATAGGACGGCAGGCCGAATCCTGTTTCGACTTTGGGATATTCTTTTCCTGCATATACGGAAATAGAATAGATGCTTCCATCTTTTGTGAGTCTTTCGGTACGCATTTTCTGGAAAATTTTATCCACTGTACTTTTAAACTGAGGGTGCAGGATGGCGGTTTTTTTAAGCCACAGGAGCAGCCTTGCCACATCAGGAGCCTCCCAGCCTATTCCTGTTGAAGTCGGTTTCTGGTCTTCACCCACCATTCTTGCCGAGTTTGCAAAGTATAATTTATTAGGCAGTTCATTTTGATAGAGGTCCATGGAAGATAGTGTCTGCAGCATAAGTCCGGTCCGCTGCATGAATTCATTGTCAGTGATGATTTCAAGGCGGTGTGCTCCATTCAGGGCAGCAAGCGATGTTCCTATTTCCCATACAGTTGTGACAGGATAAAGATCCAGACCGTTGTATAATCCGGTAGACGGCTGATAGTTGCGCTGGAAATAGCTCCATGCCAGACGCGCTGCATCTTTATATTGCTCACTTATGACAGGGGTCGTCGATGATTGAGTTGACGCGGCATATGAGGCCGCAGCCGCAGCTGTGCTATGGTCTGAAGGCACGGCCTGTTTACGCATGGGAGTTGGTATTCCTGCCGGAGCAGTTCGTGGATCGGAAATATTCTGTTCCTGTATTGGGGGAGTCGCTGAATTTGTTTTTCCCCACATCCCTTCAGAATAGGGGATAACCGTAACCTGTCCCTGAGTAGATCCGTCCATATCATTCCAGATCTGGTCGGCTGTTTTCTCACGGCGCAGTCCGGGAGAAGGGCGGTCAAAATTTTTCAGGCCGAAAAGATCCCACGCAGTTGCCAGTCTTCCTGCTTCCGGCGGCAGGTTTACAGCCGGAGCTGCAAATCCGGGCGATTGTCCTGCACCGATTGCGGCAGGCCCGGCTGAACCAAGCCTTGCCATTTCAAGCTGCTGATCAAGGGTTGAACGTACACTGTTCCATGACATACCGGCTCTGGCAAAGCGGGCAGTTGCCATCCCCCATGATTCGTAGGCTCTGGCATTACCTGCATTGGCGGCAGCTCTGCTGGCCATGACAAAAACAACGCCGCTTACCTCAGGAGATATTCCTCTTAAATTTCTGGCCAGATCATCAAGAAGCATGGCAGAAGGTTCATATTTACCGCTTTTATATAAGGTCACTGCCTCGGCAAAAACAGGGCTTGAAACCAGTTGTCCCAATCCGTCAAAGGCCGCAAAAGCACTGTGTGCAGTGAAGAGAACTGCAAGCAGTGTAAATAAGGTGTTGCGGAGGATTTTCATTTTACAAATCCTCCCGTTTCAGTCCCGGCAGGCAGCGTGGATAGTCGCTCATGGGCTGCTCCTTACGGATATAGAAATCAATGTAGCTCGGTTCTTTGGTGACTCTGACAAGTGGGCCGTCCAGTCTGTGAAGCAGCGATTCCAGAACAATGGCGTTGGTTTCAAGAACCATGACTTTATTGATGCGCCAGTTATGTTCATAACGGCCTTCAAACCAGCCCCGTCCTTCCTCAAAAAAGCAACAGGCCGCCGCAGCCATGATAAAGCGGGTGTAGTCTGTATCCCATATGGACCACATTCCGAAAATTGCTCTGGTTGAAAAGATAGCCAGATCATAATGCATTTCGCCGCCACGGGATATGGTCGGCCAGAGTTTACCTTCAGCGGTGATAGTACCGATTACAGCATAAGGAGGTTTATCAACTCCGTTCTCACTGCGCGCGGTCATGATACCTTCTCTGCGGTAACGTTCTTCCTGAATCTCGTATATGCCGCGGGCAAGCCCGGACCTGTCCAGAGCATCATCACCGGTATGGTGTTCTTCGGGAATTCCTGTATCCGAGTATCCGAACTCCATACCTTCCAGAAGAAAGGGCGTTGAGGTCAGATAGACCGGAACTCCGGTGGAGATGGAATCTCTAGGATCATATGGAACCTTTCGTCCGTAGATTTCAATGTAGCGCAGGGGAGAGGGAACCGATGATTTTATATCAATCCCCCACATTTCATATCCTCGCGCAGCATATGATTCCCATCCGAGTCTGCCTTCGTAGATGAATTCTGTTTTGCCGTTAACGTAGCGTCCGCTGCGCAGGGTGTCGTCGCCTGAAATAGCCAGACAGAAATTCCAGCGCAGTACAGCCCGGTCAATACCTTCTGCAAAAAGAGGATATTTGGTTTTGAGCACTTTCAGCCAGATGAGCAGTCGCCCTATATCCATGGATGAAAATCCGGCTTTCCCCGGTTTCATATCAAATCCGACCATGCGTCCGGTGTGTGAGTTGTAGATCAGGTTCGGCAGTTCTCCTGCATACAGCTCCATAGCGTTGAGCCATTCAACAAGTTTTCCAACCCGCTGGCAGAATCTGCGTTCATCCAGAACGTCCAGTTCATGGGCTGAAATAAGGGCCGAAATATAGCCCGCAATTTCGCCTATTGAAGTGTAGGGGTAGTTTTCAGCTGCATTCACAAGTCCCGTTGCAGGATTGTAGTTTTTTTCAAAATACGTCCATGCGACTTCTGCAAAGAGCTGCCCACGGTCAGAGAGTCTGTGACACTCGGTCAGGACAATGTCTCCATCGTCATCTGAAAAGTCGAAGCCGCATTTGAAATATTCATAAACAGCGCCGCACCCTGACATGGCTGGAAGCAGGAATAATATGAGTATGAGTATGGCGGCCTTGCGGTTAAGCATGGGTTCTCCGTTAGGGATCATATTTGTGTATGGTTATGTAGGGCTGATATTTCCATGGCGGCAATGCTTTGCCCGGCAGTGAATTTGTCTTGAAAAATTTATCCCAGTAACTTTCCTTTTCGCTGTATTTCAGCAGTTTGCCCTGCGCTTTGTAGAGCAGGATTTCCATGATGACCCCGTTTCCGTTAAGGGTGATCGCCTTGTTGATCTTTCCTGTCTTTTCATAGCGCCCGACGTAAAAACCTTTGTCCGGTTCAAACATGGTTGAGGCTACTTCCGCCAGCAGGTCAGTATAGTCGGATTTGAAAAGTACCCAGAGTCCCAGAGCTGCTTTTGTATTCAGGCAGGCTAACTGAGGCATGGCTTTACCTTCATGACTCATGGTCGCCCACGGAATTCCGTGACCGAGGATAGTGTCATAAACAAAGTAGGGGGCCTGATCCACAGCATCTTCTGTTTTTGCGGTCAGGATGCCTGTGTTCAGGAAACGTGATTCCTGTGCCTTGTATACTGCCCATGCGAATTTTGCCTGCATGGGGTCGGTATGTCTGGTGACTGAGGTATTGCGGTTTTCCGGCAGGTCCCAGTTATGCTCAATGCCGTCCAGTACAAAATTTTCAGTTACCACGAAGTTCGGGGCATGTTGATTTTCCGGTTCACGGGCATCGAACGGGACCGGCACTCCGTAAATAGTGATGGTGGAATAAGGGTCGATTTTTGATGCGGCATCAGTATTTGCACCCCACAGGGCGAAACCGCGCGCAGCATATTCTTCATAACCGAGTCTTCCCTCGGCGTAGTGAATCAGGTTATTCTCATCACGCTGATAGTAACTGGCCCCGAACATTGTTCCGTTGCGGTCCATCAGTTTGGTCCAGTTCCAGCGCATGACAGCCTTGTCGATCTGCTGTGAGTATTCTGGATGTCTCTCCTTGATAATGCGCAGCCAGATGAGCAGCCTCCCGAGATCAAGAGCCGACCAGCCAAGTGCTCCGGGCTGGTTGGCCCAGTCCACCATAGCGCCGTTGTCTGCGCTGTAAAACTGGTTTGGCAGATCGCCCCGGAACAGTTCCATTACATTCAGCCATGAAATAATTTTGCGGATACGCGAATCAAATTCTTTATCATCAATTAATCCCAGCTCGTTGGCGGAAAGAATAGCTGCCATATGGGCTGATAAATCCCACATGGTAAAAGGTGCGTAGTTCGGCTGTGCTCCGGCAAGTCCTGTATCGGGATTGACGTTGTTTTTAAAATAGCTCCATGCCGTTTGTGCCCACTGCTGCTCACGCTCGGTAAGCGGTCCCTGCCTTGCAATCTGACGACCGGCAGGTTTGATTTCCGCCGTACATGATGCAGGAAAGCTGAGTGCAGACCCGAAGCAGAGCAACGTGAAAAGTATGCTCAGCATAAATATTGCCTTCCGCTTCTGGCTGATCATGGTTGAGGCTCCGTTTTTTCCATGTTCAGCATGGGCTGAAATTCATTCTGGAATCTTGCCGGAGGAAGTCCTTTTTCCTCAAATGATTCATTTTCAAGGGTCAGTTCCCAGTATCCTTTGGTGACAGAGGGCTGAAACAGGGGACCGGAGAGCATGAAAGCCAGAGATTCAAGAATGACGGCGTTATCATTTAATGAAATCGCCTTGTTGATTGTTCCGCTGCTTTCATAAAATCCGGCGTACCAGCCTCCATAGCTGTCATACATGGTGACCACTGAGTCCATAAGCATATCAGTATAATCCTGATCAAACATAGCCCAGAGCAGGAAGCTTGCTCCAGTTGATACACAGGCTTGTTCTATTTGAGGGCGGCCGGATTTATCAATGGTTGCAAACGGTTCTCCAAGGGCCAGAACAGAATCGATAACAAAATAAGGCGGTCGGTCCAGATTATGATCAGCCCGGGCGGTGAGTATTCCGTCAACTGTATATCTGGACTTCTGAACTTCATAAATTGAGGCTGCAAACTGTTCTGATTTCAAGTCTTGCGGCCATCTATCAAAATCAGCAGCAGGACCGGGTTTTTTCCAGTTGAATTCTATGCCGTCAAGCAAGGGGAAAGTTGTGCTGACAGCACCTATCTGAAAAGGTTCGCCAAATGGACGCGGGCTGTTTCTTTCCTGTACGGGGCGATTGTCAAAAGGCAGCAGAATCTTATTGATGGTCATCAGTGAGTAGCTATCGGCCTTGAGAGATGCAGCAATATTGAAACCCCAGAGAGCGAATCCTTTTGCCGCATATTGCAAGTGTCCGAGCCGTCCCTGTCTGTACGCCCTGAGTTTTCCCTCCCGATAATATGAGCCGTATAGCAGTCCGTCCGCATCAATCAGGTTACGGAAATTCCAGCGCAGCACGGCACGGTCAATGGCAGCGGCGTGAGTCGGGTAGATATTACGTACAATACGCATCCAGATAAGCAGTCGGCCCAGTTCAAGTGCTGAATGACCGTCTTCCCCCGGTTGTCCTGCGCCATTTATGCTTTGTCCGGTACGTGCGTTGTAAAATGTGTTGGGAACTCCCAGAGAATTGAGCTGCATGGTATTCAGCCATGTTACGATCTTTGTCATGCGGGCATGAAATTCAACCTCTTCAAGAAGACCGATCCAGTTTGCAGAGGTCAGTGCCGCAAGATAGGAAGCTACATTGTCCATGGTCAGTGTGTCGCTGCCTACTGCGCCCTGCGGCAGTCCTGTTTCAGGAAATACGGTTCTGGTGAAGTATGTCCATGCCTGCTTAGCAATATTTAGCTGGTCTTCACTCAGTTGCGCCGGTTTATTGCTGCCCCATAGAGAATATTCTCCGGTAATATGTCTGGGGGAGACAGCTGTAGATGCCTCCTTAAAATTGAAAGCATCCGCATCTGTTTTATGCACAGGCACTTTGCAGCCGCAACAAAGCAGCAGTATACATATAAGTGCTGCCTGCAGGAGCCGTATAAAAGCTGTTCTGTATTCCATTAACTGATCACCATTCCATATATTTCGGACCCCACGGGGGGCGTGTTTTGCTTGGTTTTGATTTACTGCGTTTTGCTTTGCGTCCGGTCATAAAATTCCATATTGCTTCAAGGTCAAAATTGTATCCCAGAAAAATACTTCCATCCATTATGTCTCCGTCCTTGGCGCTGTTTCCCCACGGAAAGCCGTTGGGGGCATAGCTTGAGTATGCCAGAATAAACCCACCGGGAGACCAGTCATAATATCCGAAACCGTATGTAAAATCAGGATCTCCCGCTGTTGTCTGGGACGAATCCGGGTAAAGGTTGCCCTGTGCCCAGATGCTTATGTTATTCCAGATGGGGACGGAGAATCCCAGCCCGAACCATTGCTTCCACCAGCGTCCCTGCTGGTACTCAGGAGTAATGTTGTATGAGGCCCAGCCTAGTACTCTGGCCTCATCATCCGGATGAAGGAGCCTGACCACCTTTTCCGGTACTTCGAAGCGGTAGGTGGTGGTAATAGTTCCCTGATTAAGATCTGTAAATTCTTCACCGACTTTAGGAGAAAGCCTGTTGCCTCCGTAATTTGAGTATTCAAGGGACAGTGTGTCCGGTGCAAAGTTTGCCACTCCGAAACTATAGCTGAAATCCGGTTCATAACCCTGCTGATAGGTAGGGTCTGCATATTCATAAAATGTCACTCTGCCGTAGTAGGGTGACAGCCCGTTGAACCCGATGGTCTGGGTAAAGGACTGTTTTACTATTTCCTTTGGTGATTTCCCGTTTTTGTTGGCCTGCTGGATACTGTTCACCGCAGTTGTATAGCCTATGTTGATGGACATCTCCCTTGCCAGCACTTCACCGAAGGACTGCTTTCCGTTGAATTTCTCAGTATTAATTTTAAAAGAGCGTTCAATCATGTCCAGAAAACTCCAGCCCTTGTCAGTCTGATTGAATTTTTTCAATCCCGGGGACGGAATTTCTTTCATATACAGGTCGTCAGCGTGGCAGATGCTGCTTGAAATGAGCACTGTTAAAAACATGCATATCCAGACCCTGCCCGCAAGCATGACTGCCTACTTTCCGTCCTTGCCCATAATACGCAGGAACGGACCGAATTTTTTATAGTAAAGAGCTTCGAGGATAATTCCGTTGGTATTGCAGGTCGTAACTGCATTGATCCTCTGGTCATTCTCGTAAATTCCGGCATAAAAACCGTTGTCCGGTGTTGCCAGTTTATTTATTTTTTCCACTAACTGTTTGGAATATCCGGTTTCATAAAGTGTGTACCAGCCCAGTGCCGCCTTGGTGGACAGGGTTCGCCACTCAGCTGACTCCAGTCCTTCGGAAGTTATGCAGGCCCACTTTTTATTTTCGCCGTAGACAGTGTTGTAGACAAAGAAAGGATCTTCATTGAGAGCTGTTTCAGTCACCGCAGTGAAGATTCCTGTATTTTTGAAGCGGTTTTCCTGTGCAAGGTAGATGCGGTATGCAAATTCACGGGAATAGTGGTCAAAACCGAATTCTATCCCATCCAGAATATACGGTTCGCTGAGAGCGTAGGTGTGGGCGCCGAATATGGCAGAGGACCGCACATCAACCGGGACTTCCACATCTTCGATTTCAACAAATCCTGTATGATCAAGATAGCTGTACGCTGCGCTGATATCAAAACCGAGCAGGGCAAAAGATTTAGATACATATTCCTCGTAACCGAGACGACCTTCCTGATTGAGCTGTTCCACGGAATTCTTGTAGGTTACTCCGAAAAGCTGACCGTCTATGAACATGCGTTTGTAATTCCAGCGGGAAACTATTTCCCGTATTTTGGGAGTGTAGCGGCTGTATTCATAGAGAATGACATTGAAAGGGACAAAGAGCCGCCCGATATCAATGGCACTCCATCCTGTACCTGTATCGGAGGGCTTGTTCTGGTAGTCTGTCATGGAAAGTGACTTGGTATCGTATGCTTTGTTCGGCAGCTCTCCATTGTAGAGCGGTATTTTTGCCAGTGAATCAAGAGCCTTTTCCATGCGGGAATGAAATTCTTCTTCAGATATTATTTCCAGCTTGTACGCAGAAATAAGTCCCAGCAGATAGGATGCGGTATCCCACAGAGTTGTGAAGTGGAAGCCGGAAACAGAGTCGGCCAGACCGGTATCTTGATTCCAGTTTGTTTCGAAATACTTCCACGCTGTGCGGGCAGTTTTCATTTCCGGTTCAGTCAGATCACGCAAAGGAGGATTCGGGATATCCGGAGTAAATTCTACTAAAGCAACTTCACTGCCTGATTTGTCCATGGCCGTAAGAGTTCGAGTATCCTGAAGATGGCTTAGGTCGGTCAGGAAAAATATGATGAATCCTGTTGTGATAAGCCCCAGAATGACGGCTATCTGGCTGCGCATTTCAAGTATCTGCTGTTTGAAGCCCATATCTTTCTCCGCATAAAAATTATTCTTCTGCAATCAGGGTATCCACAGGGGGGCATCCCCTTATCCTGATCTATAATAGTCTGTCTGCTTCGGTTTTCCAGGTTGCGGCCCGCACAATTACCATTAGTGAGGACATGTTCAGCATGGACCAGAAGGTCGCTATTATGAATCCGAGCAGGTCGTATTCATAACCGAGAGCAATACGGCCCAGATACCAGATGATCCCTGCAACATTGAGCACTATGACAAAAATCTGCGGGCGAACCAGATCCAGCCTGGCTCTGCTTTCACCTGTTTTCGGTGTTACCTTGAATTTGATGGTTTCTCCCTTGAGCACTGTCCAGATGGCTTTGATATTTAATGGGAAAAAAGCCACATAATACTGGACATTACGCAGGGTATTAACTCCCCATGTGCCGAGCATGAAAGTAATCTGACATATAATCTGAAAAGAAAGGATATGGATAAAGAAATCCAGATCAAATCCTTTAACCGGAACAATTCCGGTGAAATAGAAAATTGCCGGAGTAATTAGAAAAATGAGCATCCAGAAGGCTGCGAAATATGAAAAAGTGGAGGCGAAATACATGAGCCGCTGACCTATGGACAGGCCGGGCAGGGTTGCGGGATTGTCCTGACGGAGCAGGTCAAGGGTTCCGCCGGCGTATTTGAAATTCTGGGTCAGATATGATTCCAGATCCTGAGGGGAAAGCATTTTAGAAAGTATTTCAGGGTGGTGTACTGATCTCCAGTTTCTGCTTTGATCTGCATGCAGAAGCATGGATGTATAGATGTCTTCGGATACATGGTATTTGTAGGGAGTGACTTCTGTATCGGTCATAAACCCGCGTGCTGCGCCGAACCTGATTGCTTCAGCAAGTTCAGGATCGTCAGCATCCTTACTGGCAAGGTCTGCATGTTTTTCAACTTCATCAATGTAGCGGAGCAGTGCGGCTCTTTGTACAGCTTCCCTCCTGTGCAAAGAGCCGGCACCGCAACAGAATGCTGCATTATAATTCATGCGGCGTCTTAGAATGCAGTCATAAAACATTCTGGGATCACTGCCGAAAATATCTTTTCCCACAAAGACTCTGCCGATAATTTTTTCAAAAAAAGCTCCGATTGAACCTGATATTTTACCGAATCTTTTACTGAGCCATTCCTCTAGACTGACTCCCTGAGGGATGTCATAAAACCATTGAGGAGTCTGCACCCATGCCACTTCGGGGTCTTTGAAGTAGCCAAGTGTTCTTTCCAGAAATTGTGGAAAAGGGCGGGTGTCGGCATCAAGAATTACGATGATATCACCGGAGGTCAGTTCCATGGCATTACGCAGGTTTCCGGCCTTGAATCCACGGTTGTCATCTCTGGTGATATAGTTGACACCTTCTTCAAGAGCTACTGCATGCATTTCCTCCCGTTTACCGTCATCAAGAACGTGGATTTTTATGTCGACGGCATAAGGGTAGGTAACTGCTTTGGAATCACGGATACTGTAGCGGACCAGTTCAGGATCTTCGGTGTAGGTTGGCAGAAAGATATCAATGCTGATCGGTCTGTCCTGCGGTGGACGGTCTTTCTCAGACAGTATTTCACTTACTGTTTCGGGCGGAGTTTTAGGCGCTTCATCCTTATTGGCCCACAGATTTACAATAAATAAGGTTGTACTCAGAAAGGCCATGGTCTCGGCAAGAGCCAGAGGGATGGAGAACCAGAGGGCTTCGGTGTTGAGAGAGTATACCCAGCGCCAGTGAAAGTACCAGACTCCCATCGCCAGATTGATGGTGGCCAGATATTGATACAGAAACTGCCGGCCGTTTGAGAATGGAACTGGCTGGTACGGTTTTCTGTCTTCGTATTGTGAAAAGTAAAAGTCCTTCATAGCACTTACCCTGCGCTGTTAAAAACTGCTAATACTCGGCAAGGGCGTCTTTTTCACAAGGAAATATTGCCAGAACCCTGTCCAGCCTGGTTAACTTGAGAAGTTCTTCAACCTGTTCATTTACCTCGCAAAGTTTGATGTCTCCTTTTACACCCACCTGACGGAGTGCTGAAATTATTGCCCCCAGTCCTGAGCTGTCGACAAAGTCAATGTTTTCAAGGTTGAGCAGTAAACGCAGGTTTCCTTCTTCAATCAGTCTGAGCAGGGCTGTTTTGAAATCAAGAGCTGTGCTGGCATCAAGACGGTGAGTTTCAGGTTTTACCACGCAGATATCGTTTTTTACTTGAATGTCTACTTTAAGCATTAGCTGTTTCTCCTCGCTGTTAAATAGTTGGCTGAAAATATCAGGCTTTGCGGTGAATCATACGTATCCGCATTACATCTATGAACATACGGATTGAGTCCCGCAGGGGATCTATTTTTGAGCCTTCGACATGTTCCCATTTTACCGGTATTTCCTTGATGCAATAGCCAAGCTTGCGGGCAAGAAAAAGTTGCTCCACATCAAAGCTGAAGCCGTAGAGCTTTTGCATGTCTGCAATCTTTTTACCCGCCTCACTGCTGAAAGCCTTGAATCCGCATTGGGTATCTTTAATTCCCCGAATGGCGAAGAGCCCGACTACCGAGTTGAATGTGAAACTCATCAGTTCCCGGTAAAATGGTTTTTTTTCCACTTCAGAATCGTCCATCCTGCGTGAACCGATGACTACCTCACAGCCTTTTTCCAGCTCAGGAAGGAATTTATTTACTTCTTCAATAGGAGTTGAGAGATCTGCGTCAGAAAAAAGAATGTATTTACCGTGTGCCCGCAGCATGCCCCTGGCAACGGAAAATCCCTTACCTACATTTTTAACATTTTCCATGATGGAACTGACATTTTGATCTTTCATTTCATTGCCGTATATATCTACGGTTTTAATCACTTCGGTTGTCCAGTCCCGGCTGCCGTCATCCACCACTATAATTTCACTTTTGTAAGGCTGGGCATTTAGAAATTCCTTCACTGTATACAGGGTGTCGGCTATTCTCTCCTGCTCATTGTAGGCAGGTATGACTACCGAAAGGTAGATATCATTTTGAGCGTTATTCATTAACAGACCTCACTTTTTGGCGGTAAGCCCAACTCCTGCTGAAATCACGAGGATTCCAGCCCATCGGGTTGGTGATATGGTATCTCCGAACATCCATAATGATCCCAGTGCAACCAGTACATAACCGGAACTCAGGAGCGGGTAGGCATAGCTGAGATCAAGCCTGCTGAGCACTGCTACCCAGATCATCATGGCAAGTCCGTATGCAATAAGTCCGGTAAAAACCCAGGGCTGAAAAATAATCTGAAAGAAGGTCATGATATCTGGATCTGTCAGCGGTCCCAGAGCAGTCATTCCTTTTTTCATGAAAAGTTGTCCGAGCACTCCCAGAATTACAGAGCAGGCTACAAGGAAATATGATTTCATGGTTATACTCCTCAGCTCCTTGATATCAGGACAATACCGAACATTATTACTGCAATGCCCGCATAGCGGTGTATGGGTATTTCCTCTTTAAAGAAAAGTTTTGATGCGACGGTTACCAGCACATAACCCAGACTCATCATGGGGTAGGCAAGGCTAAGTTCCATGCGGGATAAAACTATGAGCCAGAGAAAAGCTCCCAGTCCTAGAGTTGTGATGCCAAGAAATATATGGATGTTGGCTGCGGCTGCAATTACGCCTTTCCCATCCGCCATTTCAGATTTGATTCTGACCGCTCCGAGTTTCTGGAAAATCTGTCCCAGAGTGGTCATGGTCACTGATAAGACTACAAGCAGATATTCCATTATATCTCCTCCGTCCGGCTGTCTGAAATGTCCTTTTCCATAATCAGAACATTGGCATTTATTCCGGTTTCATAAACGACAGAGTCCATTACATGCTTTATGAGATACAGGCCGTAGCCGCCTTCATGAGCTTTTTCCAGATCAGGCTTGGATACATTCTTAAAATCAAATCCCGGACCATTATCCTCAACTTCAATGATCAGTTTTTTTCCGTCAGAGACCAGTGTCAGGACCACACTGCTTTCTTTTGAATTTTCAGCATGGCGTATGGCGTTGCTCACTGCTTCGGATACAGCAAGGTCAACGTGCCGGCTGGTTTTCTCATCCAGAGTCAGTTTTTCACAGCATTCTTTGACCATGGCTGCGCTGATGGAAAGATTTTTCAGGTCCGGCCTGAATTTTTTGTTTATGAATAGCTGGTTTGTCATTAAATATCCCCGTTTTCATCCGCTTTTGAATAAAGAATATGCATGGAGATTTCCGGAGGGCAGTTGAATCTGGCTTGAACTCCGGAACACCCCGTTCCCCGTGAAGTATATCCAGACATATTTTTGTATTGCCAGCTTCCGGAGGTCATTGCTCTTGGACAGTTTGCATGAGTGATTACAGGAAAACCTCCGGGAAGACATATCTGACCGCCGTGGGTATGTCCGCATATATAAAGATCTGTATTGTATTCTGCCGCTTCGGCATAAAGCTCAGGAGAATGGCTGAGCAGGATTGTGTATGTGTTGTCAGGTCGTGAACTGAAAGCCCTGTCAAGATCGTGAGAACCGTAAAAGTGCGGATCATCCACTCCGGCTATAAATATCTCGGATTCACCATGCCTGATGATAGAATTTTCATTGAGCAGGACTTTAATGCCGCTTTCTTCTAGAGAATGGACCTGTTCCAGAAAGTCATGATTTCCCAGAATCGCATAAGTTCCGTGCTGACAGTGAATGTGTTTTATAAGGCGGTTCATTCCAATAGAAGACGGGGTATAGCTGTGATGAGTCAGTAACCGGTAGTCACCGGTGAGAACGCAGAGGTCGTATTCAAGATCGTCCAGCACAGTGAAAAGGGCCTCGCCGCCATCAATAAATCCGTCAACGTGGATGTCGGTCAGTTGAAGTATCTTAAATCCTTCAAGATCAGGAGCGAGGTCTGAAATTTCAATGGCGTTTTCCTCCACTCTGAAGTCAAGGCTGTTGCGTCTGCCTCTGCTACGCATGCCTGAAATTCGCAGCATGATATCTACAAAGGTTATGAAAGCTTCGATATTTTCAAGATGGATTTTACCGAATCCTTTGCCGTAAAGTTCAGCTGAGTGTTCAACCTGCAATTTAAGCCGCTGTGCGGCTGCCTGTTCTCCCATCCGCAGAGACATGCGGGTGTAGAATTCCTGTGCAAGGGAAGTCATATTCATGATTCTTCTCCGGCAAATTCAAGGCAGCAGATTGTGACATCATCCTGTAGTGGAAGGTTTTCTCCGAATTTCAGCATTTCTTCATAAATATGATCAAGCACTGCTTTCGAGTATCTGGAGGCATTTTCAGTAATAATGGATATAAGGCGCTGCTCGCCGAACATTTCGTGCGATGGAGATTCGTATTCCGATAGTCCGTCAGTATAAACAAAAAGCCTGTCGCCTGCGTTGAAAGGAATTTCATCCTCCTCAAAAGGAATACCGATGTTGATACCGATAACGCTTCCACCTCTTTCAAGCTGTTCAATTGTTCCGTCACGGCGTTGCAGTATGGGGGGCAGGTGTCCGGCACTGCTGTATCTCAATGTCTCGCGGGATTTGTTAACGATCCCGTAAAACATGGTGAAATGCTTATTGAGCCGTTCAATGGGGAAATCAGAATCAAGCTGTTTTAAAAGGTCACCGGGAGAGGTTATGTTCTGTTGCTGTACCAGATGGGCGCTGCCTGAAAGGAGTCTGGATACGGATATTGCTGCAAGTGCCGCTGAAACACCGTGCCCGCTGATATCCATCAGATAAAATCCGGTATTATCTTCATCCAGCTTGATAAGATCAAACATATCGCCACCTACATCGCCACTGGGTTTGAAAAGCCAGTTCAGCGAGAGGTTGTTTATGTTTGAATCTATTTCCGGCAGAAAGCTTTGCTGAATAAAGGCCGCAGAATTCAGGTCTTCTTTAATTATACGTGCCTTCAGTTTGTTGTCTGTTATCAGTTCATACTGATCAAGTCCTGCATTGATGACTTTTAAAAGAGTGTCCCGCTCGGTCGGTTTAGTCAGGAATCTGAATACATATCCCTGATTAAGAGCAGTTACAGCTGCATGAATATCAGCGTGCCCGGTGAGAATAATACCTACGCTGTCTTCATTTAACTTACCTATTTCCGAGAGCAGAGTGAGTCCGTCCATATCCGGCATTTTAAGGTCTGACACAACAACAGGATATGGGCCGTTATCCCTGAACATTTGCAGGGCTTTTTCAGGGTGATCGGCTGTATCTATTTTGAACTCTTTGCGCAGAAGATTGCGGAATGAGGTAAGGATATTCACATCGTCATCCACGAAAAGGACTCTAGGCTTCATAAGTTCCTCAATAGATTGAGTTGATTTTTCAAATTTCAATATTTATACTAGTATAAATTATACCGTAACGTCTATTAAAGAAATAATTAATTGTATTATAGCATTTTTCTGACACTATTCAGATTATAAATGTGATCCTGATTTGCTCTCCAGCACCTTGATATGGTCGCTGGATTTTTTGTCCTTGAATATATTGATTATGCGCATAATAGATGCTTCTCCAACCTCCTGACCTTTAGTCGATATAAGTGTCCCTGTCGGTCCATATAAATTCTGGTCAAGTATCATGCCCGGTTTCAGATCTTTCACAGGTACTTTGCGGGAAGAATAATCAGCCTCCAGTATAACAGCCTGTTGCAGCGATTTCAGTACATTCTGCTCATACCACCCCTGTCGGGTGCTCAGTACATCAAGTGCATCACCGGATGTTTTTCCGCTTCGCAGTATTTCTTCGAAATCAAGGCAGGCTTTTAAAATTTTTGCTTCAAGTGGCAGATCCGGATTTTCACCGGCAGGTTCATTCTGTCTGCTGATAATTTCAACGACCTGATCCATGCGCGGAATGTTTGAAAGCAGTTTTGCGCCAATTCTTGGATGATCCATAAATTCAACCCGTTCCTGTTCGCTCAGTTTTTCGCCTGAATGAATCTTGTTAAGGGTTGTCTCGCTGAGTGAAATGCAGCCCAGCTGTGAGAGCATGGCAGCAAGTTCAAGGTGAAGAGTATTTCGCATTTTCAAAAGTTCCGCAGTCTTTACCGCCAGATGTTTAATACGCTCACTGCGGCTGAAGGATTGCGGACTTGCTACTGAGAGAATATCGGTAAGAACTTTTATACATCCGCGCAGTGTTCCGCGCAGCAGTTCTTTTTCCGAGGTGATCAGCTGATACTGATTAACAGCTGCTTCCAGAATGCGATGCATATCTGCATTTGGTATTGGTTTGGTCAGAAAGCGGAAAACATGCCCACGGTTAACGGCCAGCGAAGCTGATTCCACGTCGGCGTGTCCGGTGAGCATTATTCTTACAGATTCCGGTACCGCTTTCTGGACTCGGTGCAGAAATTCAATCCCGTCCATGGAGGGCATTTTCAGGTCTGAAATAATAACTGCGTATGGAGCGTTGGTTGTTATCATTTCAAGGGCTTTTACGGCTCCCTGTGCTGTATCAACATCATAATCTTTACGCAGCAGAAGTTTCATAGATTTCAGGATATTAATTTCGTCATCAACAAATAGAATTCTAGGTTTCTTCATAATTACCCTTTAGTGATAAATGAGCTATGGCTACCACAGCTGTTTACTCAAGCGGCAGTTTTATGGTGAAAGTTGTTCCTGTTTCCGGTGAAGAGTCCACATCAATACTGCCGTTATGTTTGCTGACTATTATGTCATGCACAATTGCGAGTCCCTGTCCTGTTCCTTCTCCTACTTTCTTGGTTGTAAAAAAAGGTTCGAAAATCTTGTCTTTTATTTCCGGGGTCATTCCTGAGCCGTTGTCGGAAAGCCTGATGATGACAAAATTATTATCAAGTGATGTTGCAATTGTTATTTTACCTTTTTCCCCGCTGCCTTCGAATTTCTTCCTGATGGCGTGGGCTGCATTGACAGTCATATTC
This sequence comes from Maridesulfovibrio zosterae DSM 11974, assembly GCF_000425265.1. Classification (NCBI taxonomy): domain Bacteria; kingdom Pseudomonadati; phylum Thermodesulfobacteriota; class Desulfovibrionia; order Desulfovibrionales; family Desulfovibrionaceae; genus Maridesulfovibrio; species Maridesulfovibrio zosterae. Next base: position 84,538 of record NZ_AUDC01000001.1, read on the forward strand.
AGTAATACCTGATTTATGCTGCCATGAAAGCATTTTATGTGCGGAATATCACCCGGCTTCAACTCCATTTCGGCAACATATTTCCATTCATTGCGGCAGACTGTTGTAGTCGTAGTGATTGATTTATTAAGGTCAGTGAGTTGTTTGTCCTCATGACCGGGGTGGGAAAAGTTCTTCATGGCCCGGACAATGTCAGCTACTTTGGTAACTCCTTCGCTGGCAACATTACAGGCGCCGGGAATTTCTTTAATCAGAAATTCAAGGTCCTGTTCTTCTGCAACTTCGTCTCTGCTGTTCATCATTTTTTCAAATTCATTTAATTTCCGGCAGGCCTGCAGGATTTTTTCATCTATTTCATGAACTTTGAGCAGGTCATCAAAGGCTTCTTTTATGAATAGAAGAGAGTCTCCGACATACTGGATCGGAGTATTTATCTCGTGCGCCACACCAGATGCCAGTCTGCCTATGGATTCGAGTTTCTGCGCCATAGCCAGTTTTCTTTCCAGATTTTTACGTTCAGCAATATCGAAAAGAATTACGGCCAGATGCGGGCGATATTTTAATGTGATAGGCAGTACATGACGTGTGACAGGAATGAGAGTGCCTTCAGTTCCTATCACAACACTTTCTTTTGTGGGTTCACCTTCGTATGATCGGGGGCAGACTGTATCAATGTATTTTCCTTGAGAGGCAAATACGTCATCACAGTTATATCCAATTATTTCAGATTTTTTAAATCCGAACATGGATTCAGCAACTTCATTGAGTTCTGTTATGGTTCTGTTTTCCAGATCGATAATAAGGAAGGCCGCATATATTCCATCAAGCAGGGAACGCAGCAATTCGCTGCTCTGGCGGATAAGCCGCTCAGCTTCTTTTCTTTCAGCTATTTCCCGAATCAACTCTTCCGTCTTTTGAGTCAGATCCTTTGTCCGCGTATCAACCAGCTGTTCAAGATGCTCATTAAGCTCATGCAGTTCATGTTCCTGACGTTTTCTTTCAGAAATATCCCGTACAATTGCGGTAAACATGGTTGCATCAGCCGTTATTATTTCATTGATTGAAAGCTCGATGGGGAATCGTGTTCCATCTTTGCGCATTGCCTCTATCTCCCGTCCTATCCCGATTATTTTGGGAATGCGGGTAGTCAGATAACGCTTAATAAAACTGTCGTGATGGGGGCGCAGTTCAGGGGGGACGAATTGACGAACATTCTTTCCCACAAGTTCTTTGTGTTCGTAGCCGAAAATTTTTTCTGCTGCCGGATTTACGGTAATGATATCACCTTTTGAATCGGCTGTTACTATCGCATCAATCACCCCGTTGAACAGGGCTGAAAGCTTTGCTTCCCGATCTTCAAGAGATTTCTGGGCCAGTCGCTTTTCAGTAATATCCGTTTTTATGGCAATAAAGTTGGAAATCTTTCCATCGGAATCTCGCACCGGAGTTATTTTTTGTTCTTCGTAATAAATTTCACCGGTTTTGCGTTTGTTGACCATTTCTCCAATCCAGAGGGAACCGGAAAGGATTGTGTCCCACATTTCTGCGTAAAATTCTTTGGAGTGGTGGCCTGACTTCAGTATTTTTAATGTGTCTCCGTATATTTCATCGAATTCATATCCGGTCATGCTGGTAAAAGCTTTGTTGGCCCAGTGAATTTTGCCTCGCTTATCCAGAATTACAATTGCATCTGCTGCAGCGGCAAGTGCTGAACCCTGAATCCGGTAGTCGGCCAGTTCTTTTTCTTTAGATGAATCCCGTGCAGTGATAACGGTACTTTGATTTCCGTCTAATGTGTTAAGATACTGAATCTTTATGAAGAAGGGGATGTTGTCGGGACCGAATGTGTAGTCTCCCTGTTGTGAAGTCTCCAGCCTTAACGCAACTGAAAGCGGGTGAGCTTCTGCCGGAAGTTTCTGTCCTCGCTTGTTGAGAGGGAAGAAGTCAGTCACTGTTTTGCCCATGATGAATATCCGTTTCTGACCTATAAGTCTGGCAAAACTGTCATTGCACCATTTTACCTTTCCTTCGCTGTCAGTCCAGAGAATAGCCTCATCAATAGAACTCAGTACCGCCTCCAGCCTGCCGATGGATGAACGCAGCTCATTTATGATTTCAGTCTTTTTTTCCATGGCACTTCAGCCTTAAGTCAGTATTTTTATCTGGGCTGCAAATGCCTTTTGGCCGTTGATCTCACCGCTTAAAATAAAATGCTCTGCCATTAGAATTCTTCCATCCTGTGCAAGTATTTCAAGATCAAGATGCTGCCCCAGCAAGGTAGCATTATCTGTTGCCAGATACGCTGAGAAGCCGAGCTGATGTGCATCGCGCAAGGCGGAAGGGATAATTTTTGTCAGCGAATTTCCAACCAATTCTGTTTCTGTCCATCCAAATTCAGCTGTGAAAGCTTTATTGATGCACACAATTGCTCCAGTAAAATCCGCTGAAATAACAGGTTGATCTTCCACTTTTATCAGCTCTTGAAAATTCATGCGTACTCCTGCTTTGGTATGTGCCGGTATAGATTATATGAAATTTAACTATGTCACATGCAGGTTAAAAAAGGCAAGAGCGGAGATAAAAAACAGGCGGATATCAGGTGATACCGATTAGTGGGGGAGGAGTCGGAAAGGGGCTGAAGAGACTTATTTTTATCTACTCAGCATGATTCTACTTCAATATGTATAGTGTGTAAGTGATTATACTTATAAATATTATTTTTGTTATAAATTGACTTGAATTTTTAATTTGGTGTATATGAGCTGTGCGCTTATTTTCAAAAGAATATATTTACAACAAGCTAACTTTTTAAGACTTTAAAGATAGGAGAGATGGGGAGATATGAAGTTTAATTGTAAGTTAAGGATAATAGTAACTGCTATTACGATGGTGACAGTATTTATATTATCCGGCACAGCCTTTGCCGAATGGACTATAAATGTTCCGGGTGCGCTCGGTACAAATATTGTGGACAGTGTTGCGACTTCGAAAGGGATGGTTGCAGTAGGGCAGGATGGTAAGCTTTATTCTATGAGCACATCCTCAATGAGTGGCACTCCCAATTGGGAGCTGCTCATCTCGCCCGTAACGGATGATTTTGCCGGAGTTGCTTATGACGGTAGCAAATATTGGGCTGTTTCGGTTACAGGAAAAATCATAACATCTACTCAGGGAAGTGTTTGGAAAGCTGTTTCTGTCCCTACTAAGTTGCAATCTGTTATTGCTGAGAATGTTGTAGGAATTGCTGCTGCCGACGGAAAGGCTTTTATTGTCACATCTGCTGGCGGGCTGCTCAGTACAGACGGTACTGATTGGAAAGATTATAGTTCTGAGCTGAAAAAGGCCTCTCTTGCATCCGGGAATAACATTAAGGGTCTAAAAATATTTTCCAACGCTGATAGTAAGTGGCTGGCCATTTTCGGCCATGGCGGTTTGTGTCAGTTTGATCTGGACGGTGAAACTCTGACTACTGAAACCACATTTTCAAAATTAAATGATATTAATGATCTTGTAATCAATGCACATAATGATTGGATTATTGTAGGTGGTGCCGGAGGTTCCGGAAAAATATTTGCCGGTACAGATTTTGCCAAAAAAGATTCTCTGACTGCTATCAGCGTGAAAGATTCCTCCGGTGAAGATTATAACCCTGCTGACATCCTTTCTGTTTATTATGATTCCACTGAAAAGGCAGGATTTGCCTGCGGTCAGGCCGGATTGCTGCTTCAGATCAAAAATGATGGAAGTTCATATTCAGCAACATACGTACCGCAAACCACTACAACTGAAAATCTTAATACTGTAGCAAGCGCTGATGCTA
>NZ_AUDC01000002.1 GCF_000425265.1 Maridesulfovibrio zosterae DSM 11974
CGGTTTATAATGCAAACCAGACTGTACCTTACACTCTACCGGATAACGCCACACGTACAGTTATTAAAACCAATTCCAGCAAGGATGCGCAAGGTTCTAATGAGCTGCGTTTTGAGGATAAGGCCGGTGAGGAGGAAGTGTTCATTCATGCGCAAAAGGATATGAATACTACCATTGAAAACGAACGTACTACTACCATCAAAAAAGCTGACGATACCCTGACGCTGGAAAAGGGCAACCGTTCTCTGGACATCCAGAAAGGAACTGAAACCCATCATGTAAAAGGTACACGCAGTGTTACGGTGGAAGATGCTGAAACGCGAACCAACAAAGCTGACTACACAGCAACTGTTGATGGTGACTACAATCTCACTGTTAAGGGAGCCATGACCTTGAAAGTAACTGGCGACATCACCATCTCATCTGACGGCAATGTTACCATAAAAGCAGGGCAGAATGTGACGGTGAAAGGGGGGCAGGACCTGAATACTGAAGCCGGTATGAGCGCAACACATAAGGCCTCTACATCCATCACAGTACAAGGGCTCAGTTTTTCAGTTAAAGGAGATGCTTCGGGCGAGGTTGACGGAGGAGGTGCACTGACAGTTAAAGGCGGTATGGTCAGTATAAATTAGTGAATTGATATGATTCGAAATTATGCAGCTTCGTGCAGGGAGCGCAGTATGAATGAGGATAATGATTACGTACAGCGTGACGATCAGGGAAATATCCTGTTCAGGGTTCCTTTGAAAGATGGCAAGCCGCACGGGACAGGACATATGTTCAATTCCGAGGGGCGTATAGTGCAACAGATGGAATATCAACATGGCGTAGTAGAAGGAGAAGTGCGGCGGTTTGATGAGGATGGGCATCTTGTGCAGGTTTCGAATATGCAAAATGGAAAGCTCAATGGCGAACTTCGTACTTTTGAACACCAGCGGCCTCATATTCTTATGAACTATGTAAATAACGAGCCAAATGGTATCATGCAGGTATGGCATCCTAATGGACAGTTGGCGGCGAAAACGACCCTTCTGCATGGAAAGCAAGAAGGAGAATCACTTGTTTACGGGGAGCAGGGTGAACTGATGCAACGGTTGAACTATCAGAATGGAATGTTGCATGGATCAGCTGAACAACTTTTTTCTTCCGGTACAATACGTGAAAAAACACATTGGGTAGAAGGGTTGAAACATGGCGAGTCTTTAACTTTTTCGGAATCCGGAGAACTGGAAAGGCAAGTACAGTACGAGAAAGGAAACGTTCTGTCACAAAAGCTTATTGACGAACTTTCGACCAAGAAGAAATCCTGGCATCAGGCAATCTTCGGGGGCAAGTAGGCATGTCACAACTGGTTGTTTCAGGGGCTATGCTCCAGTGTTCATTCGGAGTCGCGCCATGCTCCTTGGTGGTCATGCCTATGAACAGAGTTATGTGTTCTACTCCGGCGGCAAATATCATGGATTATATTCCTATGGTGAATGTGCCGGGATTTGCTATGTGTACTTCGCTGGCCAATCCCACAGTTGCTTCCGCCACGGCTGCGGCCTTAGGCGTACTGACTCCGATGCCCTGCATCCCGAGTCTCGTTGCTCCGTGGATTACCGGTTCGCCAACGGTTCTACTCGGGAAAATGCCTGCTTTGAATAACAGTTCAACCCTTATGTGTATGTGGGCGGGTAGTATATCAATCGTCAGTGCCGGACAGTTTACTACAACCGTTCCATAGAGGAAATATTATGGTTAAGACCAAAATGAAAGTTCTTCTTTATGTAGCCATAACAGGGTTTATTTTATCTCTGCTCGGAGCTGTTTTGTTTGCAGGAATGCTTATATCCGAAAATATGGGGTCTGCTTCGAATGCAACTAAATCTCAAGTGAAGGGGCAGGTTGCATCACCACCACAGTACATAGTCAACTCCACAGCATTGCCTGCCATTGTCTATCCAAGAAGAAAGACCAGTAACACCGTCGCAACAAACGGTTCCTCAGTAACAAATTCTAATGTATTGACCTTGCAGGTTGGATCATATCTCAGCCTGAATTCTGCAGAAAAAGAGGCTGCACGAGTAGCCGGACTGGGATTTAAAGCGGAAGTACATATTCAGGAAAAATCTCCGCCAGTCTATGTTGTGTGGACTGGAAATTTTACAGATATGGCAACAGCCAGTGCCGAGGCAAAACGTCTTCAACAGCAGGGTAAAATAGCAGCCTCAATTGTGCCGATTGATAAAGCGGCTCTTGTTCCGGGAAAAGCAGGAATTCCACTTTGGCTGGCGCAGGTTGGGTCATTTCTCACCCAGCGATCCGCTGGAACTGAGGTTGCCAAACTGAAAAATGAGGGAATAAAGGCAAGTGTGGTTCCTCTTTATGATAAGAAAAGCAGGCTATGGTATGCAGTTATTCTTGGAACTTTTCCCGATAAAGCTAAAGCAAAAGAGGCATGTGCCGCATTTAAAGGGAAGGTAAATGGGGAATGTATTGTTTATCCTATTGATAAAGGGATATTTGAGGGACGTATGGGGGGGAAGGAGTCCATGAATGAGAGCTAGTTTGTATTTATAAATACTGTAGCAGTATATTTAAATATGTCTCTAATTGAGTCATAGGTGTATTTTTACAATATGAAAGCTAAGTAATTATTTAAACAAGGTGATCCTACCAACTATCGATTTTGAAATTATATTTGTACAGTGAATTTTCTAATATGCAGGAGCTCCGTTATCTGGATATTTCGGGAAAAATAATTTTAACTAATGCTGAAGCCTCTTGAGTAGACATGATAGCACCAAATTCACTTATAAATGGTTTCAGGTTATCAATTAGTATAGGGATTTGTTCTATGCATGCTTTGGCTGGATCATAGTCGTTCATTTCTGTTGGGGTGGAATTATTTTCGTTTTGATAAATATGACAGGATAATTTCCAGGCTACCTGTAGATCTCTGTATGCATATCGATATTCTTTCAGATTTATATATGTCTTGCCTCTAAGAAGAAATGCCGACGCTTTTTCATATTCATTTGCATCAGAATCAATGAAGTGGTCCAGGCTTTTTATGGCGCTGTTATACTGGGCTTTCTGATTGTACGCGCGGGCTTGATCAATTGAGTCAAACATGAGAGCGCAGCCGGAAATTCCCAGCAGAGTGTAGATAGCAAATATGTTGAGTATGATTTTGATATGTAAGTGCATCTTTACCATGATGCAGATATTATTGCATAGCCTTGGAACTACTGTCTATGCTGTTTATTCTTATCGCGGGCAGCGAATCTCTATATTAAAAATTGGGCAAAATCTTAACACTGTTGGTAGTGATATCTATTTTAGACAGCTTAAAAAAATCCCCCTCACCATAATGATAATGAAGGGGATGATACTTTCAATTTACTAAACTAAATTATCTGCTGCCAATTGTGGGTTAATATATTTTTCTAAAATATCATGTTTTTGATTTTCTTTTATGCTCACAAATTGAACTCCATAGCCAATGAAATTATTCTTAGGTGTCGTTTTCCAGCGAATAGCAGCATATACAGGCAGCTTATCCTCTAGTGTATCAAATTTAATGTTAATGAATTTTTGATTTGAAAAATCTGTTTCAGTTCTAAAAAAACACCCTGATTCTGAAATATTGATTATTGTTGCGGAAATAGGTTGAGCCATTGCATGATCATATTCATGACTCAATTTTACTTGTATATTGACGTTTGCGCGGTCAAACCGTCTTATCTGTCCTTTCTTTTTTTCTATGCAGTTTGTTTTGAATTCGGCCAAATCATCGATAAAACCAACTTTTCCTGCTTTTATTTTGATACGCATAACAGGCTTATTTGCAGCAAGTGAAAATACTTTGTTCCTATCATTGGCAGGAGTTTGCATTACTTTGCGCATTTCAAGAATCACTCCTGAAAAATCTCCGCTTAGAATTTCCTCAAAAAAATGATCCAGACTTGTGCAGAATTTAATATCGAGATCGGCAGCGATATCAATATTTTGAAATGGCAATTTGTTGTCAGTAAAAGCTATAACCGGAATTAGGTCAGTGCCTGACATTTTTCCTCCTGAAATTGAAAAGCCGGAATCTCGAAATGAGATTCCGGGCAAAGGTATGAGATAAAAGTTATAGTCTTGTTACGCAGTTGTTAAATTTCAAACAACATTTCAAGATCATCACGAGTAAGTGATTTGAGTGCTGACTGCCCGGGAATAATTGCATCAGCAACGCTCTTCTTCATTTCCTGAAGCTTGAGTATCTTTTCCTCAACAGTGTTCTGACAGATCATCTTGTATGCAAAAACCTGACGTTTTTGACCTATACGGTGAGTTCGGTCTGTTGCCTGATTTTCAACAGCAGGGTTCCACCAAGGATCGTAGTGAATAACATAGTCTGCCGAAGTAAGATTAAGTCCGGTTCCTCCAGCCTTAAGAGAAATAAGGAAGATGGGAATATCCGGGCTGTCATTGAATTTGTCCACCTGTTCGAAACGGTCTTTACTGGATCCGTCAAGATAGGTGAAAGGAATATCTTTAATGGTCAGCCAGGAACGGATGACGTGCAGCATCTGAACGAACTGTGAGAATACCAGCACCTTATGGCCGCCTTCTACAATATCAAAGATAAGGTCTTTAAATGCATCAAATTTACCGGATGGCAGATTGGTTGATAAACCCGGCATATCCAATTTGAGTAGTCTTGGATGACAACAGATCTGTCTAAGCTTGAGAAGTGCATCAAGGATAGACATCTGGCTTTTGGCCATACCTTTCTCGTCAACATCTCTAAGAACTTGATCTTTAAGACGTTTAGCGAGTGCTGTATAAAGTTCCCGCTGCTCTTCGATAAGTTCGCAATAATGAACTGTTTCGATTTTGGGAGGCAGATCTTTAGCAACCTCAGATTTGGTGCGGCGCAGGATAAATGGTTTAACCCTTGTACGCAGGTAATTTAAAGTTTCCTCATCACCATCTTTGATCGGTTTGACAATTCCTCTTTGAAAAGCATGCTGCGAGCTTAGGAAGCCGGGCATGAGGAACTCAAAAAGTGACCATAGTTCAAAAAGGTTATTCTCGATGGGAGTACCGGAGAGACATAGTCTCATATCTGATTTCAGCTTACGTACAGACTTTGCAGTGATGGTATTAGGATTCTTGATATTCTGCGCCTCATCCAGAATCACAGATACATATTCATGTTTCAGGAGTTCTTCCAAATCACGACGCAGCAGTGCATATGTTGTAATAACAATTGTAGAACTGGTTATTTTTTTAAATAATTCTTCACGTCTGGAACCGTAAATGGTCAGCAAAGGAAGTTGCGGGCAGAACTTTTGTGCCTCACGTTCCCAGTTCGGAAGAACTGAGGTAGGCACTATAATCAAGTTAGGTCCGGTAATACCCCTTTCGTGCAGCGACAGAATGAAAGACAAGGTCTGAATTGTTTTACCCAGTCCCATTTCATCAGCCAGAATACCACCAAAGCGATAGTCTCGCAGGAAATTGAGGTAACTAAGTCCCTGTACCTGATAAGGACGTAAAGTCGCATCCAGCCCTCTAGGCTGATCAATCATCTTAATTTCATCGAAGTTGTGGATTTTTTCTCTGAGCTTTACAAAGTGCTCATCAGTTTTAGCATCCGGCAAGTCTTCAATAATTTTATCCAGAACGGGTGTCTCGTACTGTTCGTATTGCTGTCTAGGAGGTTGCTCAGGGTCATATCCAAGCGCTTTAAGCTTGTGACTGAGTTTCTTTAGCCATGACTCTGGCAGACTTGTATATGAACCGTCTTTGAGCTGAACATAGCGTTTGCCTTGACTCCATGCCTCCCATATTTTCTCAATGGGAACACGCTGGTCATCATACTCAACATTAATATCGAGATTAAACCATTTATTATCATCATCGGTCTCAACTTCAGCGATAATCTGCGGAGAAGTCAGTCTGACTTTATAACGGGTCAGATTCTTTTCGCCATAGATTCTGTAGGCCTCAACAAGCTGAGGATAAAAATCAAGCAGGAAGGTGATAGCTGCTTCCTGTTCCATGAACCAGATGGAGTTGTTACGTGGCTGAAATCCCATATCGCGTAGCTCAGAGAAAAGCTGAGCCTCTTCATCCTGTGCGCGGCGTACAAGGTATGATTTTTCACCTTCCCTATAGCTTCCTGTCTGCAGGTCTGGATTAGGATCACCCATTGGTATTTCGCCGTGTTCAGTCTCGTAGATATTATCGATTCTGATTGTCAGCAGTGAGCCTTCTTCATTCAAGTACAGCTTCGGATTGAAAGATGCTGGAACAAAGAACGGTTGCATTTTTTCAAGAAATTCTTCGTGATCATGCAGGTCGGAAACAGGTATCTGTGTCCACACCCGATCAAGAAATTCTGGAATATCTGCCGGAGGGATAATTGGATCCTGTATGTGCATCTCCTGCACCAATTTAGGGGCAAGAGTTGTTTGTACCGGGTAAAAGCCCTGTTTCCAATATACCCAAAGAGGCAGTCTGCCGTAAAAGAAAACCTCTTCATCGTCCATAATGGAGAAGGGTGGTTTTCCTTCATCAGACAATAGTATATCAAAGCGGAGACCTTCTTCTGAAAGTTCAGGAGAAAGTTTGAGCTGCATAGTCCTGCTTTCAATGCGTATAGGAATATCGGTATCTCTTAAAAACAGGTAGTATTCATCTTTTATTGCGGTGAAAAACCACGCATGAAGGCCTGCCGGTATGTCTACCCGATGCCCTCTGTAGTCCAGAAAGTGTCCTATCTGTTCGGCCACTAATGGCAGGTTAGGAGAGGTTTCACTCCATTCAGGTTTTTCAATAATTTGTTCAAGGTCAATTTCATTTTGCACTTGAGAAAGGCCGGATTTATTTTGTCTGGCCCTGAAAAAAGCTACCTGCAATCTTTCCGGTTCTGGAAACATACGGTAGATTATATAGTGCTTGCCTGATTCCGGTTCAAGTTCTGTGGAAAAGAATGAACGAAAATTCTGACGCCAGTCAGCAAGTTTCTGTGTTTCAGCCTTTTCAACTTCAGAATCAAGAGTTTGCAGAAGTTTAAGCGCAACTGCTCCTACATGCTTACATACGCCGGAAAAAGATTCCGGGCAGTTGCAATAGAAGTTTATGCTTTCTTCTGCCAGATTAAGTCCTAATTCTGAGGAGTAGTTTTGAAAATCATCACCTTGAATTGATGCATCTACATCCCAGTATCTTTCACGTTTCTTCAAATCAAGACGTTGCACACCTTCAGCTGCAACAATAGATCGGGAGCTGTCCAGAATGTATTCCGGTACGGTTCCTGTAATAAATGATTTGAGAATTGATTTAACTACAGCTTCTTCGTTTTGTGACATACTTACACGTTCCCCCGAACTGCACCTTAGTAGTAAGTAGTTATATATAAATTAATGTTGTTATAATGGAAATTATTCAAATTCAAATGTATTACGGTGAATCCGTAAAGTAAAAAAGTTGCGCGGTCAATCTGTCCGCGTGCATTACTTGGCTTTTCTTTAACATTAGTCCATAGTGAGTACATTATCAATGTAGTTGGCTTTATGGAAGATTTTTATTCAAAAAAACAGGGAAAATATGAATCGATCAGCGATTATCTTAATATTTATAGGCTGTATTGCTATTCTATCTGCTTGTAGTCAGGATACGGCTCCAAAGACCAGTAAGGCTTCTAACACTGCTTCAGTCTCGGCCGAAAAATATGGTTCAAAACCTGTAAACGGCGGTAGGATGACTGAGCCTTCAATCGGTGAGCCCATGTGTCTGATTCCGGCTCTTTCATCTGATTCTGCAAGCCATACTGTTGCAAGTAAACTATTTGTTTCACTTCTTAAATATAACAAAGATATCGAACTTGTTCCTGATGCTGCAGAATCTTTTGAGGTGCTGGATGGCGGTAAGCTTTTTAAATTTAAAATTCGCGAAAATATCAGATGGTCTGACGGTGAACCGCTTACTGCTGAAGATGTTGAATTTACTTATAAGCTTATGATCGATCCGGCAACCCCTACAGCTTACTCTGGAGATTTTAAAAATGTCAAAGATTTTAAAGTGACAGGGAAATACAGCTTTGAAGTCCGATACGATAAAGTTTTTGCCAGATCACTGATAACTTGGGCCATGGATATTCTTCCTAAACACATTTTAGAAAATGAAGATCTTAATACTACAAAATACAGACGTGCTCCTGTTGGAGCTGGACCTTATAAGCTCAAAGAGTGGATTCCCGGGCGTAGGGTGATTCTTGAAGCCAATGATGATTATTTCGAAGGTCGTCCTTACATTGATGAGATTGTCTACAGGATTATTCCTGATCTTTCTACACAATTTATGGAACTCAAAAGCGGAAATCTTGACAGTATGGGATTAACACCTCAACAATATTTATTTCAGACTAAAGGTGTTAATTGGGAAAAAGATTTTCAGAAATTCAAGTATCTTTCGTTTTCGTATGCATATCTTGCTTTTAATATGGAAAGTAAATTTTTTAAGGATAAGCGGGTAAGGCAGGCCATTAACTATGCTGTAGATAAAAACGAGATAGTTAAAGGTGTTTTGCTGGGGCTCGGATATCCTGCTCTTGGACCTTATAAGCCGGGAACATGGGTTTATAATGATAAGTTAAAACCGTTTGGTTTTAAGCCGGAGAAAGCCAGAGAGCTATTGAAAGCGGCCGGATGGACCGATTCTGACGGTGACGGAATTATTGACCGTGACGGTGAACCTTTTTCTTTTACAATTATAACAAATCAGGGAAATTCCTTGCGTATTAAGGCGGCAACAATTATTCAGAATCGTCTTAAGGGGATCGGAATTGATGTGAAGATAAGGACAGTAGAGTGGGCAGCTTTTATCAAGGAGTTTATCGATAAAGGTCGTTTTGATGCCACTATACTTGGTTGGAACATCCTTCAGGACCCTGATATATATTCAGCATGGCATTCTTCCAATGCAGTCCCCGGTGGACTTAACTTTATAAAGTATAAGAATGCAGAACTTGATGAATTACTTGAAAAAGGGCGTACCACTTTGAAGCAGGAAGAACGGAAGAGAATTTATGACCGTGTCCAGGAAATTCTGCAAGAAGAACAGCCATACTGTTTTCTCTATGTGCCGATGGCCTTACCTATCTACAGTAGTAGAATTAGAGGTTTGAAAGTCGAGCCTGCGGGACTCGGGTACAATGCAAATAGCTGGTGGATTCCAGCATCATTACAGAAGAAGCCTAGCTTACAGCAATAATTATGATACGAATTAACGAAATTACTGACGCTGTCAGTTCTTATATTGATGATCCTGATCTGGCTCTGATCCAGCGGGCTTATGTATTTTCAGCCCGGGCCCATGAAGGTCAGGTTCGTCTTTCAGGTGAACCATATCTTTCACATCCGCTGCATGTTGCTAAAGTTTTAGCTGACATGCGTCTTGATGAGCCTACTGTTGCGGCTGGTCTGCTGCATGATACCGTGGAGGATACTGACACTACTATTGACGAAATTGCGGACCTCTTTGGTGAAGAGGTTGCTGATATTGTTGATGGAGTAACCAAGATCAGCATGATGGATTTTGAATCCAAGGCCATCGCAAAAGCTGAGAATATCCGCAAAATGATTCTTGCAATGGCTGAAGATATTCGCGTGCTGATGGTTAAGCTTGCTGACCGCCTGCATAACATGCGTACTCTCGGTTATCAAAAGAATTTCAAGCAGTTGCTGATTGCTCAGGAGACTCTTGATATATATTCCCCGCTTGCTAACAGGCTGGGGCTGTACATGGTCAAGCGTGACCTTGAAGATCTTTGTCTGTTTTATCTTCAGCCGGATAAATATAATGCTATTACAGACGGGCTTGAGCGTCAGCATACTTTGGGCAAAGAATATGTGGATAAAGTTATTGATCTGCTGACCGGTATCCTCAAAGACAATGAGCTTAAAGGAAATATCTACGGTCGTACAAAGCACAAATACAGCATTCATAAAAAGATGCAGCGTCAGGGGCTTAATCTTGATGAAGTACATGATATTATTGCCTTCAGAGTCATAGTTGACTCTGTAAAGGATTGTTATGCGGTGCTCGGTTTAGTCCATTCCATGTGGATGCCGGTATCAGGACGTTTCAAGGATTATATTTCCATTCCTAAAGCCAATATGTATCAGAGTCTGCATACAACTGTTATTGGCCCTGAAGGTGAGCGTATTGAGATTCAGATACGTACTGACGAAATGCAGCAGGTTGCGGAATACGGGGTTGCAGCTCACTGGCAGTATAAGGAGACAGGGCTTAGTGAGTCAAAACAGAACAGGGATGCAGAACGTTTTTCATGGCTGCGCCAGATCATGGACTGGCAGCGTGAACTTGAAGACCCTCGTGAATTTATGGCTTCGTTGCGATTCGATCTTTTTAATGAGGAGGTCTATGTATTTACCCCTGCAGGAGAGATCAAAGAACTCCCTGACGGAGCCACTCCTGTTGATTTCGCTTACTCAATTCATACTGAGGTAGGTAACCACTGTACCGGAGCCAAGGTTAACGGACGTCTGGTTCCTCTGACAACCTCTCTTAAAAATGGTGATACAATTGAAGTTTTCACCGATAAGAACCGCAAGCCCAGCAGGGACTGGCTTAAGTTTGTCAAAACTGCGAAAGCGCGTACCCGTATTAAGCACTATATCCGTACAGAAGAGAGGACCAGTTCAATCAATCTGGCGAAGGAAATGCTTGAGAAAGAAGGTCGCCGGATGAATCTGAATGTACCCAAGGCCATGAAAGACGGTTATTTTGTCATGCTGGCCGATGAGTTCTCCATGGGGAGTGTGGACGATCTGCTTTCAAATATCGGCTACTCAAGAATTACTCCTAAGAAAGTGCTGCACCGCTTGTATGCTGTTATCAACGAGATTGAAGGCATTGAGGAAGAGCCGAAGCAGCATCATCATGAGGATGAAGAGGATAAGAATAAGGGCGCTGCAAACTCTATTGACATTGAAGGTGTTGATAATGTTTTGGTCAGATTTGCAGGTTGTTGTACCCCTCTCCCCGGTGAACCTATTATCGGGTATATCAGTCGTGGGCGCGGGGTTGTAATCCATGCTTCTACCTGTCCAAATATTAAGAGTCTTGAAGAAGAAAGGCTGCTCAGTGTTTCATGGTCTGGAGGACAGGAAGAAGAATCGCATCCGACTCAAATTAGAATCAGATGTAAGAATCATAAAGGAATGCTCGCTGAAATAAGTACTGTGCTTACCGATATGGACGTGAATATTGATTCCGGCACATTTAAATCAGATGTAGATGGAAGCTCCGTCCTTGAGTTTACTGTGGAAGTTCGGGATCTTGGTCATCTTCATCGCTCACTTAATAAAGTTAAAGTAATTGACGGGGTCTTTGAAGCAATAAGAGTCAGTTAGTTTAAAATAAAATATTTGATTTAAGTCCTGTTGATTTTTTCAGCAGGACTTTTTTTATAGCTGATTCGTCTTCATGCTTTTATCGGGAGTTGGCGCCAGTCTATAGTGATCTGTATTATTGGGCATTCGATGGATTCTAGGTATGAGAAATTAAGTCGTAGCTTAAATGATAGTTTAAAACATTTTTTTTAAACAAACGTTTGACTTCTTTTCTGACAGTGTTTACTTGTCTGTGAAGAAAATGAGAATTTTAATTTTTCTAAAAGTAATAGATCAAATGAGGTTAATATAGATGACGGTAACCCCCAAAGGCAAAACTAATAAGGCTCGTGGAGAGGAAACACGCGAAAAACTTGTGCAAGTTGGCCTCAAATTGTTTGCATTAAATGGATTTAACGGCGTAAGCATGCGGAATTTAGCGAGTGTAGCTGAAGTTAATCTTGCCACTGTCGGTTATCATTTTGGTGGGAAGATGGGGCTGTATGAGGCCGTACTCCGAGATATAATAAAGCGTAAGGATCTTGTATTTCCAGATATTGATACCGTCCGGTTTCAAATGAACCGGTTAAAAAAAGGGGAAATATCAAAGTGTGATATTTTCTCATGGTTTTACAGGAAAATTGTACTGGGAATGATTGGCACTGAAGATACTGTGTATGCGGCACTTATTATAGATCGCGAACTGGTAGCTCCAAGTGAGCATTATGAGTTGCTTGATAAGGAGTTTTTCTCTCATTCCATGGGAACTATGGAGGAGCTTCTAGAATTTATTATGGATGGCAAAGTTTCCCGGGAAGAGATCATGATTATCAGTACTTGTCTAATTGGAATGGCTCTCAAGTTTGTTAATCCCAAAGTCTTAATGGATCGGGTCGGCTGGGATGGGTACACAGCTGAACGTGTTGAAGAAGTTACCGAAATTTTATGCAGAAGGGCAGTCGCATTTGTCGGCTGTGAGGAGTCCTGATTAAATGAAAAAATATACATTGGTATTAATGCTGCTTTTGGCTCTTGCTCTCACTGGTTGTAAGGAGAAGCCTGTATCTGAACAGGAGGTATTGCGCCCTGTAAAAACAATGCAGATAGGCAGTTCCGCATCAAGCAGACAGTGGGTTTTCTCTGGAACGGCAGAGGATGCTCTGCAATCAGATCTCTCATTCAGAGTTGGTGGAAAGATAGTTTCTTTTCCAGGGGATCAAATCGGTAAAAAATTTCGTGCAGGAGAGGTAATTGCGAAGCTTGATCCTGCTGATTATGAACTGACAGTCCGTCAGAATGAATCTAATCTTGAGCAGGTGCGTGCAAACTTTATCCGTGCAAAAGCTGATGTTGAACGAATAAAACAACTTTATAAACGTAAAGTTGTATCTAAGTCTGAACTGGATCAGGCTGACGCTGATTTTAAATCTTTTCAAGCTCAGCTTAACGCCTCAGATAAAATGCTTGATATTGCCCGTAAAAAAGTACGTTATACTATTCTTAAAGCTCCATTTGACGGTTGGGTCGGAGCTGTTCATGTAAATGTTCACCAGAATGTCCAGTCCGGTCAGCCTGTTGTTGCTTTTAATGCTGGAAAGCAGATGAAAATGTATATTTCTCTTCCGGATACCATTATTTCTTCTGTTTCAGAAGGTGAAAAGGTTCATGTTACTTTTGATGCTTTACCAGACGTGGTTATGGATGGCGTGATTATGGAGATTGGTATCGGGACAAATAGCGGTGCTTCATTTCCTGTTAAAGTTTATCTGGATAATTCTAAGCAGCTGATACGCAGCGGGATGTCCGGGAATGTGCAGTTTTCCGGTCGTTCAGCAAACAGCAGTGTTTTTGTCGCTCCGTCTGCTGTTGTAGGTAATCCTGATGGTAGCAAGCATGTTTGGGTAGTTGATAATGGTTCAATTGTCCGCAGCCGTGAAGTTGAGGTTGGTTCACTTTCAAAACGTGGCGTTCAGGTTATTAAAGGACTTAAATCCGGTGAAATCGTCGTTATCCGCGGTGTGCATTCTCTTAAAGATGGTATGCAGGTTCGTCAGATGGGAGGTCTCTCGTGAATCTTGCCAGATGGTGTATTGAAAACAACCGTACTTCTATCGCTATATTCCTGCTGATCGCGCTCGGCGGTATAATGACTTTTATCAATATACCAAAAGCCGAGGACCCGGACTTTATTATCCGCACGGCTGTGGTGAGTACTGTTTTTCCCGGCGCTTCTCCTCAAAGGGTAGAGGAATTAGTCACTGATAAGCTTGAGGAAAAGATTAGAGAGATTGATGTTATTAAGAACGTCAAATCACAATCTATGACAGGCCTTTCCATTATTGAAGTGGAATTTCAAGATAATCTAAAAAATATGGAACCAATCTGGCAGAAGTTGCGTAATAAAGTCGCTGATGCTCAGCCTACTTTGCCTCCTGAAGCCATGACTCCTGTGATTAATGATGAATTCGGTGATGTCTACGGTATTTTGATTGCCCTCACCGGTGATGGTTTTTCCTATCGTGAACTCAAGGATGTTGCGGATTATACACGTGATGAATTGCTTAAAATTCCCAGTGTAGGTAAAGTTGAGCGTTGGGGGTTGCAAGATGAGCGTGTTTTTGTCGATTTTTCAAATTCTCGCATGGCAGCAGCCGGAATAAGTCCTTTTGCCCTTGGGCAGATGATTGATCACCAGAACTCTATCCGCCCAAGTGGTTCTGCAAAGGTTGGTCCGGAAAGGATATCTATTGAGCCTACAGGTGAATTTAAATCTGTAGATGATATCGGTAATCTTTCGATGCGAATTGAAGGGAAACGTTCTTCACTTAAACTTTCGGACGTAACCAAAATTACTCGCGGTTTTGCTGATCCTCCCGGAGTTATGGCTCGTTATAATGGAGAGCCGGCCATTATGCTGGCGATATCAATGGCAGACGGCAATAACATAATGAAGGTCGGAGAGAAGGTTACAGCAAAGCTGAATGAGCTGTCGAAAAATCTCTATCATGGCATGGAGTATAATATAGTTGTGTATCAGCCTGACTACGTTGATACAGCAATTTCTGATTTTATGCTCAACCTTCTTGAATCATTTGTTTTCGTTGTAATAGTTATTCTTGTCTTTGCCGGGTTTAAAACAGGGCTTGTGGCAGGTTCGCTAGTACCTATGGCAATGCTCGGCTGTATAGGGCTCATGCCGCTTTTTGATGTTGGGATGCAGCGAATTTCAATCGCGTCACTTATCATTGCTCTTGGAATTCTGGTTGATAATGGTGTTGTTGTTTCTGAGGCAATTCTGGTGCGGCTGGCCGCTGGTGAAGATAGGATGAAAGCTGTTGTAAATTCAGTCTCTGAACTTTGGATGCCGCTTCTTGCCGCGTCTTTAACAACAGTTTTTGCATTTCTTCCGATACCTATGGCCGAGAATGCTACCGGAGAGTATTGTTTTTCACTGTTTATTGTTGTCAGCTTGACTTTGCTTTGTTCCTGGGGACTTTCTATGAGTATGGTTCCCATGCTTTGCTATTACGTTCTTAAGCCCAAAGTAATGGTTCAGACTTTCTCCAGTCGTGTGTATCGTGGGTATCGGTCCATGCTTTTGTTTTGTCTCAAACATCGTACACTTTTTCTCGCCTTTGTTATGGCTGGTTGTATTGTTGCTTTCTGGGGATTCAAATATGTACCAAAGATGTTTTTCCCCCCCAATGAAAGAGCCCAGTTTACTATTGATTTCTGGCAGCCTTTCGGGTCTGACATTACTACTACAGCTGAAGAAACAGCAAAACTTGAAAAATTTTTACTTGCTGATGAAGAAGTTGCCAGTGTTGGAACATTTGTCGGGCATGGTGGACCACGCTGGTATCTACCGCTTAACCTCGAACAGCGAAACGATAACCTTGCCACTATCGTTGTTAATACCAAAAGTATTACTGGTGTAGACGGGATAATTTCCCGCACGCGTGAAGAAATCAAGACTAAGTTTCCCGATGCTGATTTCAGTCTTAAAAAGCTAATGAACGGTCCACCTGTCGGGGCACCTGTTCAGATTCGTATTTCAGGTCCTGACCAGAAAACGCTTTATCAGATTCGCGATAAAATTGTGGCTGTTCTCGATAAGACTCAAGGCGTAGCCCGTGTATGGGATGACTGGGGGCAGTGGACAAAAAAAATGGTGGTGGATGTTGATCAGGATAAAGCCCGTCAGGCAGGACTTTCCAGTTTTGATGTTGCAGCATCTCTGCAATCGGGCATGAGTGGTTATCAGGCTTCAACTTATCGTGAAGGGGATACCAATATTCCGATTTTACTGCGAAGTGAAGAGTCTTTCCGTAACAGGCTGGATAAACTTGAAAGCATTAATGTATATTCTTATCAGAATGCGAAGAGTGTTCCTCTAAACAGGATTGCAGCGTCAAAGCTAGTCTGGCAGCCGTCTGATATCAGGCGTCGTGATCAGACAAGAACGATGACCGTTAAAGCTGATCTGTTCAGCGGTTATTTTGCTATACAGACACTTAACAAAGTACGTCCTGAGATTAATAAAATGATGGATTCGCCGCAGTGGCCCATTGGGTACTCTGTGGCCTACGGTGGTGAGTTTGAAAAAAGTGTTGAAAGTCAGGAAGCTATTAATGCCAACATGCCACTGGCTATGGGATTGCTTGTTCTTGTTCTGATTTTTCAGTTCAACTCTTTCAGACGGCCGTTAATCATTTTATTAACTTTGCCGCCCATGATGTGCGGTATTACGCCTGGTATGATTCTTACTAATTCCCCATTTGGTTTTATGCCCATGCTTGGAATGATCAGTCTGCTTGGGATTATTGTGAATAATGCGATTATGCTTATTGATAGGATAGAAATACAGCGTAAGAAAGGTATAGGTCTTGATGATTCAATCGTTCTTGCGTCACTTGAAAGGGCACGGCCGATTATCATGACCGCAACTACGACCATTATAGGTATGGTGCCGTTGTCTTTGCAGGGTGGTGAAATGTGGCGGCCCATGGCTAACTGCATTATGTCAGGGCTTATGTTTGCAACAGTACTGACTTTAATACTTTGTCCTGTACTTTATTCAATCTTCTTTAAGCAGAGTTTTAAAAGTTATGAGTGGAATCAGGCAGTGATAGAGCTTGGTAAAGACTAGAGCTGCTTATTCTTCCTATCCATTGAAAATTAAAAATGGGTAGATACTGACTCGAAGTTCGGTATCTACCCATTTCTAATATTATGCTGATGTACAAATATTATGTTTAGCTGTGTTATAATATTTATATATTTTCCAGAATATGCTGAATACCGTCCACAAGACGTTTTGGTGTTGATGCCCCGGCCGTAAGGCCTATTTTTTTAATATCCTTAAGGGTTTCGAGTGGGAGTTCGTCAGCAACTTCAACATGTGTACATTTTGTTCCGGCAGTTTCTACAACCTGAACAAGACGGCGGGTATTTCCGCTTATGCGTCCGCCAACAACAATCATATAATCAACTTCACTGGACAGGGTAATTGCTTCATCCTGACGTTGGCGGGTTGCATCACAAATGGTATTTAATGTCACAAAGTCAAGTCCCTTGCTTTCAAGATATTTAATGCTTACCTCGTAAACATTACGGTCCTGAGTTGTTTGCGCTGCAAGGCAATATTTCTTGCTTGGGTCAAGTTTGATGTTTTTAAGTTCTTCAATAGAATCAAAAAGATGAGTGCCGGAGGGAGCATAGCTGAGCAATCCTTTTACCTCTGGATGACTGTCTTCCCCGTAAAGAAGCAGAATACGGTCATCTTCAGTATTCTTTTTTATCAGCAGCTGTGCTTTTTTTACCTTTGGGCATGTAGCATCAATTACACAAACACCTCGTGTACGCAGCTCTTCTTCAACATTTTGCGGAACACCGTGGGCTCTGATTACTACATATGCGTTTTCAGGAACCTGATCAGGGGATTCAGCTGTTATTACTCCTTGTTTCTCATAATCTTCGAGCACTTGTGGATTGTGAATAATTGGACCGAGAATATATATTTTACCATGCTCATTTTTTTCTATGAGGGAATCAAGTTTATTAAGGGCGAGATCCACACCCATGCAGAAACCGGCTGTTTCTGCTCTGATGACTTCAACCATTATTGGGCCTCCTTATTATAGATACGGCCTGATACCGTATTGTTGTTTTGTCAATTTGAATTTAGTTACAGTTCATCTTCTGTTTTGGCAATGCGCCGCGGCGCCTAAAAAAATAGGCAAGCCATTGACCGCGCAAGGGAAGCAGAGTATTTTCCGGAAAAATTTTCAGTTTATAATAAAAAATAATAATTTATATTTGGAGCCTTATAGAAATGAGTTCTAAGATTTTGAAACAATATAAAGAAAGAATTACAGAAGCTTATAAACTTCACCGTAAATATGTAAACCCTCAGTTTGTGCGTGTTCTGGAAGTTATCGGCTATGATCGAAATTATGTTTCAGCTGAAGGCGCTTACCTGACCGATTCCAAGGGCGTTAAAGTTTTGGATTTTCTTTCCGGCTTTGGGGTTTATAACATTGGACGTAATCATCCTCATGTGGCTCAGGTTTTACATGAAGTAATTGACGCAAAAACAGCAAGTCTGGTTCAGATGGATCTTGGCGTACTTTCAGGTATGCTGGCTGAAAAACTTGCTGAGCTTGCTCCGGGTGATCTGGACGCAGTCTTTTTTACAAACTCTGGAACTGAGGGTGTTGAAGGCGCTCTTAAATTTGCCAGACAGGCAAGTGGTAAGCATAAAGTTGTGCATTGTCACCACGCTTTTCACGGACTGACGCTAGGGTCTCTTTCTGTTAATGCAAATAAGGAATTTCGGGATAGAAACACTCCGCTTTTGCCTGATTGCGTTCCTGTTCCGTTTAATGACTTAAAGGCCCTTGAAGATGTTTTTCGCGCCGGTGACGTGGGATCTTTCATCTTTGAAACAGTTCAGGGCAAAGGTGTCTTTGTCCCTGATGATGATTATTTGCAAGGTGTCCGGGATCTCTGTGACCGTTACGGCGTACTCATGATCGCTGATGAAGTTCAGTGCGGTTTAGGGCGTACAGGTAAGATGTTTGCGGTAGATCATTGGGGTGTTAAACCTGATCTTCTGGTTATTTCAAAAGCTCTTTCCGGCGGATTTATTCCTGTTGGAGCAGTCATAACTACCCGTGAGATTCATGGAAAGATTTTTGACTCAATGGAACGCTGCTTTGCTCACTCCAATACTTTCGGTCAAAATGATCTGGCAATGGCTGCCGGTCTTGCTACGTTTGAGATTCTCGAACAGGAAAATCTTGTTGAAAATTCAGCGAAGATGGGCGAACTCATAATTGCCGGATTAGAAAAACTTTCCGAAAAGTATGAAATGCTTACCGAGATTCGCGGGAAGGGCTTAATCATTGGTATGCAGTTTGGTGAGCCCAAATCTATGGCCCTAAAGGCAAGCTGGAAACTGCTTCATAAAATGAATGTGGATCTTTTCTGTCAGATGATTACTATGCCGTTGCTTGAGAAGCATAATATTTTGAGTCAGGTTGCCGGTCATGGACTTGATACGGTTAAGATTCTTCCTCCTCTCATGATTAATGAAGATGATGTTGATAAATTTCTGACTGCTATGGATAGTGCACTTAAGGAAGCGCATAAAATAACCGGATCTGCATGGAAGACGGTGAAAGATCTGGGAGTGCGAACAGCAAAAACATCTTAGTCGCTATTCTCGCAGTGGGTAAAAATCTACTCGCATTAGATTGATTTTTATAGAAGGCAGACTGGACTATGGTTTGCCTTCTTTGCTTTTGTTTTTGTATTTTTAGAAAAGTCCTGTCTTACTATCTGGTTTCAGGCATAACTTAAGTGAATATATTTAACAATCTTCAGATATATTTTATTCGTCTCATTTTGAATATGGTCCGCAGAGCTCCTGTTGCGATTATTATTTGTGGCATTTTGCTGGCGACTGTGAGTGCCGTATCATCAGCGCTGTGGCTCAAACTTGATAGTGATCAGGATAACTTGATTTCTCATGAATTGCCTTTTCAGAAACGCAACATTGAGCAAATTAAAAATTTTGGTGATCAGGAATACATGTTTGTCGTCATCAAGACCGGCGGCACTGAAGAAGGAAAAGATAAAGCTGCAAAATTTGCTACTTCGCTTGCTGCGAAACTTGAATCAAGACCAAAGCTAGTAAAGGAAGTTCATTATGCCATGACCGCCAAAGGTATGGGCCCGGGAGTGCTGATGTTTGCCACTCCTGATCAGATTAAGGACTTTGTCGGTCTTGCTCATGAGTTTGGTCCTTTGGGTAGAAAGTGGTTTGATAATCCTGGTCTGTCTAATTTTTTGAGCATGAGTTCCAATTTAATAAGCGGTAAAGATAGCGTTGGAGGGGCGGCAAATCCAGAAATGTTTGCGCCTGTGATGGGAGCACTCAATTCTTTGATAGGTGAGATGGGAGTCCAGCTTAAAAAAGGCGCTGATCTAGAGACTATAGATGCTCCTGTTTTAGAGCTTGATAAAGCCGGAACGAATTATTTCTTTACCCGCAACGGCAAGCTTTTGATAATGCGAATTTTGCCCAAAAAAGATTTTGGGCAAATGGATGTGATCGGTCCATCACTCAAATTTGTGAGAGCATCCCTTGATGAAACCCGATTGGATTTTCCTGAAGTAGATGCAGGTCTGACTGGCCGGCCTGTTCTTTCCGCCGACGAAATGCATACTACTGATCAGGATATGAGAATTGCTGCGATCATTTCAATAGTAATCGTGGGCTTGCTGTTTATGATCATTCTGCATGGCTGGCTGAGGCCCATACTGGTAATGGGATCTCTTTTTTGTGCAATGTCGTGGACTTTTGGGTTTACCTTGGTCACTCTTGGAAGGCTTAATCTACTTTCCATTGTGTTTGCATTGGTTCTGGTCGGTATCGGGGTTGATTTCGGTATTCATATTGTTCTTCGTTATGTAGAAGCCACCGGTGCTGGCATGACGCCTGATGAAGCCATTGAGGATTCTTTGATTCATACCGGGCCGGGAGTGCTGCTAGGCGCACTCACATCAGTGTGTGCATTTTATGCTGTATTAGGTCAGGACTTTGTAGGGCTTGCTGAACTTGGTTTGGTGGGAGGAACGGGAATTATTTTCTGTTTGATTTCCATGCTGACTATTTTACCCGCTTGTATGCTTATAGCGGGAAGACGTAATTGGTTTCCTTCTTCCCGGCCACGCATGGTCACCATGTCGTTTATGGAAAAAATTATATCTAGTCCGGTCGCTGTGCTGCTTGTTTTTGCAGCCATAACAATCCTCGCATATCCCGGACTTAAAAAGGCAGGATTTAATTATAATTTGCTTGAACTGCAGGCTAAGGGGCTTGAATCTGTTGAGTACGAACACGTACTTATAAATGACTCTGACGAGTCAACATGGTTTGCAGTAATGACCAGACCTGATCTTAAAAGTTTGAAGACTTTGATTTCTAAGCTTAAAAAAGTTTCGTCTATTGGGCGTGTCGATTCTATTCTTGATTTTCTGCCGGAAGACCAGCAGAAAAAAGCTGCTATTTTAAATGCTGAATCTAATATTTTTGACGGTATTAATTTTAAACAGCCTGCTGATTCTCATATTACCGCACCCAGAGTGAAAGATTCTCTCGAGCAGTTGATAGACTCCCTTGAAGGTCTTGAGGAGAAATTATTTTCTGCCGGAGCCAAGTCTGAGTTACAAATGGTTTCAGCGATTATTGAAAAGGCAGATGAATGCATTTCTCTTATAGAAAAAGATCCTGAAAGCGTTACTAATTTGAATTCCCTGCAATCTAGATTGGTAAAAGAACTTTCCGTCTCGTTCGAATGGCTTAAAGAGATTATGTCTGTTCATTCTGTCTCTCCTGATGATCTTCCTGATCATTTACGCTCACTCTATGTGGGCAAAGATGGCAGCTTTATGGTTAAGATTTCGCCTGTTGGTAATGTCTGGGATTTTGAAAAATTGACCAGTTTTGTTGCTGACCTACGGAAGATCGACCCTGAAGTGACCGGAGTTCCTGTTGTAGTGCTTGAGTCATCTAGACTCATGAGAGATACTTTTCTTGAAGCTGCCGGACTGACAATTGGGCTTGTTTCCCTTATTTTATTTTTTACATCATTTAGCATCAGTTATGTTTTGCTAACTCTTGTTCCGCTTGTTGTGGGGCTTTTCTGGTTGTTGGAAGTCATGGGGCTTACCGGACTAAGCTTTAATTTAGCAAATTTCTTTGCTATCCCGATTCTCATTGCCATCGGAGTTGACGGTGGGGTTCATTTTCAAGCTAGGTGGAAAGAACTGTCCAAAGGTGAACGTCTGTATGATACCAGCACCCCCGTTGCTGTAGGGCTTAGTTTTTGCACTACCATGATCGGTTTTGGAGGATTGCTTCTAGCTCACCATCGTGGTCTGGCTTCTCTGGGGGGGATTATGGTGACCGGATCGGCGACCTGTTTAGTGGCGTGTATGGTTGTTTTGCCTGCTGTTTTTATGTTGATTGAAAAAATTAAGGGGAAATGATTAATGTTTAAGAAAGTTTTCTCCATTTTGTTGGTTTTTGCACTGTCCATGGCAACATCTGTTTCTGCTAAAGGGCGGTATGATTTTGTAATAATTCAGCCCGGGCAACCTGGTACAACTGTTGAAGCGCAGCCTGTAATGGATTCATTAGCGAAATATTTGTCTGCAAAGCTTGGTTGCGAGGTTAGTGGAGTATATTTTAACGAGCTGGATCAGGCTCTTAAATATCTCGACAAGAACAAACCAGCATGGGGGATAACCGGGCTGACATTCTTTAAAAGTTATGATGCAAAATTTAAGATGCATCCGGTGGCATCTACTATGCCGCAAGGTCTGGATAAGGATGTCTGGCGGTTGATTATTCCTAAGGACGGTCCAGCTACGGTTAATGAAATCAAAGGAACCGTTTATGGCTCTATGCTTTATACCCCGGAAGCCGGGAAAATTTTATCAGGCAATAATGAGAAATTAAATTTTCCTCTGGAAGGAACTCATGCGGCTCTGCGTATGCTTCGTAAGGTGAATAAAGGGCGTATTGCAGGTGTTTGTCTTGATGCTACTCAATATTCAGTTATTAAAGACTCTAATCGATATGCCAATACTAAAGTTATTTTTGAGTCTGCAAAGTTGCCGAATAGTCCTGTTGTCTGGTTTGGTGATACAACTGATGATGCTCTTAGACTGCAGGCTGTTTTGCTGGATATGAAAAAAGATCCTGCAGCGGCTGATCTGCTTAAGCTTCTTCAGACTGACGGGTTTAATCCTGCTGACGGAGGCTTGGAATAATGGTTATGTTCAGACTTTTTCTTACATTTTTATTCATTACTATTTGTGGATGTTCAGCAGCAAGTCATAATAGTGTGCCACTTATGCAATATGATTCCGGTGAAGTGATGCTCTGGAAGCCGTGTAGTCGGTCTCAAGCAGAGGTTCTTGCTGGCAGTACTGAAAGGAAAGACATTCTGGAATCGGGGGCTTGTTCGGCATGGCTTCTTGAAAGCGGCACTGTTAAATCTGCTGATTATGCAAAAACGTCTCAGCAGACTATGAAAAAATATTTGGATAAAAATCCACAATCAGGCATAGGACACTATCTTTTGGCTTATTTAGTTGCTAAAGAGGCACAGCTTGCTCCTATGCGTGGACTTGACCTTGTGCCTGTAGTGGAGCATGAAGCACTCCTTGCGTCACGACTTTCTCCGGAAGTCGATTTCGCAGGGCCTGATCGTATGCTCGGCGAGCTCTATCTCAAAGCTCCATCACCCCCTCTAAGTATAGGGAATATGGATAATGCTTTGAAATATTATGATAAGGCTGTGAAAGTTGCACCTGATTTTGCTTTGAATCATCTTGGATATGCTGCTGCATTGCTTGAAGATGATGAAAAAGATCAAGCTTGTGTGCAATATAAGATGGCTTTAAAAAGTAAAAGTTTTGATGAGAAAATATTAAATATTGATACCTATGCAAAGCTGCCCAAAGTTTGCCAGTAAGCATATATCATTTAAAAATAAACCCGCTACGATTTAGGCGGAAATGAGGTTGGAACCTTGGCAATTCCTGCAATTCAGATAGCTAGACTCGGTAAATACATTCTTACTCAGACCATTAAAGGCAATAAACACTATCCGTTGGTGCTCATGCTTGAGCCTCTTTTTCAGTGCAACCTGCGTTGTAAGGGCTGCGGTAAAGTTAATCAGCCAGCACATATTCTCAATCAGCGACTTTCCGTTGATGAGTGCGTTGCTGCTGTTGAAGAATGCGGCGCTCCTATCGTATCCATTCCCGGCGGCGAGCCGCTGCTGCATCCTGATATGCCAACTATCGTAAAAGAGCTGACCAAGCGTAAAAAATTTGTATATCTGTGCACCAACGGAATTCTTATTCCTGAACGCATCAACGAATTCAAACCAAGCCCATACCTGACTTTCAATCTGCACCTTGATGGGCAGGAAGAAGTTCATGACCGTATTGTCTGCAAGCAGGGTGTTTTCCAGTCTGCAGTGAGAGCAATTAAACTGCTCAAATCCAAGGGCTTTCGTGTTAATACAAACACAACTCTTTTTGGTGGACAGACTGCTGAGAAGGCCGCTGAATTTTTTGATTTTCTCATGAGTCTTAATGTAGATGGCATGACACTTTCTGCAGCATTCAGTTACGAAGCAGCTGAAGATCAGGACAGCTTTCTGACCCGTCAGCAGAGTCAGAAGCTTTTTCGTGAAATTTTCAAGATCGGTAAAAACAAAAAGTGGGACTTTAGCCATAGTAGTTTTTATCTTGATTTTCTTGCCGGTAATCAGGATTATAAATGCTCTCCATGGGGTAATCCCTGCCGTTCAGTCCATGGCTGGCAGCGTCCTTGCTACCTGCTGGAAGATGGTTTCGTTTCTTCTTATAAAGAACTTATGGAAGAGACTGAATGGGATAAATTCGGTGTAGGCAATGATCCTCGTTGTGCCAACTGCATGGTGCATTGTGGATTTGAACCGACAGCTGTTGCCGACTCAGTAAAGCGTCCCATCAAGGGTGCAATGCTTGCACTTAAGGGTGTAAAAGTTGATTAATTGAATTTGATGCGTTTTGCGCTGTTGATAAATTATTCCGCGATAGGTGCTAGAAGAGAGATTCTTTTTTAGTCTTCTTAGCCGGTTTAAGCTAAAAAGCATAAGGCCTGTTGGAATATCCAGCAGGCCTTTTCATTTGGAAGTTAAGAGTGTTTTACAGAATATTGCTGAGCGCTTTTAAAGCTTTTGAATAATCCATTCCCATTGGGATCAATTCTAAAATCAGAGTCGGGCGCTTGAGAATTGCTATCAGGATTGGCTTAAGGCTTGTTTTTCCAGTCTCATCAACTCCTGACATTGATTCAATTGGTATTTTGCGGGTTGAGTCGTCACTGACAGCACGAATACATGCAAAAGGAATTTTTGATGCACGGGCAGTCCTTGCTACAGCAATGCTTTCCATGTCAACTGCCAAAGCTCCCGTGCGGTCATGCATTAAAACTTTATCATCAGGAGTTAGAACTGGTTTTTCAGCGGTGATTAAACGGCCACACTGTATGTCTCCACAGGTAGGAAGCAGTTCACTTCGTCCTTTAGCATCTTCATCATTTTCATGCCATGGAGCATAGTCCGCAATATCAGAATGTATAGTTGTGGCTGTCACGATTGTTCCGGCCTGAAGTCCCGGAGCAAGTCCACCTGACACTCCAATACTGAGTATCAGATCGGGGTTTTCAGCGCACATTAATTGTGATGCTTTGGCTGCTCTTTCAGTTCCAATTCCTGAAATAATACATTTATATTTGATACCGTTTTTCAGCGAACCGGAAAGAGTTTTAAATTCTGCAAGCTGACCTTGCTTTCCAGCATGGCAGACAGCATCGGCTTCCTGTTCCATTGCCACAACTATGGCGATATTTTTTATTGTCATGCCTTGAAGATAAACCAGATATGCCTACTGGTAAACATTTTAGAGTCCTGTATGAAAAAAGGGTAGAAACGCTTGAATAAGCGTCTACCCTTTCTACTTTGCTATTTCAGATACTCAGGTCCTGCCTGAGTAATGTTATTTTGAGCAGCAACTGCCCCCGGACTTTTTCTTTTCGTCTTTTTCTTCATCGTCATTGCTGAAGCTTTTAAGTCCTTCAGCAAGGTTTACCAGTCTGGCATCCACTTTGCCATATATTGAATCTTCAGGGTATCTGCCTTCGGAATTTTTAATTCCTGCGTCAATACCGGTCAGTATTTCGATACCTTGTGAGATGTTTTCAACTGACCAGATATGGAATTTACCCTCTTGTACTGCCTCAATAACATCTTTGTGCAGCATGAGATCTTTTACGTTCGGTTCAGGGATCATTACTCCTTGTTTTCCGGTCAGTCCGGCGTGCTTGCAGCAGAGATAAAAACCTTCAATTTTTTGGTTAACACCACCTATAGGCTGGACCTCTCCTTTCTGATTAACTGAACCTGTTACGGCAATATCCTGTCTGATAGGTACGTCCGCAAGACTTGAAAGCAGGGCGTACAATTCAGTAGATGAAGCCGAGTCTCCGTCAATTCCACCATAGGACTGCTCGAATGCAATACTTGCAGTTAATGAAAGTGGTTTTTCCTGTGCAAAAAGGTTACGCAGGAATCCGGACAGGATAAATATTCCCTTGTTATGTGTTGGCCCGGACATGTCTGCTTCACGCTCAATGTTGATAATTCCGCCTTTTCCCATTGCCGTTACTGCAGTTATACGAGAGGGCTTGCCAAAAGAGTAATCTCCGAGAGAGTATACAGCAAGCCCGTTAACCTGTCCGGTAACTGCTCCATCAGTATCAACGTACAAAGATCCTCTATCTATCATTTCCTGCAAACGTTCTTCGACTTGGTTTGAGCGTTTGATATGTGCGTTGATAGCTTCATCAACGTGTTTCTCTTCTACGCTGCCTGAACCGTTCCGCCCAGCGAAGTAGCTTGCTTCACCAAGCAGATCTGCAATATGAGGAAATGCTGTAGATATTTTTTCCTGACGCCCTGACATACGAACGGCCTGTTCAACTATTGCTGCGACACCGGAACGGTGAAAGGGCATGAGTTTTTCTTTTTTTACGATTCTGCTGATGAAATTGGATACTGCTGTGATGGCTTCCAAATTCAGATCCATTGAAGTTTCAAAGTCTGCACGGACTTTAAAGATTCTTGGAACGTCGGGGTCATAATGACGTAGAAGTTGATAAAGTCGAGGATCTCCTAAAACAACAACTTTCACTTGCATTTCAATAGGCTCAGGTTTGAGTCCCGTTGCTGAAATGAAATAATAAGGATCAAAGGTCTCAATTTCTATTTTTTCGGTCTTAAGGGATCGTTTAAGTGTGGACCATACTCCGGGCTCTACAATAGCATCAAGAAGGTTGATAACCAGATATCCGCCGTTCGCTTTGATAAATGATCCCGCTTTAATTTTGGTGAAGTCGGTGCGCCAGCCCCCGTGTCGGTCCATTACTCTCTCAATAGAGCCAAACAGGTTGCGATATGTCGGGTAAGCCTCAAAGTGAACTGGAGGCCCTGACTGTTCAGAGTTATCCACCAGCAAATTTACCTGATATGGGTGGAGGATAGCATCTGCTTGTGGGGGCATGAACATCATACCACCTTCACCCGGTTGAGGCTTCCTTCCTATCATGCGCAATGAATCAAGGTTGTCCGACATATTTTCGAGCATTGCTTCGAAGTATTTGACTATTTTTTTATAGGTATATTTCTCCTGCAAGGGATTAATTAATTCCTGTGCAAGGGTAATAAACATAAGTTTGTCCACGTCATCACTCTTTTTCTTTACTTCCTTTTGAAGCTTACGAACTTGTGCGAGGATGGTATCGACTTCTTCTTTAAGTTCTTTTTGTTTTTTTTTCAGTCTTTCAAATTCTTCACGTGGGAAGCGTCCTTTTTCCACTTTTTCTTCAAGCTGGATTAAGCGGATAGGTTCTCCATCAACCAGCGGCACAACATCCGGGCGTTGAAAATGTCCCATCTGCATATTGACGATTACCAGACCTGAGTCTTTAACTTTATCTTCAATGCCTTGAAAGAAATCACGTGTCTGCTTTTCATGCATTTCAATAATTTCATTCTTTCGTGCTATATACTCCTGACTTTCAAAAAGTTGAGGGATCTCTCGTTTGATACCTTCTAAAAAATCGTGAATGTCTTTTTTAAAAATAACCCCTTCGCCTGCAGGCATGTGGATCAGAATGGGGGATTCACTTGATTTGAAATTATTTACGTAAAGAAGGTCATCAGGGGTATTGTCAGACTTGGATAGGTCCTTGAGCATTTTTTTTACTGTGGCCTGTTTACCTGTTCCTGCCGGTCCCGTTACAAATATATTATACCCTTTGAGAGGCATACCCATTCCGAAACGGAATGCTTCAACTCCTCGACACTGACCGATAATCTCGTTCTCCGGTGTCAAATCGTCAGTTGTAGTAAAAGGGAGTTCTTCAGGGTCAAGAGTCCATCTGAGTTTTTCTATAGGCAGTTCTTTTTCTTTCAGAAGTGTAGTCATGGCAGTCTCCGGTCCACGGATTATTCAGCATTGATTGAAATAATTGTTTCTGGCTTGATGACGCATTTGAATAGGATTATTTTGAGCACACCGTCTTTAAATGTTGCTTTCACATTTTCAGGGTCAACCCGGCAGGGAAGAGGGATTGTTTCTTTGAAGTGACTAGTTCTTCTACCTCCTTCAAAGGTTACATTTTTTTCTCCAGAAATTGTCATACTGGTTTCTGCAACTGAGACTTCGAGGTCTTCAGCTTGAAATCCGGGCATAGTTGTTGACACTTCCAGTGACTGTTCAATCTCCTGCATATTTGTTTTGGGTTTACAATCTATGATTCCGCATACAGAAGGGATGCCGTAATCATGGCAAAGGCTGTTAAAAAGCCTGTCCATATCAATTTTTAATTTTTCAAGTTCCCGGCTTCCCCATGATGTTAGGTTAGGCATTTTCAGTCTCCTTTTAAAACAGATGGGAATATGAATTAAGTACAAGTTATCACATGGTGAAAAACATTAGCAACCGCTTTGCATTAAAAAAGATGTGTATTTGTATTGATAATAACCGAAATATTTAAGTCTAATTTATGCTTAATAATTAAAAATCCTCACAAATTTGCAAAAAAGATCTTTTAAGTTTTGTTTTGGTACTGTTAGAGTCTTGCAACTTGGCGATTCATAAGCTATTTGGATCAACGCTTCAGGTTTTTGCATGGCATCATGTAAGTGTTTCTTTTTAGAGGGCGCAAAACATGACAAGTCTATTTATCAATTTTTTGAGGAGTGACACATGAAAAGGGTATTATTAGTTCTCATGGTTGCAATGATGCTGGCATTTGCAACATCAGCTATGGCAGATGATGGTTCATGGAATAAAATTGAAAAAGCAGGACAGCTCAGAATCGGGCTTGATGATGCTTTCCCTCCAATGGGTTTTCGTAAAGATGACGGAACTCTCGTAGGTTTTGATGTTGATGCTGCTGAAGAA
Organism: Maridesulfovibrio zosterae DSM 11974; assembly: GCF_000425265.1. Taxonomy (NCBI): domain Bacteria; kingdom Pseudomonadati; phylum Thermodesulfobacteriota; class Desulfovibrionia; order Desulfovibrionales; family Desulfovibrionaceae; genus Maridesulfovibrio; species Maridesulfovibrio zosterae. The sequence continues at coordinate 29,001 of NZ_AUDC01000002.1, forward strand.
GTTGGAAAACGTCTTGGTATCAAAATTGTCTGGGTACCTACTGCATGGGATGGTGTCATCCACTCTCTTAATTCCGATAAGTTTGATTGTATCTGGAACGGTATGACCATAACTCCTGAGCGTCAGAAAGAAGTTCTGTTCAGCAAGCCTTATATTATGGATGGACAGATTGCTGTTGTTGCCATGGGTAACAAAGAAATCAAGTCCCACAAAGATCTCGGCGGAAAAGTTGTAGGTGTTCAGAAAGGATCACCTGCTCTTGAAGCTGCTAAAGAGCTTAAGCCTGCTGCAAAAGAAGTTCGCGAATATGACACCAACCCCAAGGCTTTTCTTGACCTTGAGTCCGGTCGTCTTTCCGCAGTTGTAATTGATAATATTTCCGGCCGCTATTTCATGTCTGCACGTCCAGGCAAGTATCTTGCTCTGCCCGGTTACATAACCACTGAACCTTTCGGTGTTGCTTTCCGCCAGAACGATAAATCTTTGCTTGCTAAAGTTCAGAAGACCATCGATGAAATGATCGCTGACGGCACAATGGGTAAAATCTCCCGTAAGTGGTTCGGTGAAGATGTCACTAACCCAGCTAAATGGTAAGGTATGACTAGTATATTAAATAAACTCGGAAAGAGCGGGGCAGTTGCCTCGCTCTTTCTGCTGTTTGTCCTTCTTATTTTTCCGGTAGCATCACATGCTGGAGAAAAGTCTGATGTAATCTTGAAGCAGGCCGGAGATGCCCTTGCTACTGGAAAGATTGATCAGGCTCAGTCTTTGTTCGAGCAGATTCCAACTCCCGGTCCCGAAGGGGATGACGGGGAATTTGTTTATTCCCGCATGCAGCTTGCACGTATAAGTTTCTCCATGAAAGACATGGGCAAAGCGCGTCAGTTCGCTGAGCAGATCATTGCGGTATATCCTGATAATGCTGAGGCACAAAATTTCATCGCATCCGTGGACAGAGAAAGTAAACCCGAGTGGCGTAAGGTCCTTGATGACTGTATCCGCTTTTTACCATCTCTGCTGAAGGGTGCATCCATGACCCTGCTGCTGGTTTTTGTAACCATGATAGTTTCGCCTATCGGTGGGCTTTTTATTGCACTGGGCAGAATCGGTAAAACACAACCTTTTTCGGGAATCAGCTGGTTCATTATCTGGTTTTTTCGGGGAACCCCTCTTTTGCTGCAGTTGTTTTTTATCTATTATGGACTGCCGGCATTGGGTATTACTCTGTCTCCTCTGGCTGCTGCGCTCATCGGTTTAGGTATAAATTACTCAGCCTATCTGGCTGAAATCATCAGAGCTGGAATTTTGTCTATTGAAGACGGGCAGACCGAAGCTGCAAAAGCATTGGGTATGACATATTCACAGACTATGCGCAGAGTCATTATTCCACAGACTTACAAGCGTATTATTCCGCCATTTGCCAATGAATTTATTGCGCTCATTAAAGATACTGCACTTGTTTCAACTATTGCCATGGTTGAACTTATGCGTGCAGCAGATCAAATGTTCAACGCATATTTCAACGTGACCGTGCTTGTTTTTGCAGCAGTTATTTATCTTATTTTTACGACTATGTTCACTTTCTTCTTTGAGAAGATTGAATATAAGGTCGGAGTATATGAAAGGCGCTAAATGGAAACCATTTTAGAATTAAAACAGGTCGTCAAGACTTTCGGAAAGCTCGTAGCGGTTAATCATATTGATCTCAAAATTGCACGAGGCGAGAAAGTCGTAATTGTTGGTCCCAGTGGTTCTGGGAAGTCAACTTTGCTGCGTACTATGAATTTTTTGGAAACCATTGATTCCGGTGAGCTCTTTTTCGAGGGTGAACTCTGTGGTTATACATATACTGATGGTAATCCTGTACTGGATTCCCAGAAGAACCTTTGCGCTTTACGCTCTGAAATAGGCATGGTTTTTCAGCAATTTAACCTCTTCCCGCATATGACAGTTCTACAGAATGTTATGGAAGGGCAGGTCACTGTGTTGAAGAAGAGCAAAGCTGAAGCCCGCGAAACAGCGCTTCAGATGCTTGAAAAAGTAGGACTTTCAGATCGATCGACTGTTTTTCCGGTAACATTGTCCGGTGGCCAGAAGCAGCGTGTTGCCATTGCCAGAGCTTTGGCAATGAAGCCTAAGATGATGCTCTTTGATGAACCTACATCGGCTCTGGACCCTGAACTTGTCGGAGAAGTTTTTGATACTATTCGGTCACTTGCCGATGACGGTATGACCATGGTTATCGTAACTCATAATATGGGGTTTGCCCGTGAAGTTGCTGATACTGTAATTTTTATGGAATCAGGTGATTTTATTGCGAAAGGAACTCCTGCTGAGTTCTTTTCCGCTGACACTCAGCATCCCCGTATTAAAGAATTCATGGATAAGTTACTGTAAGTGATATCTTACTGAACTATACGAGGCATCCGTGAGAAATCATGGGTGCCTTTTCTTTTGTGTTGAAATCTTGAAGTTTCTTCATCACTAATCTAATGTAGTGTCTAATGCATAAAATAATATCTGAATTTTATAGAATTTTTATCAGGCCGATTGACCCTGGCTTGTTTATTACTAAGTACGCGTTGAAATCTATTGCAGCATGCGCAGTATCTCTTGGGCTGGCCTATTTAATGGGCATGAGTGGTAAGCACATGCAGTGGTGCGGTTATGGTTCTGTTGCGCTTGTGCTTTTCAGAGCTGGGAGTACGCTTGCAAAGCGCAAGATTGTAGCGGTTATTCTTGGATTACTTCTTATCTGTTTGGTTCCTGTTTCAACCTTTATTGGCAATTATACATTTGCACTTGAGATTTATCTTTTCTTATTAGCCTTTGGTGTTTTCTTCGCTCCAGTTCTGGGAGTGGCTGCAGGTACTGTCGGGTTAGGAACACTTATCGTTAATTTACTGGCATTGACTTCACCGGATACTTTTATAGCAGGATTGCAAAGGTCTGGAGCGATTTTTTTTGGAGCATCGGTTGTATATATTTTTATTTTCCATTTGTGGCCTCTGAGACCTGAAAAAATTTTGAATCGTGCCGGTTCTGTCGCACTAACGGATATAGGTGATTATTTTCGTGCTGTGGCGTCATCCGGCGGGAGTCATAAAGATTTGCAACAGTTGGCTGAGATTCATGAGCGTACAGTTGAGTCTGTCAGACGGTACAGGGGATTTATGGAAGCTATGAATGTTGATCCTGTTAAAGATCTTGGTAGCTATGAGGGACCGTCAGCTTTGTATGCTCTCCTTGTCCGTATGATTGAAGCAGTTGTCGGACTTTCAAATAGCCGCCAGTTTGCGGATCATAGTGCTGTTTTTTCTGACATGCGTTTTATATTCAGTGATATTGCTGGTAAAAGCTCAGTTGCATTTGATGTTCTTGCTGCAAAACTTTCTACAGGAAAAGGCGATGTAAATCTGAAGGAAATAGATGACGGAATTGCGGATTTAGAATCAAGATTACTGCGTCTTGGAGCCTATAAGCGTGATGATGGGTTGCGAGATGAGTTTCTCGAAGCCTGGGGAGCTATTTATGGCTTACGTAATCTAAGTCTTGAGTTTGCAGAAATGAATAAACTTTGCTGTTCCGGAGGTGCTTGCAGTGTTCGCTGATGTTCTAAGCACCATCAAAAAAGAATTTCGTTGGAATTCAGTATCGTTCAGACATGCTTTTAAAGCTGCTGCAGCAATAACTTTTGCGATTGTCGCAGCAAGGTTCCTTGGTCTACGCCATGCTGTCTGGCTTCCGATCAGTGTAATAGTCATTATGCGTCCTTCAGTTGGAGGGACATTGAGAATCGGTTGGAAACGGTTATGGGGAACTGTTCTAGGTGCAGCGCTTGGAGTATGCATTCTGTTTTTAGATCCTGGAGCGGGAGTGCTGTACGGGCTGATAGCGCTATCTTTTTTTCTTATGATTTTATTGAGGGTGTTTAACTACACTGCTTTTTCGTGTTGCCTGACCCTTGGTGTAATTTTATTGCTGGGCATACTTTTTACTGATGGCTGGCAATTCGGTGTAGAACGTATACTCGATACCTTGCTTGGAGTGGCAATTGGAATTGCTGCGTCATTTGGAGTGTGGCCTAATCTGGCTCGCAAGAATTTGCGTAAAAAAATGGCTATGCTGTTAGAATTACAAAGTGTTCATTTTAAAAAACTTGCTGAATCATATTTATATGGCGGGGTAAGTGAACCTGAACTTGTAAAGAGTCGTATTAAGGCATCACAGATGCTGGATACATGTTCTGAGTCTTTTCGTGAGGCAGCGGCTGAGCCGGGATTGCAAGGGTGGCAGCGCGATTCTTTGACACGGCTTCATAGAACCTTTAGCCGTATGCATAGTCTGCTTATGACTATGTCTACGATTATTCGTAGAGGTTATGGAGGACCTCTTCCTTCTATCACTGATGGAATGAAAAATATTTTAGCAGATGCAGCTGATTATTATGCATGGCTTGAGTGCTATGCTTTAACCCCTGAGGAATGTCCACCTGAGCCAGATTTTGATCTGGCTATTGCTAATTTTATGTCAGCGGTTGGCGATGCTCGTGTGCGGGGTGACTTTGAAGCTGTTCCCATGGAACGTCGTAACAATATTTCGGCGTTTATATGGAACATCCGTGCTCTTGGAGGAGAAATTGCCCGTGCCGGCCGTCGTATGCATGAGCTTCGTTATGGACGGGAATAGATTTATATGCTTTTAAAATTTTATGTAAATATGATATTCAATGAATTAGGCTATGCTACTGATTGAGTTGTCTTGTTTTCTGTATAAATTTTCAGCTAAAAGGAAGGAACATGATGCTTGATGAAAGCACTCCATATACTTTTGATCGCGTGGTGCGATTGGTGCTTGGAGCTGGATTCATTTGGATAAGTGTTCTGCTCTTGAGAACGCTTAGTGATGTGCTTGCACCGTTTGCCGTTGCACTTGCTTTGGCTTACCTGCTCAACCCACTGGTTAATTTTACAGGAAAATTTATTAAAAATCGCACGGCCGCAGTTATTTTAACATTGCTTGTGCTGCTGATTCCAGCAGTCAAATTATTCTGGTTGGCCATACGTATGATAGGTTCCGAGCTTAAGCATACCGGATTGTTATTGGCTAAACTTGTCAATGATTCTACTGTTGCTCATAGGGCGGCTGACTATATTCCTGAAGATATCTGGCATACAGTACTGGAGCTTGCCAAGCAGGATGATGTACGCTCTTTTTTAAGTGAATCTGGATTGACACACCTGCTGCAGGTATCAGCTCAAAAAGCTCTGCCGGGAATATGGAATCTTGTCAGCGGATCAGCTCAGACTCTTGCCGCTTTAGCCGGAATATTTGTTATTATTCTATATCTGGTATTTATTCTTGCTGACTATGATAAATTAGCCAACTGGAGGAAACAGATACCAGCTAAATATCGGGTACAGTTAAGTTCTCTGGTTGATGAGTTTACAAATGTAACTAATCGGTATTTTCGCACTCAGGCCTTAATTGCACTTATTATAGGTTGTCTTTTTTCTACTGGATTTCTGATTATTCAATTACCTCTGGCTATTATGTTGGGCATGCTTATAGGGTTGCTTAATATGGTTCCATATTTACAGATAGCCGGACTGATTCCAGCATTTCTGTTGGCAGGCATCAGTGCTTTGGCAACGGGTGGTAATATGTTGTATGCGCTTGGAGGAGTCGGAATTGTTTTCGCTGTTGTGCAGATCATTCAGGACGCAGTTCTGGTTCCAAGACTGCAAGGTGAGAGTCTAGGGCTGTCACCATGGATGATTCTTTTGTCTTTATCTATTTGGGGCAAACTACTTGGATTTCTTGGATTGGTTATGGCATTACCACTAAGCTGTATGGCTTTAGCTCTCTACAGACAGTATATGATAAATCCGGGTGAAGTGGGAGAAGTTGTGGAGACCAGTGACAGTGCTTGAAAAAGCAAAAAGGGGTTACAGTTTTAACCGTAACCCCTTAAAATATCTGGTCGGGATAGCAGGATTTGAACCTGCGGTCTCTGCGTCCCGAACGCAGCGCTCTACCAGGCTGAGCCACATCCCGTCATGTGGGAGGGTAATTATCTAATGATTATTGTAATGGCAAGAAAAAAATGAACTAAAAAAATAATTTCAAAAAGATGAACAATATTTTTTTTATGTTCTTGCAGATATGGTTTCTGTGTTTTATGATATTTGTTCATTTTTTAAAAAAAAATTTAAATAAATTTCTAATACGATTTTTTGTGAAATTCGAGGAGTTTGTTGGACAAAAACTCACATATGTGCGAAGTTTTATCTACAGTTATGATTCAGAGTATATTTTCGGTGATTGTTTTTGGTTTTGAAAAAAAATTAGAAAAACTTTTATATACAAGTTGTTAGATGCTTTTATAGACGTATGAGCCAAGGGAAAGGAGATCTGGTTAGTGATAAATGTCGTAGTTGTAGATGATTCTGCTTTTATGCGTAAAGCCATCAGTACGATGCTGGAAAAAGATCCCGGTATTAAGGTGGTGGCTACTGCGCGCGACGGCGAGGAAGGATTAAGGGTTATCAGGAAGCATAATCCTGATGTCGTAACTCTTGATATTGAAATGCCGAAGATGGACGGATTGACCGCATTACGGCATATAATGATGGAAATGCCGCGACCTGTCCTGATGGTAAGTTCTTTGACAACTGAAGGAGCAGAATCAACGCTTAAGGCCATGGACCTTGGGGCAGTAGACTTTATTCCTAAGCAGCTGTCTAAAGTTTCTCTGGATATAGTAAAAATTGAGCGAGACCTTATTTCCAAGGTTAAAACTATTGCTAACCGCAAGATGCGTCCTGTTCCTAGAGTGAGGCCTTCGGCATCAGCCGCTCGTCGTCAGGCTGTATCTTTAAGAACTCCTCGTGGACGTGCAAAGCGTGATATTGTGGTTATAGGCGTATCGACCGGCGGACCTCCTGCTGTTCAGAAGATTTTATCTTCGCTTCCTAAAGATTTTCCTGCTGGAATTGTTATTGCTCAGCATATGCCTAAGGCTTTTACCGGACCGTTTGCTAACAGGCTGAATGGTGTAAGTCAGCTAAATGTTAAAGAGGCAGAGACAGGTGACAGATTGTTGCCTGGACATGTATTTATTGCTCCAGGTGGATCGCATCTGATTCTTGATCAAAAGGTAAGCAGAATTGATCTTATCGTGACACCGAACCCTAAAGAAGCCCTTTATAAACCTTCAGCAAATGTTTTAGTTTCGTCTGTGGCCGATGCTGTTGGCCGTCGTGCTTTAGGAGTCATCTTGACTGGAATGGGCAATGATGGGCGTGATGGCATCAGGGAACTTAAAAGTAAGGGAGGAAGGGCTATCGCTCAGAGTGATTCTTCCTGTGTCGTTTATGGAATGCCTAAGGCTATCGTAGATGACGGACTTGCTGATGAAATTGTAGATATTGATGATATGGCTAATGCCATCATAAATAATCTCTACCTGTAGACGAAAATTTGAAATTATCTTGCAGCGTAAAACAGTGGGGAACTGGCGATGACGGATTGTTCCAAAGTTCTTGAAGAACTTAAAAGTGATGACAATGAGATTGTCCGCGAGGCTGCCTTTCAAGCCGGAGAGCTTGGTTGTGCTGATGCTGTACCGTTACTGGCTGACTTGCTCAAATCCAATCATTTAGGATTGCAGGAGGCAGCTGATCACGCATTACGCAGCATCGGCGGTAAAAGTGTGGTACAAGCTGTTGTGCCGTTGTTGCGCTCTGACGATGCTCCTGCACGAAATCTTTCTATGGATATTTTGCGTGAAGTAGGAGCTCAGGATTTTCCTTCACTGGTTGATCTGGTGCATGATGATGACGCTGATATCCGTATTTTTGCGACAGACATTTTAGGTTCTACGGACAGTTTTATGGCTGTTGAGCCTTTATGTGATGCTTTACTTAAAGATCCTGAAGTAAATGTTCGTTATCAGGCTGCTGTCAGTCTTGGGGATCTTGCAAATCCTGCCGCAGCCCGGTGCTTGAACAAGGCTATGCTTGATGATGAATGGGTTCAGTATGCAGTCATTGAAGCTCTTGCAAAGATTAAGCACTCCAGCTCAGTAGACGCGTTGGTTAAGGCTTTGAATTCCAGTTCTGATCTTGTTGCATCAATGATTGTGGACGCTTTGGGAGAGGTCGGAAATATTAAAGCCGTTACTATGCTTTTGCGCCATCTTGATAAATCTCCGACTGCTTTGCGCAATAAAATAGTCAAGGCTATTGTTGGTATTCTTGGTGGAAAGTCTCTCAAACTCCTTTCTGCTTCAGAGCGAGAAAAACTTAGAGAGTATATGCTTATTGCTCTTAAGGATGAAGACCATGAGGTGCAGGACGCAGCTATTACCGGCCTAAGTTTTGTCGGTGGTGAAAAGGCAACTGCAGAGGTTCTTAATATTGCCTGTGAGCTTGACCATGACCGTGACAGAGACCGTCTCGCTAATATTATAGAGGATATGTCCAATTTAAGCTTTAATTCTTCAATGGTTGATGCTCTTAACTGCGGCAATATGAAGAAGGCATCATTGGCCGTTCAGCTTTTATCCCATCTTGAAGGCGAAGATGTTTCTGATGCACTTATGAATGCATTTGAAGGTGGAGATCGCAATATAAAACGTGAAATCCTTGAGGCTTTGCTTGAAATTGCTGGAGATGAGGCTAAAGAATTTTTCGAGAATATTCTTAAGAATGAACAAGACGGATCCATGCTTAAGTCTACTATCCATTTTCTTGGACTTAAGCTTAAAGATTTAAAAGCAATTGATGGTATATTTGCTTTGTTGGATCATCCCTATGATGATGTAAAAGAGGCTGCCCTTGATGCCTGTGTTGCTATTGGCGGTGACGAAATTAATCAGAGATTTGTCAATCTTTTTGAAAGTGATGAAGCAATAGATCGGCTTATGGCTGTTTTTGCAATGGGCAAACTAGATGCCCAGGCTAATATTGAGTACATAAGAATGGCCCTTGAAGATGAGTTGCCTGATGTTAGGAAAATTGCCCTTGAAGCCCTCCATGACTGCGGTTCGCACGCCGAGAGTTTACCTTTAGTTATTTCCAGACTTCATGATGAAAATCGTGATGTGCGGTTAACCGTTGTGGAGCTGTTGGGCAGTTGTTATAAAGATGAAGTTATTCCTTATATTATTCAGGCTCTTCAGGATGATGATGACTGGGTGCAGATTCGTGCTGCGGAGGCTCTTGGCGAACATCGTGAAGAAAGTGCGCTTCCACAATTAATAACAATGCTGGATTCTCCTAATAAGCTTGTAGCAATCAAAGTGGTTGAAGTTCTAGGTACTATTGGCGGAACCATGGCTTTTCAGGCTTTGCTTGAAGCTTCCAATGGTGATGCTAACCCGGAACTGGTACAAGCTGCCGAAGAGGCTATTTTAAGAATCCAGGAAGAGCAAGGAGAAGGGGATTAGATGTCTTCTCTGTTTTCAAAAACTATATCACTGCGCAAAGAGTTAAAAATATCTGAGCTGGAATTTACCCAGTTAAGAGATTTTATCTATGATCAAGCCGGTATTTTTATTGCTGGAAACCGTAAGTACCTGCTTGAAAACCGTCTTTCTAACCGTCTGAAGGAACTTAACCTGAAGAATTTTGGCGAATACTACTATTATTTACAGTATGACCCAGGTAAGAAGTCGGAACTGAATAAGCTCTTTGAGGTTATAACAACAAATGAAACAAGTTTTTACCGCAACCCTCCTCAGCTTAAGGTTTTTCAAACCAAAGTACTTCCGGAAGTGCTGAACGAACTGCGTAAAAAAAGAAGAAAACGTTTACGCATATGGTCAGCAGGATGTTCTACTGGTGAAGAGCCATATACTCTTGCCATGATTATTCATGATGTGCTTGGCGCAGAGCTTTCCAGCTGGGATATTAAAATTACTGCTAACGACCTTTCTGAAAGAGTTCTGACGTCTGCACGACGTGCTGTATACAGCGAGTATTCACTTAGAACGACTCCTAAGGAAATTGTTAGAAAGTACTTTGAGCAGGATGGTAAGCAGTATAAAGTTAAGCCTGCGATCAAGAAGCTTGTCAGCTTTGGACAGATCAACCTGAGTGACCGAATGCAGGTGAAAAGGGTTGAGCGCTCTGAAATAGTTTTTTGCAGGAACGTTATCATTTATTTTGATGAGGCAATGAAGAAAAAAGTTATCAATGCCTATTATGATAATCTAGTCCCGGGTGGATTTCTGATTATTGGACACTCAGAATCACTGCATAATATTACCAGAGCTTTTAAGCCTGTGCACCATCCCGGAGCTATTATTTACCAGAAGCTGGAATAATGCAGTCTGCAAAATAAAATTTTAAATATGCGGACTGACATGGTAAATATTAAAGATAGTGATATGTTAAGTGAAAATAATTCTCGAGCTAAGGTTTATGCTATTGCTAATCAGAAAGGAGGGGTAGGCAAGACTACTACAGCACTTACATTGGGAGAGGCTCTTTCCAGACTTTCAAAAAAAGTTTTGGTTATTGATCTCGATCCACATGCAAATGCATCGGTGCATATGTCATATTACCCAGAAAACTTAACTGAGACAGCACATGATTTGTTCTTTGAAAATACAGATTTTAAGACAATCTGGATGAAAATTGTTCTGAAACGTGAAGATGTCGGATTTGATTTTGTTCCGGCCAGTATCAGACTTTCTGAGCTTGAGGTTGATTTTAAGGACAGGAAGAATAAGGGGATGGTCCTTTCCAAGGCTTTAGAAGAGGTTAAAGCTCATTATGATTATATAATCATAGACTGTCCGCCTCATGTGGGAGTTTTGCTTGTTAATGCCATAGTAGCATCTGATATAGTTTTGATTCCCATACAGACAGATTTTTTAGCTCTTTATGGTATTCGGTTGTTATTCGATACAATAAAGATTTTAAATAAAGTTTTGCCTGAACCTGTTAAATTCAGAGCCTTGCCCACCATGTATGACGGAAGGGCAGGAGCTTGTCGGAAGATTTTGAATCTTATCAGGAGAAAGCTCGGAGAAAAAGTTTTTAGTACCATAGTACATATGGATACGAAATTTAGAGAGGCTTGCGCCAGTGGAAGGATTATTTTTGATGTAGATCCTAATACAAGAGGCGCATTAGAATACATGCAGCTTGCAAGAGAGATTATCAGAAATGAAAACGCCTGAAGAATATTTCGTTGAGAATGTTAACCTTCCCAGTGAGGAAAAACAGGCAAGCGGTTATACTGATGCCGAAGCAGCTTTTATGGATAAATACATGGGTATTGGAGGTAAATCTTCCTTTGATAATATTCAGCGTGTTGATCCGAGAAGTGATGTTGCTTTGCCTGGTTTCGGTTCAGCTCCTCAAGATTACTCTGGCGAAGGCAGCTCTGCTGATTTTGAAGAAAAGCTTAGAGATGAAGATGAAGTTCAACTTGTGAGTTTTGTTGTTGGAGATAGGGAATACGGTTTACCTATTATGGTGATACAGGAAGTCGTTAGAAAAGTACCTGTTACTTTGCTTCCCGCAGCTCCAAGGTATATGCAGGGCATTATTAATCTTAGAGGTAGGGTTACCCCTGTACTCGATTTGCGGCACTTGCTGCATGATGGTAAGGGAGTCTCAGATAAGTTTGTAGTAGTTTGCAAGCATAAAGGACTCCAGATAGGATTAGCTATTAGTGCAGTCAGAACAATGTATCGTGCTGAAAAAAAAGAGCTGGTCTGGGGAGTTGAATCTGAGATCGGTGTAGCCTCTGATTTCCTGCTCGGCCTGTACAAATACGGGGAAAAATTAGTCAGCATTCTCTCCGTTGATAGACTGGTTGAACAAATTTTAAAGAGTGAAGGAGAGGGAAATGCCTAAACATATTCTTATTGTGGACGATTCAAAGACTGTAAGGAACCTCGTTGCCTTCATTATGAAAAAAGAGGGATTCAAGGTTACTACTGCCGAAGACGGTCTTGACGGACTTGAGAAATTGTATAGCCTTGAAAAAGTAGACTTGATTATTTCAGATGTTAACATGCCAAGGATGGACGGATTTACTTATATTAAGACCGTTCGCGAGCAGGATGCATATAAAGATATTCCTATCATTGTCCTTTCAACTGAAGGTCAGGAAAAAGATATTCAGACTGGGTTAAGTCTAGGTGCAAACCTTTATATGGTTAAACCTGCACAGCCTGAAAAAATGGTCAAGAATATTAAAATGCTTCTGGGGTAATGTATTGATTGCTTGTGCCTGTCCGGGCTATTAAGTAAATTATCGGATGCTGTGATTGATCGCAGAGGAACTTTTAATACAGGGGTCTCTAGATGAGCCAGGATTTCATGGATCCTGAAATTTTTGCAGATTTTATTATCGAAGCCAAAGAGCATCTCGAAACGATTGAACCAAATCTTCTTGAATTGGAAAACAATCCCGAGAATCTCGACCTTCTTAATGAAATTTTCAGACCGATGCATTCGCTTAAAGGTGCTTCGGGATTTCTGGGACTTAATATAATTAATGGTCTTGCGCATAGAGCTGAGAACATTCTGGATGAACTCCGCAAAGGCGAGATTGGTGTTACATCAGAGATAATGGATGTGATCCTTGCTGCCACGGACCTACTGCGGCAGTTGATCGATAATCTTGATGAGCTTGGCAATGAAGGTGTCGTAGATACTTCTATAACAATTCAGCGAATTGATGCTATTATGGCTGGGGAGACTCCTCCTACGTTTGTTCCTGATGCAGTGGAAGAAGAGTCCGAAGATGACGAGCCTGAGTTACTTCTGGAACCGGAAGTTGAACCGGTTGCAGAGTATGAAGAAACCGAAAATGAATTGCTGGAGGTTGAAATGGTGCAGGACTCTAACACAACCGAATCAGCTGGTCGTAAGCAATCATTTCAGTTTGTCGCTATAGTCAACGAAAGTGTTGAACCCTACAAGCTGACAACTGTGGGGGAAGGGCATCTTGCTGATTTTCTAGAGGAAGCTCATGAGATTATTGAAAATTTAACCAATGGTCTACTTGAACTCGAGCAGGATCCGGATGGTAATGATGATCTTATCAATGATATTTTCAGATATTTCCATAACCTGAAAGGTAACAGTGGAATTATCGGTTTTCGTGAATTGAATTCTCTTACCCATGAAGCAGAAACACTGCTCAATAAAGTTCGCAAAGGCGAAGCAGCAGCTACGCGTACCATGATTGATCTGCTTCTGGCTGTCGTTGACGGTATAGAGGCGTTAATTGCTCACGTTACTCCATCTACCGGAGAAGTTCAGCCTCTCGATATTGATCAACTGGTTAATCCTTTACAGGAAGCTGTTGAAAAGGGTGAGGTCGTAGCTCTTGATAATAATGATATCGAAGATGATTTAACTGAAGATGAGTCCGGTATTGAAGTCGAAGATGAGTCTCAAGATGATTCTTCAGATGGAATGGATCCGGAAGATATTTCCATTTTTCAGCAGACTGTAAATCAGCAGATTGATAATATTGATCTGGCTCTGAAAACTCTTGCAGAGGATTCAAGCCAGAAAGATTACATTGATGCGTTATTCAGGAGTCTTGTTTCTATCCAGAACTCTGGTGGATACATGGGATTTGATGACCTGCGTGAATATGCTGAGCGTACTGCCGGACTTGTTGATCAGGCTCGCAATTCTGATATGGATTTCGGTCTGATGCTGGATTTATTGCGTCAGGAATGTGGCATTATTTCAGAGATGATTGCTGCTGCTGTAGCCGAACTTGAAGATGGTAGTACTGAAAGCTCTGAGCCTGAAGCTGCTTCAAGTCCGAAAGTAGAATCTGCACCAGAGGCCAAGTCAGCGCCGAAACCTGAGCCTAAGCCAGCACCGAAACCTGAGCCTAAGCCAGCACCGAAACCTGAGCCTAAGTCAGCGCCGAAACCTGAGCCTAAGCCAGCACCGAAACCTGAGCCTAAGCCAGCACCGAAACCTGAGCCTAAAAAAGAAGTTCCGGCACCTAAAAAAGCTCCTGAGCCAGCAGCCAAGGCTGCAGCTAAAACGGCAGCAGCTCCACCTGCAGCAAAGACATCAAAGCCTAAGGCTATGTCTACGATCAGAGTTGATCATCAGAAACTTGACCACCTGATGAACCTTATTGGTGAGCTAATTATCAGCCGGGGACGTTATACCATGCTGGCTCGTGGGCTTGAAGATGGGCAGTCTGATGTACAGGATGTTGCTCAGCAATTAACTGAAACAACATATGCTCTGTCTAGAATTTCTGATGACCTTCAGGATACGATCATGAAGGTGAGAATGGTTGCTGTTCAGACAGTATTTTCGAGATTTCCAAGATTGGTTCGTGACCTTAGTCGTAAAAGTGGAAAGAGAGTTGAACTGATTACTGAAGGCGAAGAGACTGAACTTGATAAGAGTGTTGTCGAGGAAATTGGCGATCCTCTGGTTCATTTGATCAGAAACTCTGTCGACCATGGGCTAGAACCGGAAGAAGAACGCATTGCTAATGGTAAGCCTCCACAGGGGCATGTATGGCTACGGGCCTATCATAAAGGGAACTCTGTTGCTATTGAGGTCGAAGATGACGGTCGCGGAATTGATCCTGAAAAGATGCGTACTGTCGCAGTCAAAAAAGGTGTTATTTCTGCTGATGAAGCTAGAAATCTTGACGATCGTGAAGCTATTGAATTAATTTTTGCACCGGGGTTTTCTTCAGCTGAAAAAGTAACTGACATTTCAGGTCGCGGTGTAGGTATGGATGTTGTGCGTAACAATATCAAAGATTTGAAAGGTAGTGTTCAAATCTCATCTGAAGTTGGCAAAGGGTCTAAATTTACTTTGACCTTGCCGCTTACCTTGGCAATTATTGATGCGCTGATGGTTCAGATTAATGGTGCTAACTATGCTATTCCTCTGGATGCTGTTTCTGAGACGACTAAAATTGAAGCAGAAAGGCTGACTGAGGTTAACAACCGTAAAGCCGTTACTTTGCGTGGAGAAGTTCTCGGTATTGCTGAGTTGGCAGAGTTGCTTGACCAACCTGTAAGTGATCCAGACCGTGAAGTTCTTCCTGTTGTTATCGTGCATGATAATGAGCGTAGACTCGGACTCGTTGTTGACAGGCTTCTGGAGCGTCAGGAGATAGTTATCAAACCTCTTGGTAATTACCTGAATGCTTTTGACCTTAGGGGCGTATCTGGAGCAACTATCATGGGTGATGGTAGTGTTGTATTAATTCTAGATCCACATGAGATATACAGTATGGCTACTGTCAAAGGATCTATGTAGGGTTAGTACTAGTACCTTTATTTCATAAAAAAAGAACACCCCTCTGGAGAAAGTCTTCCTCAGAGGGGTGTTCTTTTTTAGCAGTAATAAAGTCTAGTTATAATGGCATGGTCAAAAAAAGGTTCATTGCACCAGCCATAAGAGTTGCATGCGCTGCAATCATCAAAAAAGGAGCTAATCCTAATCCTATTTTGTGACGTATAGGAGTTTCACTCTTACAGGTTACAATCCAGATGGCACAGCATAGGATGACAAGGCCAAGTGATGTTCCTAGAGCTGAAGCCGTTGTGATATTTTGATATAGAATCTGAGTATTTGATCCTGTCAGGTAATAAATAACACCCACAACAGCTAAAAGCTGAGCAAAAGTAGGAATCAAAGCCCACTTGGCAATAACCGGGAGAGAAAATTTATAGTAATCACGCCCAAAATCATCTTTATTGCGACGCAGGACGAGATAAAGTCCACCTGCTGTTGCTGCAAATGAAATTGCCATAATGAGGTATATTCCAGATAGACATAATCCTGCATTTCCAGGCACATTATAAAAGTGGGTATAAAATGGGACTTGCGGTATTGACGGCGAAGTGGTCTTGGTTTGCAAAGTAAAGAATTTTTGCATTATCACGGTTGCTACATGTATTGAAGAAATTCCTCCCAAAGAACCGATTAATCCCAGCAGGACATGGAGCGGTTTATTTTTTTTGAGTTTTTTCCATGAAAGTTTGTACGGGATCAGGCCAAGCAGAGCGACACCTAAAGTGATGTAAAACATCATCACAGGTGAGTGTGGATTCATGAACCAATCTTTTAACCATGGCATTTTGCCAATAAAGAATGTTGCAATTCCAGCAAGACAAAATATAAAGATAAAATAAAGGATAAGGGACAATGCTGTAATTTGCTGAGCAAGTTTGTCATAAAATATTTTCTTGCGGGTCTTAGCAGTAATTTCGAGAATTAGAGCCAGAATAGGAGATCCTATTGCTGCAAGAGTTGTAAAATCAACAATAGCTTTGGGGAGCATCTGCCCCGTGTACTGGACTGCGAGCCGCATTGGCTCCATGGGAATGTTCATAGTTATCTTTCCTTAAAAATAGTGTCATCGTACAGATAATATTTGTTCTGCAAAAAGCAAGGTGCAAAGATCATTTAAGACCTTGCTCCGTTCTGGTTTTAGCAGAAAATATTTATATGGGCTTTAAACTTAGGATTCATAATCTGTTCTTAAAATTAAATTATAAAATTTAAAGAACTTTCTGCTTGATATGAATAAGGAATATTCATTTCTTTTGTATGCACTTTTGCCTTAATTTTGGTCTGGAAGCAAGTGGACTACGGTAATCATTCTGTAAAAGGTTTGATCTGCTTGCCAAATGGTTCCAAGTGTCCTACTTTAAAGCCGTTGAAACTTGAACCAAATTCATCATTTACAGTAAACAAATGCGTTTCGCTGAAATTATTATAATGAGTTCCATAAGTCATTCGGAGACATGTTTGATGAAGTATTTTCGTATCCTTCCAGTAGTCATTCTGGTTTTCTCTATTTGTGGTTGTTTTGCCAGCAAGCAGCCTGAGCAGCCTGCGTGGGGCGGAAGTGAAGAGTGGCGGCTTAAAAGCCTTGAAGAGAGTTTTCTCAATTTCAAGGAAGGGATGCACGAACAAAAAGATCAGATGGAGCGCAATCATAATGATACAACTGCGCAGATTGGAAAGCTTCAAGATCGTATGACTGAACTTGATAAGACTCTTGCTGAATTAAAAGAGAATCAGCAGAAAATGCTGGCTATGAAATCGGAAGAGGAAATTACTCCTGTTGAAGTTATTACAGAAGAAGCAGTTGTTATGGGCGGTGCTGCAAGCAGTGAGGAAAAACCATGGATGAATGTTCCTGGTGAAAATTCTACGATTGCAACTAAGAGAGTAGCTTCTGAAGATTCGAAAATGAAATCCCCTCTTAGCGGCGATACGCTTTATCAGGAAGGAGTTCATTTGGTTTTAAACGACAAACCGCTTGAAGCTAGAAATCTGCTGACTCAATATCTTACAGATAATTCTTCATCTAAACTAGCTCCTAATGCACTTTACTGGATAGGTGAGACATATTATTCTGAAAAAAACTTTGCTCAGTCCATATTAAAATTTAAAGAGGTCAGCAGACGTTTTCCAAAAGCTGGTAAGGTTCCTGATTCAATGCTTAAAATAGGCCTTGCTTATGACAAACTAGGTGACCGCGAAAATGCAGTTTTTTATCTGCGTACACTTATCGATGAATACCCTAAGTCTGACCCTGCTAAAATTGGCAGAAGCAGATTACTCGAAATTGAGGGATAATCATTACATGGTGGGCGAAATTTGAATTCACTCAAGGAAGAATATTTTGCATGTCTGGCCCTGCGGCATACACCTGGTCTCGGCCCTAAATCATGGTCTCGGATTCTTAAGCAATATAATAGTGCATATGCGGCCTTAAAAGATTCTTCCAATTGGGTCCAGAGAGGGCTGTCCTCTGATGCCTGTGCGGATAATGCCGCTAAAGAACTCTGGCGTGCAGAGTCTGAAAAAGAGTATAAAGAAGCCATGCGGCTTGGTTTTGGCATTCTTCCATGGACTCACCCTCTCTTTCCTGTATCTTTAAAAGAAATTCCGGATCCTCCAACATATCTTTATTATTATGGTGATCCTGCCTTGTTAGGTAATCCTTCTGTAGGTATTGTCGGATCACGCAAGAGCAGCAGGCTCGGTCTTGACTACGCTCGCAGAATTTCTGGCGAGCTTTCAAGAAATGGGGTGACAGTTGTTTCAGGGTTTGCAAGGGGAATTGACGGATGTGCTCATAAAGAGGCATTAAAGGGTATTGGATCGACAATTGCGGTTCTAGGCACAGGGTTGGATATTGAGAATTACCCTGCTGACAGTGAAGATTTGCGAACAGAAATGATTGGAAGGGGACTTGTTGTTTCAGAGTTCTCTCCTGGGACCAGGCCTTATGCTGGAAATTTTCCATTTCGCAACCGTATAATCAGCGGACTTAGTGTCGGGGTGCTGGTTGTTGAGGCCGACATTGCCAGTGGAAGTCTTATAACTGCTCGCCTTGCAGCTGAACAAGGACGAGAAGTTATGGCTCTTCCCGGCCCCATTGGTGAAAAAAACTTTTCAGGTTGCCTAAAACTGATTAAAGAGGGAGCAGCTTTAGTTGAAACAGCCGAAGATGTTTTAATGAATATCAGGCATTCGCTTAGTGCTGATAATGATATGAATTATGAAGCTAAAACTGTATGCCCATTAAGGTCGAAAGTAATGGTTAACACAGTAAAGCTCAGTTCTGAAAATAATAGCTCTGCCGCTTCTCTACCTGCTAAAGCCATAGTAGATATTTCAACATTGAAGTCTCCTGAGTCAGAGATTGCAAGCGTTTTGAACTCCGGTGGCAAGCTTCATATTGATGAGATTGCCAGAAGTGCCGGGGTAGATGTTTCTCTTGCTGGTTCAGCAATACTCGGTATGGAAATAAAGGGAATTGTTGTGCGCTTTCCCGGCATGTATTATGATCTCAATCGTTGCTGAGTTTAAGTTACTATTTTTGATTTTCATTAGGAGATATTCGACTGATGCAGAAAATTCCAGTTAAACTTGCAAAACCGGGTATGAAGCTAGACAAACCAGTCACTCGTGAGAATGGAATGGTTGTTCTGGCTGAAGGTTTGGAACTGACTGAAGGTATTATCAGTAAATTGGAATCAATGAATGTTGAGCGCATTGTTGTCAAAGGTACGCCTTTGGATTTGGGTGACAATGGCAATTCTTCGTGGGCGCAAAAAGCTGAGCGTCTTGATTTTCTTTTTCGTCGATACTCCAAAGATAAATGGATGTTCCGTGTGAAAGGTTTCTTTCGCGAGTATTTCAATTTGAAGGCTGCAGCGCAAAAAGCTGAAGAAGAAGCTGCAAGACTTGCAGAAGAGCAGGCCGCCGCAGAAGCCGCTGAAGCTGCAGAAGCAGCTGCCGCCGCAGAAGCCTCTGAAAACGGTGAGGTGTAATTGTGTCCGATCAGGATTTAAAAACCAGTGTTAAAGGACAGATTCTTTCCACCTCGGATCTGCCTACTTTGCCAACGGTGCTTGATGAAGTAACCAAACTTGTTGATGATCCTAACTCTTCGACAGAGCAGGTAGCAAAAGTAATTTCTCAGGATCAGGTTCTTTCTGCCAAGGTTCTGAAAATGGTTAATTCTCCTATTTATGGTTTTCCGGGTAGAATTACTACTATTCAGCATGCTTTGGTATTGCTCGGTCTAAATGTTATCCGGGGTATTATTATTTCTACCTCAGTCTTTGATATGATTCAGAAAGCCATGTCTGGACTATGGGAACACAGTCTTGGTTGTGCTTTGGCAAGTGGTGCTATCGCCAAGGCTGCTGGATTTGATGATCCTGAAGAATTTACTGTAGCCGGTCTTCTGCATGATCTTGGAAAGGTCGTTACCGCAGTTCAGCTTCCAGAACTTAATGAAGCCGTCCGTATGACAGTAAAGGAAAAAAATGTTTGCTATTATGATGCAGAGCGTATGATTCTTGGCTTTGGTCATGATCGTATTAATTCATGGCTTGCACGACATTGGCATCTTCCTCCAAATGTTCGCGAAGCAATGACATACCACCATCATCCCGATAGAGCACAATTTTATCAGCAGACTGCTGCGGTTGTGCATGTTGGTGATTTTTTAGTTCGTCTCTTCGAGTATGGTAACGGTGGAGATGATCAGATTTCATATTTTAAACCTGCGGCAATGAAAATTCTGAAACTCAAGATGAAAGATCTTGAACCTGTTATGGATGAGCTGTCAGATCAGTTCATGGAAATTTCAGATCTTACTTTCTAATAGATGTTTCCTATAGTCAGCTTTGTATTAGAAGCTTTTACAATGCAGTGAATCTTTGACGTTATTTTTTAGTGATGATAAGCGTAGCTTATGGACAATAATAAGAATCATGGACTACTTGGGGTTAAAAAAAACAGAGCAATTCTTGTTTCACCGGATGAAGAGTTTAAAGTTCTTTTAAGCAGTATTTGGCCTGAAGATGTGCTTGAATTCACTTTTTATTCTGAAGCCAAAGGAGCTGTAGAAGACCTGTTTAATAATCCTCCTGATTTATTGGTAGTGGATAATAGGCTGCAGGATGTTTCCGCTTCTGACCTTGCCCGACTTGTGAAAAGTGAAAATGTTTATCGACAGCTTCCGGTTATCGTTTGTATGGATGAAGCTGATTTTGATAATCCGTGGGATTGGAATAAAATTGAAGTTGATGACTTTATATTGCGTCCGTTCATCAAATCTGTTGTTCGTGACAGGGTTAACCTGACTCTCTGCCGGGCATTGCGTGCCCTTGATGCAAACCCGCTTTCTAAGTTACCCGGTAATACTTCCATTATTCAGCGTATTCAAACTTTGATTGATCGTCAGCAGGATTTTGCACTTGCTTATTGTGATCTTGATTATTTCAAATCCTTTAACGATAAGTATGGATTTTCGCGCGGCGATGAAGTCCTCATGCTGAGTGCCCGTATAATAGTCAATACGGTTAAAAGCTTTGCTGGCGAACAAACTTTTGTAGGTCATGTCGGTGGTGATGATTTTGTTGTAATAACTTCACCGGAAATTATTGAAGAAGTTTGTAAGCGCATCATCTTTTCTTTCGATAGTATAGTACCAAATTTTTATGACATGGAAGATCGCAAACGTAAGTCCATAGTTTCGACTGACCGTCAGGGGAATATTCAGACTTTTCCTTTGATGGCAATTTCTATTGCTGTTGTTTTTAATATTAACGGTAAGCTTAAACATTTTGGTGAAGTTTCAGCTATTGCAATGGGGCTTAAGAAAAAAGCCAAGGAAAACCCTAAGAGCAGTTATGTCCTCGACCGCCGCACCAACTGATTTACCTGAATCGGTCCAAATTTTTATGACTTATATGGATGTAGAGAAAAGATCATCCAAAGCTACCTTGCGTTCTTACGAAAAAGACCTGACTCAGTTTGAGGAATTTTTAAAAACACGACGTAAGTCGTTAGCCCTTCCTGAGCAGATAAAACCTGATCAGGTTCGTGAATTTCTAGCAAAGCTACATGCCAAGCGTCTTGCCAAGTCTACTTTATCCCGTAAACTTTCTTCTTTAAGATCATTTTTTAAATATATGACACGACATAGGTTTATCGCTAATGATCCTATGGTAGGTATACGTAATCCCAAGCAGGAAATTCGTCACCCACGTTCGTTAAACGTGGATCAGGCTGTTGGTATTTTGGATGCACATATTGGTGATGAACCAGCCGATAGACGAGATCTGGCAATCGCTGAGATTTTATACGGTTCAGGTTTACGGGTGAGTGAGGCTATATCACTTGATATATATGACGCTGATACTTCCAGTGGAATTGTCCGGGTATCTGGAAAAGGGAATAAAGAGCGAATATCCCCCCTTAGTGATACTGCATGCAAAGCTATTGATGCATATCTGGCTGTACGTGAAGATTTTCGCCCAGCATTAGAGGAGCAAGCTCTGTTTGTTGGCAATCGGGGGGCGCGTATTAATCGCAGGCAGGTTAATCGTATTCTCGCCAGGATGGCAGAAAATGCAGGAGTATATGGTGGTGTTCATCCGCATATGCTCCGTCACAGCTTTGCGTCGCATATGCTTCAGTCCGGAGCTGATATGCGCTCTGTTCAGGAGCTTCTCGGGCATGAACATTTGAGCACTACGCAACGGTACACTCATTTAAATCTGCAACATATCATGAATGTCTACGACAAAGCTCATCCTTTAGCTGGAAATCAGGCACCACCTTTCAGAGATGGGGATGATGAGTAGAATAAATTTTAATAGGTTTTTAGTATTAACTAATTTTAATCGGAGGAATTTCAATGAAGAAGCAGACTGCAGCAACAGTGACCAATGCAATTGACGCTAAAAGTGAAGAAGCAAGAAAGGATGCTCTTTTTGAAATTCGTAGTCTTAAAAAAGACCTTGCGCAGCTTGAGAAAGAACTTTCCTCAAAAAAAAGTGAAGTTACAGACCCTGCATTTGATTTAGTTCACAGCGCATTTGAAATTTTTAGGCATACTCAGGTTATGGCTGAGAACCGTAAGCTTAACCAGCAGATAGATGAAAGTCTGGAAAAAGCTTCGTTTAAAGATTATCTTGATGGAAAAGGTGCCCGTGTTTTAAAAAAGCCTGAAGGGTGGCATTGGATTTCGCCTGCAGGGGAGATGCATTATCTTGGTGAAGCCTCAGAGACTCAGGCCGCTGCTGAAAAGCTGGAGTCAATAATAACAACAAAGCGAAACAAACCTAAGGTAGCAAAGCCATCAACACCGAAAGCAGCTCCTAAAAAAATAGCTCCTAAAAAAGTTGCTAAATCTGAAGAATCAAAAGATAAAAGTGATGTTGCTGATGGCAATGCCAAGTAGAAATATATTTTTTATAGTGAATAATGACTTTATTTAATTAAGAAAGGCGCTCCGAATGGAACGCCTTTCTTAATTTGAACTACGAGGAAATGAGTTTAACGAGAACAGGCTCTATCAAACTCAGATTTAAGGTCAGTGAATAGTTGTTTGACTGAAATGATTTTATCAGTCCTCCATGCATTGGAGCCAGCAAAAGCAAAACCGTTTTTAAGTTTGCCGCGCTGGGCGTTGATAAGTGCTGAAGCAATACAATAGGGACTCTTTTCTACTTTGCAGCTTTTGATGCAGTGGAAAGGGCACTTGAACGGAGCTTTCTGACCATCTGTTACAGCTTGCAGGAAAGCATTTTTGACAGCTCTTCCTGGGAGTCCCACTGGACTCTGAATGATAGTCATGTCGTCTTCGGTAGAGTTTACATAGGCCTGTTTGAACTCATCATTAGCATCGCATTCGTGGGTGGCAACAAATCTTGTTCCCATTTGCACTCCTGCAGCGCCCATTTCAATATATTTGCAGATATCTTCACCGGAGTATACTCCACCAGCTGCAATGACAGGAATATTTCTTCCGGTTTTTTCTTCAAATGGTTTAACAGCTTTTATGACTTCAGGGAGAATCTTTTCAAGAGCAAACAAGGGATCATCAAGCTGTTCACGTTTGAAACCAAGATGTCCTCCCGCTTTGGGGCCTTCTACTACAAAGGCATCAGGTATGTAATCGAACCTGGAAATCCACTTTTTGCAGATGATGGAAGCGGCTCTACCTGAGGAGACAATGGGAACCAGCTTGGTTTTAGCTCCTTCAGTAACGTATTTGGGAAGGTCAAGAGGCAGTCCGGCACCGGAGAAGATGACGTCTGCTCCTTCTTTAACAGAAGTACTGACCATATCAGCAAAGTTTGAAAGCGCTACCATGATATTGACTCCGAGAATACCGGAAGTCATTTCTTTGGCTTTTCTAATTTCTTCAGTAAGAGCATCGATGTGTGCTTTTGCATGATCTTTACCGCCATTCTTGCTGGTCAGGCCGATCATTGCAGCAGCAATAACCCCGATTCCGCCTTCTTTTGCAACAGCAGATGCAAGGCCGGAAAGAGATATTCCTACACCCATACCACCCTGAATTACGGGCACCTTGGCAACGAGGTCACCAATTTTGAGCTGAGGAAGATTCATAATTAAGTTCTCCTATTACAGTATATGTTAAAGCTACTCTCTATTTATAACAACTTAAAAGCTGGAAAAGCTTGAGGGTTGAAGATCTCCTTAGATACATACATCCCTGTATTTATTGTTTAAGAGTAGTTTTTATGTCCGTGGAAAGTTTTTTCCTGTATGAGGCGTTAAGTCAAGTCCTTTTTTGATGTTACATCTCTGTATTAAAGATGATGCTGCGCTATTTTGCGTTGTATTTATATATACATTTCTTAGTGTATGTATTTCTCTACAATCATTTCAGCGAAATACATGGAGCTGGTAAATGCAGGAGATATTGCATTCAATACATGTACACTCTTTTTATCACTTTCGACAAGGAAGTCCATGACAAGTTCGTTACGTTTTATATCTACCAGTTGAGGCCGGATACCAACTTTAGGAGTACTTTCGATATCATCAGGGTTTAGTTCTTTCACAAGTTTTTTGGCATCATTGAAAAAAGCGCTGAAAAAATATTTCCGAGGTTCTTCAAATGCTACAGAACGAAATTTTGGGTTGCGCATAAAAAGAATTGTATCACGCAGGAGTATATCGAATGCTTCTTTGTCCATACCTTGTATAATACCGTAATTTTCACGTCCAAATGCTGGAATAGCTGTGGGACCCAAGTATACATCCCCTGTAGCCCCACGGGTAAAATGAATACCGAGGAATGGATTCTTAATGTTAGGTACAGGGTAAATGCTTCCCTTAATTGTATGGGCTTTTTCTTTTTTCATTTTTTTATAAATGCCTTTAAACGGAATGAGCTGGTAGCCTTCACCAAAGCCGAAAGGGAGTGCTACTTTATCACTGTATGAGCCTGCAGCATTGATAAAAAGTCCACAGCTGATTTCACCCTTATCAGTAACAATTACATTGTTTTTTTTAGATGTGATAAAGGCTGTATTAAGCATGAAAGTAACTTTTCCACTTGCATCAAGATCATTGTACAGTGATTTCATCACTGCGCGAGGGTCAACAACTGCTGTATAGTGTGAGAAGAGAGCTTCATGTGTAGTTTTTGCATTGGGTTCTATTTCATTTAAATTCTGCTCATCTACAATTTCTACTTTAGCACCGTTTGCAGTAGCCCGTTTATATAATTCATGGAGTGTGGGAAGTTCAGATTCATCTCTGGCGACGATTACTTTTCCGGTTTCGAGTAGTGGAAGTTTTTTTTCTCTGCAATATTCTTTCATTCTGAAATTTCCAGATAGACAGGATACAGCACGCAGGCTTCCCGGAGCATAGTAAATACCGGCATGGAGCACTCCGCTGTTGCGTCCTGAAGCATGTTTTGCGATTTCATCTTCCTTATCAATAATCAAAATATTTTTATAACCTTTTGATATTAGCTCGCGAGCTACAGTAAGACCTACGATGCCTGCACCGCAGATCAGAATTTCTGTTGTCTTCATAATTATAGTCCTTTGAATTTTATAAAAAATGTATTTTTATACCGTGAATTTTTAATGTCAAATAAATATATATGATAATTTTTAAGCTCCACATGCTTCACGGTATGAACACCATTGGCATTGCCCTGACCTGATTGCTTTGAAAGTATTCTCTTTCAGCATATTATTAATGATGAGTGTGGTCAGGGCTGGGATTTTAGTTTCAATAATTTCTTCCCGGTCTTCTTCGCTGACTTTGGAATCAAATAAGCCTTTCTCGTGGCCATCTTTGACAAGTTCAACCAGTGCAGCCTGTTTTGGGAGCTCTAATGAAGTGTGGTGGTCCATTAGAAGATACAACGGAAGTTGCAGACTGTCTGCACTTTGTTTTATTTTTTCCAAGAAATTTATGCCGTCAAAATATATGGCTGTAGGATCGTTTAAAACAGGGGTCCAGATTGATTCATCATCCCAGAAAGATTTACGTGGCAGGTGAAGTCTTCCTGTCTTATAATCAAGAACATAGCGTTCAGCATTTCTAATATCGACCCTGTCAATTCTGCCATGAATTTTTACTGGGAATTTATCCATATCAAGCATGCCATGGGAATCCGATTCCAGTTCAACTATTGTGGTTGGCTTTAAATTCTTTAGAAAAAGTGAAAGTCTGTTTTGTCCTGCCTGTTCAAGTGATTTTTTTATGTCATACGGCAAATTACAGTATAGAGAGTCTCTTTCAAGGCGTTGCATAAAAAGATCATTCAATTCTCTGGTATCCATATCTTTTCCGCAAATTTCTTTATTAAGATGCGGAGCAAGAAAATCTTTAAGCACTGAGTGGATAAGTTCGCCGAATCCTGCCCGGTCACCGTCCTGATCCACAGTATCTGTTTCATGTACATTGGAAAGATATCTGAAAAAAAAGTTTTTTGGACATCCTACATAACAATCAATAGCGGAAGGAGACAGTCCCTTGAACTTAAGTAGATTTTCCAGTTTTCCAGCTACCGGTTCTTTTGGTATTTCTGCAGGGGTGTTGACAATCGCCCCGACTGGAAAATTAATCGCTTTAAGAGGAAAGTTTTCAGACGGTGTAATGATTTTTTTTCTTTGCTGCTCAAGTTTCCAAAGAAGTTGCTCTACAAATCTTGAACGTACACTTTTTGAATCAAGCAGGCCTGGCTGAATTCCACTTTGATAAAATATACATGATTCTTCACTACCCATAATGAGCCGATAAAAGTTATAAGTTGCAACGCTTTCTCTTTCCCGTGAATCCGGCAGGTCTAACAGATGGCGCAGCTGATCAGGAAGTAGCGGGTCATATGGATCTGTTCCCGGAAGTTTATCATCGACCGTATCTAGAATAAAAGTGCGTTTGAAATTAAGCAACCTGCTTTCAAGCATACCAAGTACTTGCATTCCGGAAATCGGGTCCGGTTCAAAAGAGACTCTCTGCGATGCCAGAAGTTGCCTGAAAATTGAAAAGGACAATGATTGACCGAATATTTCATTGCTTATGAAGCTTTCACGTAATTCAGGAATTACTTCATTCATAAGTCTGAACAGGCATTCCGAGTCGAGCAGGTAGCGGTTCCACAGAGTACCGCCACGCTGACGCAGCATTTCAGCCATATCCTGCATGCTGTCAGCCAGTTCAGATAAGGTTTCAATATCTTTGAATCCATCAATGCAAACCCGCAGTACTTCGGAACGTAATTCTTCAGTACTATCCGGATTATCAACAAGGTTTCCGTTTTCATCACTGTATACAGGAACAAAATCATTGGGATCTGCGTATGGAGCGCCATTGCGAAGTTGATTTTCCCATTGATGGAAGATGGTCCTTAACGGCTGCTCTTCATTGACTTCCAGCATTTTTAGATAGGGATGTCTGATAAGAGCCAGAATATCTTTCCAGTGAAACGTATTTCCACTGCGGTTTTCCTGTAATTTCAGGATCGCTTCAAGTAAACCGTTCAGTGCCGATCTCCCAAGAGGGTAGCCCATACTGATGTTTACATCCTGTTCCGGAAGGTGATGCATAACTGGAAGTAATAATGATGTATCCGGCAGAACAACTGCACAACCGTTAATTTCTCCAGAACAAAGTTCATCCCTCATTGCAGATAATTGTGAATGACGGTCAAATCCTTCAAAGAATTTCAGTTCAGGCAGCGTGTGGCTGTTTTCAGATGAGTGATTCGATACAGCTTCTGCTTTCCAGTTATGCAGCCAGTGAAGATGCTCCTTAACTGCAAAATGGCTTTTTGCTCCTTCAGCTAAAGCAGGGTCGCTGTGCCAGATAATTTCCATTTGCATTTGTTCCCAGAGATAGTGAAAGAACATATCTTCCACTCCGCTTAAACCATAGAAACCGGCCAGATAAAGCTTGCGACCTTTTAAGGCTTCTTCCAGCTTATCAAAATTGGCAACAAGGCTTTTGCTTTCAAGGCCTGATGTTGTCCAGTCCCGTCTGTCCAGTTCTTCAAGATATCTGACATAAATAATTTCTATTTCTTCAAGCAGGGCAGCAGCCCAGTCCAGCACTTCACCCTGCAGCATGTTCAGGTTGCGTGGCTTTATATCTTGACGCAGCAGCTCATCTAGAAGTGAAGCCAACCTTGTTCCCCATGGGAAAAACTGCTGCAGGTCAGTAGGAAGTTTTGAAAGCATCCCCGTAGATTGTGAGCGCAGTTTTTCAATTATATTAAAAAGAAGTCCTACTTGATCAAGTTTACCAATTTTACGTGGAAATTCAGCTGTAATTTTTGGTAACAGTGATGATACGAAGTCAGAAAATGAATATATTTCGGGAAGTATGCACGGTTTAGGAAGTTTTTCAGATGCTGCAAGTGCTTTTTTAAGATAACGGGCAGGGCGATGATGCGGGACAATCACCGTTACAGCACTTAAATCTCCATTTGATTCATCTATTATTATATCACTCAAATTTTCAATGAAGTCTTCTTTCCATGAAATGATCTGGATTGGTCTACGATTACTCATAAGGTCACCTCTTTGGTGAATTTACCATCAAGGTAGACCAGCAGACCGCGTAATTCCTTTGCATTTCCGAACATTTTTTTTAACAACTTCAAATACCTTTTGACCTGTTTTTCATTTTCGGGACTAGGTTTACCTGTTTTGTATTCCACTACCAAGGCTCTTTTTTCTTCCAGCAGCAGGAGGTCTGCCCTATGGGTTTCACCTTTTTCATCCATAATGGCTACTTCAGGTCTGCCGATTTGGATAGCGGTACGGATGTCATCAATGGTTAAGGCCCATAGGGCCATGGCCGTGATTTCCGGTACAAGTTCATCATGTTCTTCAGTAACTGCAGGGAATTTTGCAAATGCAGCTTCAGCACTTTTTAAACAATCGGCGGCATCATTTCCGGTCAGGATCAAATTTTCCATGGCATTGTGGGCCAGTTCTCCTCGCATGCGTGCGTCATATGAGTAATCCTCAAGATTATGCCTGTATACCCGCAGTCTAGGTAGCCAGCTCATGAGTTCCTGCGTGGGGAGTTCCGTTCCTGATTCAGGCTTACACATCTCTTCAGCTTTGGAAGTGTTGTCAGCTAAGGGGCCTGTTTCTTTTACAGCTTTAATTGCAGTGGGTTTGATTCCATATTCCAGTATTCCCAGATCATCAAATTTTCCTTCAAGAATTATTTCAATTGCTGAGAGAGCCGGGGTTATGTTTTTCATTTTTTCAGATGGCAGGAATCCATATAATTCATCACCGGCACGGGTCCATGCCACATATAGAAGGTTGAGCTGCTCGGTAAACATGCGGGTGCGGTTCTCATAATATACATCACCGAGAGCACTGCTCATGGGGGTAAGCATTTTTCTGCCTTCAATTTCTACGTCAGTGAAAGTTGTGTCCGACCCTGAGACTGACCAGTTGTGAAAGGGGACTATAATAACCGGAAACTCCAGTCCCTTGGATTTATGAATGGTCATTATGCGTACAGCATTAACTGATTCAGGCAGGGGCACTTTCTCTTCTGCAGATGAAAGCTCCCAGAAATCCAGAAACGATGCCAGTGATGTTCCTCGTTTTTCTTCTGCCAGATGAACAACCTCAAGAAAACGTCGGATATACAGTTCGTCTTGAGGATTATTTTCAATAAGTTGAAATCTGGAAACCATTTCACTGCCAAGATCATATGGAGTCATCAGCCCTGATTTGCGAAGGAAAGGCGAAATATGTTCTTTCCAGAAATCAGGGTATTTTTCAGCAAAGCGACGATAGAGAGGTCCTTTATCTCTATCTGCCAGCCACTTGAATAATTCTTCATGTTTGATATTTGAGATTTTTTGAAAAATTTCTTTTCCACAAATAAATTCAAGAAAAGCCAGATCGTCCTGCGGGTAATCAAGAAATTTAAGCAGTGAAACTATCTGCCTGATCACCGGGTGGCGGTCGAGCTGTAAACTGTTTTCAGTAATAACCGGAATAGATTTTTCCACCAGCCAGTCACAGGCAAGCTGGGCATGTGTATTTGACCGGACCAGTACGCAGATGTCCCTATACTGGCGGCGTGGCAGCAATTCATCTATGAGCAGATCAAAATTGCGGCGTGTTTCATTGACTATTTCAGGTGCTGTTTCTGCAAATACCTTGCGCAGCCTTACATAACCACCATCTCTGTTTTGATCAGGAGGCAGTTTTTGTGATGCATTTTCAAATGAGAAAGAAATTTTCTGGGCAAGGTCAATCTGCTGTTCTTCAGGACCGTTGGGATAAAGTATTTCTGCGATGTCCATGGAGAGGTCGTAATCCGCAAGTGCATCAAAAAAAGAATTGTTGAACCCTATGATATGTTCAAGACTGCGCCAGTTGTACTCCAGATTTCCGGGGGTAAGGTCTGAAAGATTCGCAATCTCCTGATCTTCGGCTATTGCATCAAATAGTTCAGAGCGCCCGCCACGCCAGCTGTAAATTGCCTGCTTCACATCGCCTACATAAAAAAGACTGCCTCGTTTGGAAAGGCACTCTACAGCCAGAGGAGCCATGGCGTTCCATTGGTCAAGACTGGTATCTTGAAATTCATCAATAAGCAGATGATGCAATCGTGAGCCCATACGGCAAAATGCGTCCGGAAGTGCGCTGCCTCCCTGCAGAACATAGCTGGCAACCTTTGGCAGGTCGGCAGAAAGAAGCATACCGTTTCGAGTCTGATATTCAATGATGTCAGCTCTGATTTCTTCAACAATGCGCACAAAAGGAGCTAATGCATATGCACCCCGCAGAATCATGGATTGATCACGATATGCATTATGGGCTTCTTTTAACCCTGTATAAATTTTTTCGTGATATGAGTTAATACTGTCTTTTGATTTCTTCAGCAGACAATCTTTAAAGCTGTCCTTTGCTATCATGGCTGATTCTTTTGCTTCACCCATAAAATCAATACCGGATGCATGGTCCAGATAATTATTGAAATGTGACGACGCAGCCAGCTTGTCGGTCTTAATCAACTCCGACATAATGGAAATTGATTTCTTGAATTTATCGAAATGACCTTGCAGCAACTCTGCAATTTCTTCCTGATCGGTCATGCGTTCGGCTGGGTTATCGATTACGTGTTCAAGAATTGAAATTAATCTAAATTTCATTTGTTCGGCAAGCCAGAAACCTTGCTTGCTTTCTCGTAAAACAAGGCTGTCCACAGCATCATCCATAAGTTTTTTGCGGACAGCATCTCCTTCTTCGCATTGTGTCAGAAATTTATTAAAGTTCGGCTCGAATAAGGTTGAAGGTTCAAAAAGCAGTTCAAATTCTGGACTGAGACCTAATTCCAGTGCAAAAATTCGGACCAGCAGATTGAGCAGGCTGTCAATGGTACGAATATTAAGACGATTATATCTTTGCAGAATAGGAATAAGCTGTTTACGTGCTGCCTCCGGTGACCAGTCACGGCCAAGTCCATCTCCCTGAATATTTAATGCTCTGTTTTTAAGTGACCGAACAACACGTTCTTTCATCTCTGCTGCAGCTTTATTTGTAAAAGTAACAGCCATAATTTCGGGCCAGCAGTATCCGCGGCCCTGAGAACTTTTGCAGACCGGAATAGAATCTTCTTCCTGTGCTCCTGCAAGCAGAGAAAGGAAACGGGCAGTCAGTTCATATGTTTTGCCTGATCCGGCAGAGGCTTTTACCTGTTTTAACATTGTGATCCTTTTAATATGGTATATCTGATCTTATTTATTTTGAATAAATCCGGTAACTGCCACCTGAATTTATCGCAGGGGCACTATTGAAATATTGCTTTTTGAGCAGTTTATTTTAGGCGGACTTCATTAAGTGGAGTTGGCATAATCATGTTGTGCGAAAAATGCTATATATTATCAGAAACTTTTTCCGTTTTGGATAATTTGTAACTGGATATGAACAGCTCTATCCTTTTTTCCATTACGATCATAAGTACAGAAGAAATGATCAAGGCACTGCCCAGATATCCGGTCCAGTCGAAGCTTTCATTCCACCACAACCATGCCAGAATTGCCGCAATTACAGGTTCGATGGTGGCAATTACAGAAGCAGCTGTTGCTTCGAGGTATTTTAATCCGGCGTAGTACACGGAGTATGCACCATATGTACAGATAAGTGCCAGTGCGATAAGGCTCCCCCACGAAATTGGAGTTTTATGAGTGAATTCAAAGAATGGAGTTAGACATATTGCCCCGATTGGCAGTGCATATAAAAATATAGTCGGAGTCGTGTAACGGGCGAATAATGTCTTTCCATAGATGTAATATAGAGCGTAGGTGAATCCAGATGTCAGACCACAGACTATGCCGAACCATGTAAAATTCATTTCTTTTCCGGTTCCAAGAATCTGGGGCCCGAGGGAGACGCAGGCTACTCCGGTGATTGTTATGACCAGAGCAGTTATTTTGAGCGGTCCCATCCTTTCACCCAGAAGTAACCATGACATGACTGCAACCCACGCCGGGGCCGTGTAAAGAAGTACCGAGGCCAGCGCTGCTCCTGCATCTTGAACTGCCAGTTGGTATGAACCATAGAAAATGGTTATTCCTACGATACCGAATCCGATTATTTGTGGCAGGTCTTTTACTGCTATTTTAATTTGACCTATACGGCAGGCATGGACAGCGAAAAGCATCCATGCGAAAATAGCACGCCAGAATGCATTTTCAAGGGGATTAATTCCTTGTTCTATGGGGAATTTTGAGATGGGACCTATTAGTCCCCACATGACCGCAGCGCTGAGTATGAAAATACAACCTTTAATGTTCACGGAAATCCCTCAATAATTAAGATACATAATTAATAAAGATATACTGGAATGGAACAGACTGCGTGTCTGTGTTGAAATAGTTAGATTCTAAATATCAAAAGTGCTCTAGAAAGTTGTAAGCTGTTTCGTTTCCAGCGTAAAGCCTGACTGGACATTTTGAGTACTAATTAAAGGTATATATTTTGGATAAAAAAAAATTGAATGAAATTGATATGACCGAGGTAAATGATGCTGATGAAGGTTTGCGTCTGGATAAATATTTACTGAAAATGCTTCCTAGTAGCGGGCTGCGGGAGCGTAGGCGGCTTATAGAAAATGGACTGGTCACAGTTAATGGCCGTTCCTGCCGTTCAGGTTTGAAAATGTTCAGCGGAGCAAAAGTAGTTCTTTTTGATTCTCAGAAAAAACAGTGCTTTGCTGATGTTGTATCATCCCTTTCGATAATCAGTGAGACTGCTGAGTTCGCGGCATTGTTTAAACCTGAAAATATGCACTCTGCAGCAATAGCTGGAAGTCCTGAACCTTCAATTGAAGATTGCCTATCAGAGGTTTTTCCCGATAGAGGGGCGATTCTCGCTAACAGACTTGATAAATTAACCTCTGGTATTCTGCTCATTGCATTCGGTGTGGAGCAGGAAAACCGATTCCGCGAACTTGAAGATCAAGGTAAGGCAGGGAAGTTCTATCTGGCTAAAGTATACGGGAAACCGGAAGATGATTTTATAGTAAAAAATAAACTTGATACGGCTGACCGCTTGCGTACAAAAGTATTGGATGAGCAGGGGGATTCCGTTCGATGGAGTAGAGCTGAAATCGTTGATTCATTTTATGATGGAACTACTTTACTTCGAGTGCAGATTGCTAAGGGAGCCCGGCATCAGATACGGGCACATCTTGCTCATGCTGGATTCCCGATTGTAGGCGATCCAGTATATGGAGATGAGCATGAGCAGGGACGGATGTATCTGCATCATGAGCGGATATCATTTTCAGGATTTGAAGCGAAGTGTTCTGCTCAGTGGGATTAGGATTTAGACTTCTATAACAAAAAAAATACATAAATTAGAAATCCCCTTGCAGCACTGCTCCAAGGGGATTTTTGTATCTAATAAATCAGATGGCTAAGAAATTAGTAATGCTTTAGCAAAGTCCTCTCCGTTAAAGGGTCTGAGGTCTTCCATCTTTTCACCAAGACCTACGTAGGTGATAGGTAGTTTATGCTGCATAGTCACCGCTATCATGACACCGCCTTTGGCTGTTCCGTCAAGCTTGGTGAGGATCAGTTCGTCAACGCCGATGGATTCGTTGAATATTTTTGTTTGAGAGAGAGCATTCTGTCCTGTTGTGGCATCGATTACCAGTATGCTGCGGTGCGGTGCTTCATCATGTTTTTTACCAAGGACACGTCTTATTTTATGCAATTCTTCCATCAGGTTGGCTTTATTGTGCAGCCTTCCGGCTGTATCGAGCAGCATAAGATCATAGCCATTTTTAACAGCGTAATCGATAGCTTCATAGGCAACTGCTGCAGGGTCTGAACCTTCGCCTTTGGCAAAGAATCCTGCTCCGACGCGTTTGGCCCATACTTCAAGCTGCCCGATTGCCGCGGCCCTGAATGTATCACCTGCAACAATTAGAACCTTGCGGCCCTGCATCTGAGCGCGATGCGCCAGTTTAGCTATAGTTGTTGTTTTACCAACACCGTTTACGCCGATCATCATCACAACTTCCGGCGGGTTATATGCTTTGATACGTCTTGGAACTTTAAAAATATCGTCAATTTCATCGCGTAACAGATCTTTGAAATTTTCTGGATTAGTTTCGCCTGCTTTGCGGATTCTATCTTTCATGCGATCAACAAGTTCAGTCGTAGCCTCAAAACCTACGTCAGCCATGATCAGTATCTCTTCAAATTCTTCCCAGAAATCATCATCAAATGCTGAATGGCTGGAAAGCAAAGAGTCAATGCGCTTGGTAATCTGCTCTCGTGTCTTAGTTAATCCTTCGGAAAGTTTAATGAACAGGCGGCTGCGTTCATCTTCTTCATCCTCAAGTTCAAGGGCAAGAGCCAGACGGTACTGGAGTTCGGAACGGAATTCTTCCACATACTCGTAGTCCATCTCTTCAAGCCATTCTTTGAATCGAATGACGAAGTCATCAGCTTCATTTTTTGGGGCTTCAAGGGCTTCGAGTAGAAAATGCAGACGATTCCAGAGATCTTCTCCAGCTTCTTCAATATCTTCCAGAATTAAGCCGAGCCACACGGAAAGGCGTGGTTCAGCCTGCTGCAGAGATTTAGTCAGATCACGCTGCCACTGAGGTTTTTCTTCATCTGACTGAGTAGCACCTGCGACGACCGGTTCAATAATTCTGGCTTTCCCTGTTTCTGGAACAGAGGGCTGCTGAGGCTTTGGTTCTGTAGTTTCAGTATGTTTACCTGTGTCATCAGTAATCGGATCAACTCTTTCAGGAGTAGGTTCTACCTTAGTGACTTCAACAGTGGGCTGCTGAGGTTTTGATTCCCGTATGGTCTTATCTGCGGATGAAATTGGGGGCTCTACGGAAGTTTCGATTTTCGGGGCAGCGACTTCCTCCGGCAGGTGTACAGGTTCAGGCCGGGTTGAAATTTCAGTTTCAGCTGGAGCTTTCGATTCTATCTTTTCTTCATGTACCGGTTCTGGAGTTGTTTCAACAATCGGCTCAGGTATGGACTCCTGTTCTGTTTTTAGTTCAACATCATCAACTTTTTTTTCCTGCTGATAATCATCACCAAGAAAGTCTTTAAGAGCTTTATCAGCTCTATCTTCCGGGCTGGTCCACAATTTTTTTACTTTAGAAAAGAATCCCATTAAAATCCCCTTTGAAATCTATTTTGAGCAGGCGAAGATAGCGTAGTCAGTCCAGATTCGCAACTGTATGACTTTAACCTTTTTTCTTTGGAGCAGATTAAGAATAAGGCTGAATTATCGTTCGTCTAGTGTTCATATAATTAATGATGGATTCAGAGTTACAATTTATAGACCCGCATATATTTAAATAATGTATAAGTTTGTTGAAATTTGGTCGTCTAGCGGATACATATTTTGCAAAACGAAATGATTGGAGACTTTTTATGAAAAGAACAAGCGTAAAAGATGCTTTGAATGCGAAAGAATCTGTTTCTGATATTTTGGTCAAAGGCTGGGTCCGGACCAAACGGGATAATAAGGGCTTTTCCTTTTTGGAGATTAACGATGGTTCATGCCTTAAAAATATTCAGGCTATCATCGACCATACACCTGAAATTGAGGCTGAACTCGAAAAAGTATCAACCGGAGCATCAGTAAGTGTTGGCGGTGAACTTGTAGAGTCTCCTGGTAAAGGGCAGAAATGGGAAGTTCGCGGCACTTCTATTGAACTGCTCGGCGCAGCTGATCCAGGGACTTTTCCTCTTCAGAAAAAACGTCATTCTGACGAATTTTTACGTACAATTGCTCACTTAAGACCCCGTACTAACAAGTTCGGAGCTATGTTTCGTATCCGTTCTGAGTTGTCTTACGCTATCCATAAATTTTTTCGTGATAAGGGCTTTTTCTACGTTCATACTCCAATTATTACTGGCTCAGACTGTGAAGGTGCCGGCGAGATGTTTCGGGTGACGTCTCTTGATCATGATTCTCTGTCAAAACTTAAGAAAGAAGATCAAGGTTCAAGTGATTTTTTCGGTCAGGAATCTCATTTAACAGTTTCCGGCCAGCTGTCAGCTGAAATGTATGCTTTGGCTCTTGGACAGGTTTATACCTTCGGTCCTACTTTTCGCGCTGAAAAATCCAATACTCCCCGGCATGCTGCTGAGTTCTGGATGATAGAACCTGAAGTTGCCTTCGCTGATCTTAATGACAATATGGATCTCGGCGAAGAAATGGTAAAATACCTCATCAATCATATTCTTGAGAAATGCGCTGATGATATTGAGTTATTTGCAAAGTTTGTTGACAAAACCTTGATGGATACTCTTAAAAATACTCTGGATAACGAATTTGTGAGAATTTCTTATACTGATGCTGTAGACCTTTTGCAGCGTTGTAAAAAGGCTAAAAAGTTCGAATTCTGGCCTGAATATGGTGAAGATCTGCAAACTGAACATGAAAGATATCTTACAGAGAAGCATTTCAAGAAGCCTGTAATCGTTTATGATTATCCC
The DNA here is from genome assembly GCF_000425265.1 of Maridesulfovibrio zosterae DSM 11974. NCBI lineage: Bacteria > Pseudomonadati > Thermodesulfobacteriota > Desulfovibrionia > Desulfovibrionales > Desulfovibrionaceae > Maridesulfovibrio > Maridesulfovibrio zosterae. Next base: position 65,805 of record NZ_AUDC01000002.1, read on the forward strand.
AAAGAAATTAAGCCGTTCTATATGCGTGTGAACGATGATAATAAGACTGTAGCCGCTATGGATCTGCTTGTTCCCAGAATAGGTGAACTGGTCGGCGGTTCTCAGCGTGAGGAAAGGCTTGATGTATTGGAAAGCCGGATTGCTGAAACAGGTATGGAGTCAGAAGATTACTGGTGGTATCTTGATTCCCGCCGTTTTGGAACAGCTCCTCATGCCGGATTTGGAATGGGCTTTGAACGTATGCTCATGCTCCTCACCGGAGTTACTAATATACGTGACGTAATCCCTTTCCCCAGAACTCCTAAAAATCTCGAATTCTAAATAATATTAAGCAGGGCCCTGGCAATTTTAGATAACTCTTAATAGTTGTTATATTTATACAAGAGATATTCCATGCCAGTAATTGATAGGATTAGTTTCTAGCTTAAAGGAAAGCTTAAAAATGAATATTCAAATACAAGAGATGCATTTACACGAAGTGGGAAATGCCGTTGATTTTATTTTAAATATTTTCGATCAATGTGTTGCGAATAGCTTTTCTGAAGAAGGGAGTAATGAGTTTAGAAAATATACCAACAACAAAGCTATGCTAGAGAGATTTTCGTCAGGAGCCCTCTTTTTTACAGCAAAGATATCAGGGAAACTCGTTGGGATTGCTGAGATTAGAAATTATCGTCATCTGGGGCTATTGTTTGTCGATCCCGATTTTCAAAAGCAGGGAATTGGTAAAGTTTTGATCGATAAAATCGTATTTGAATGCGTAAAGCATGGTAGAGGAAGTGTTATTACGGTTAATTCATCTCTGAACGCGTTGGATTTTTACCAAAAGATGGGGTTTATTGTTCAAGATGAAGAGAAGGTTATGAATGGAATTCGTTTTATTCCAATGAGCCTGTTGATTCATGAAAAGAATTCCAATCTTGGTTTGTAAAGTTCGTATGCATGCATTTTAGGCACATTTTTTTTCGTACAATATGATTACTATTCCCCGCTACATACACAAAGTAAAAGATATTCCAAGTATTTCTTTGGATGGACTTACTTTTGTCCAATACAGGAGACAGGAATCAGAAATGAGACACGAGATTTGTGTGTCTCAGCATTCTCTTGTTTTTGTTTTGTCAGGAACTAAATATATTCACTCTGCTGAAGGGGATATTGTCATAAAAAGCGGGGAGGCCTTTTTTACACGGAAGGGCTGCCATCTTATGTCTGAAATGATTCCTGATGAAGGAGGGGCTTTTGATACGATTCTGTTCTTTTTTGATGATTCCATGTTTTCAGATTTTATCGAGTCTTTAGCTGGACGTCATGAAACTGATAGTTCAGATAAAGCGGTGTTTAGAATTAAAGTCAGTGAACCTATCAATATATTTCTGTCATCTGTAGTACAGCTTTTTGATTCTTCACTGGGGAGTGATAATAACTTTTTGCGTTTAAAAGTCAGGGAACTGCTACATTATCTTTGTTCAACTGAGGGAAATGAAAATTTTATTGATTTTCTCTTATCGTGCAGAAGTGAAGGGCAAAGTGATATCAGTGTCGTTATGGAGCAGTATTTCAATAAAAATATCAATTTAGAAGATTTTGCTGATTTGTCTGGCCGTAGCCTTTCTACATTTAAACGTGAATTTAAGAGAAAATTTGATACTACTCCTGCAAAATGGCTCCGAGAGCGCCGCCTTTCATGGTCCGCTCAACTTATTTTGAATTCTAATAAGAATATTACAGAGATAGCTTACGAATCAGGCTATGACAGCCTTTCCCATTTCAGCAGTATTTTTCGGAAACATTACGGTCTTACTCCCAGAGAATATCGTTCTGGACTGAAATCATCAAAATCTGATCGTTAAACGAAAGTCCTCCCTCTACATATTCGATAGGTTCCTTCTTGAATAAAACCAAGGAGGAATTTATGCGTAAATATTCAGTTCTTATTCTATGTATTTTTTTTATTATCCAAGCGGCTGCATGCACAACCAAAACAGTTAAAATCGAGGGCTTTGCTTCACCTGAGAGTGTAATCTCAGACGGTACATATTTTTATGTCTCAAATGTTGGGGAAAAACTAAAGCCCATGGATAAGGACGGTGATGGGTTTATTTCGCGCCTGTCTGCTGATGGTGCTGTTATTGAACGAAAGTTTATAAGCAATCTTAATGCTCCAAAGGGCATGGTTGTTTTGAATGGAGTTTTATATGTTGCCGATATTGACAGGGTTAAAGGTTTTTCCGTTACTGACGGTTCACAAGTCTATGATCTTGATTTTTCTGATAAAGGAACGTCTCTACTTAACGACATCACTATCCTTGGAGATGGTAAATTACTTGTTTCAGCAACTGATACAGGTGCGCTATATGAATTTGATTCTGGAGACTCACCAACAATTAAAAGCATAGAAACGGATGTAGACTTATCTGGTCCAAATGGAATTGTTTTTGATCCTGAAGATGGAAGTGTTTACATTGCTTCATATGGTAAAAATAATGAGCCAAATGGATTTATAAGTAAGGGGAGAATTAAGAATGGACGCTTAAAGTCAGATATTATCCATTCTAAGGGAGGGTTTTATGACGGTATTGCGCTTTATGATGGTAAGGTCCTTTTTTCTGACTGGGTCGCCTTTGAGAAAAAAGGAGTAATCGTTATGCTGAATTCTAAGTCCGGTGAATCCTCAGTCCTAGATACTGGTGAAGAAATTGCTGGCCCAGCTGATTTCTATCTGGATAAAAACAGTAAAAAAATGTGGATTCCCATGATGATGGAAAATAAAATTTTAATCGTCAGTTTTTAGTCTCGGTAAATATTCAAACAAATCCCCCGTGTCCAAAATGGCCGCGGGGGATTTATATTTAGTATATTATTTAAGGGGCATAAGCAATAAAGTAACCAGATGTTCCGGTTTAGTACTCTTAGGATCATTCATATACTGCTCTAAACAAGGAGTGTCTGCCAGTTTCATTCCGCTCTGTGGCAACCATTCGGAGTAAAATCTTGTCCATGAAGTGACCAGCTCATCGTATGGCCCAAGGTGCGTGTAGACAGCATATTTACCACCTGCAAAGTCTTTGAATTTGATTTCAGCTGGACCACTGGTTTCACTTTCTATTGTGATGCATGCTTCTGAGTGCAATTTTTCAGGTGCTGTTTCAGCGGGATCATCATAGTAAACTCCATAGAATTTTGTTTTCTCGCTGAAAATTCTACTTGGCCCTGCCCATGCACAAAGACTCTCCCACGCTTTATATACTTCTTCGTAGGGACCTTCATGTTCAACGTAAGCAATCTTTGCCGGATCTAACGTCCATATTTTTACATCCATTTTTATATACTCCTTATTTTTTAAAGTTAATAAACACCGAGCCAAATTTCAGTTAATAAATCTTCCGGAGCGTATTGATCCGGAGTTTTGAGATATTTTTCAAACGACGGGATACTGTTTCTTAATTCGAATCCACTTTTAGGAAGCCATTTACCGTATAAGTTTTGGTATGCTTCTATTAATCTTTCGTATGGTCCGCGGTGAATAGCAACAGCATATTTACTACATGGAATTATCTGAATTCCAATTTCAGGATGCGGTTCAATTTCAGCTGTTATTGTTACGCATGCATCATATCTGATTTTCCCTTTGGGAGTCACATTTGGATCGTCATAACAAATCCCTAAATATTCAGTTTCCGGGCTGTTCAGATTGTGAATACTGGCCCATGAACACAGTTTGTCCCAGGCAATTTTAACGTCAAAGTATGAGCCTACGTGCCTGATAAATGCTACCATAGTTTCTTTTCGTTTTCTTATTTCCACTTGATTAATGATGTCAGTATCTATGAATTTTATTTCTTTATGAGTTGGTACCGGGTGATAATGGATTCTTTTCTTGCCATCAGGATTAATTCGCTCATGGGCTTGTATCCGAAATTCTCGTGGTGGAATTTTGAACATCTTTTTGAACGCTCGGCTAAATGTTTCAGATGATTCAAACTTACAGCCAAGTGCAATATTCAGTATCGATTTATCTGTATATGTCAGATTGTATGCCGCTTGCTCTAGCCGTAGTCTGCGTACATGTTCTTTAAGAGTCTCACCAACCATACCTTTAAATATACGATGAAAATGGATTACAGAGAAGCATGCCAGCTCCGCAAGAATTTCTGGGGATAAATCCCCATCGAGGTTACGCTGGATGTAAAGCATCACTTCCATCATCCTTTCATTATATGGTCTGATCAGGTTCGACATTATTTTTATCCTTCATGTGGGATTCTTTATAAATTTAAATAGACACTATTAGGCATTTTATTTCATGACATTTTTTATCATTTGAAAATTAGTTTGAAAAGTTCGTCTTCTATGGGGGCTATAAAGATTGAGGTTGATGAGTACTATTGTCTATGGTTAGAGTTAAAGGATGAATAGGATAAAATGTATATTTATATTACTAAGCGTACTTATGCCGATTTCATGTAATACTGTTAAAAAAATAACTATGAGTCCATGTGTAAGCAATTCGACAACAACGACACAGCGTATTGTTGATTCTGCGGCTTGCGCGTTAAATCAGATCAGGAAAGAAGCGGACGGACCTACTATTAACTATTTACTTGATTCAGCTCGAGCTGTGTTTATTTTTCCTGATGTATATAAAGCAGCTTTTATGATTGGAGCCGAGGCAGGACCGGGAGTTTTGTGCGCAAAAGATGATACCGGTTTTTGGAATGGTCCGGTTTTCTACAATATGGCAGGTATAGATATAGGATTACAGGGTGGAGTTGTTGGGAAAAATTTGCTTGTTTTTCTTATGGATGATCAGGCTCTTGAGGATGCTTTGACTGGCAAATTGAACCTGTCGATGGGGGCTGATATTGCAATTGGTCATTTAAATGATAGCAGCCATAGAGGCTCATTTGATGTGCAGGGTAATGTCTTCGCTCTTGTCTATCAAGCCGGGATGTTTGGCGGAATGGCTTACCATACCGGAGCATTTATGGTAAGTCCTGATTATAATAAACGCTACTATGGTAAAAAGATAAGTCCCCGTGAACTGCTTATGAGCCATAAGTTTGATAAACCTGAGGCAGACAGGTTGCTGTACAATCTTGCTGGAGCTAATTTTTAGTTGCGGCTTTTTTATTTTTAATGCGTTTTCTTTCCTGCGTGTAGTATAAAAGATCCTTACATATAAATTGAGCACTATGATAAAAAGCAAAAAATTGAACCATTTTTTGTAGATAAAAGCGGCGCGTAACACCTTCATTACGTAGCTCTTCTAATCTGTTTTGAGCTGAATCTAGAGCATATTGCAGAGCTTTTTCATCTGGAATTTTTTTAGACCCGATACTTCTCATTGCGCGTGAAGTAGTTCTAGCCAGCAAGCGCAGCTCATCCTGCATAATGATATCGTATCCTTCGCCGTGAACATTATTAAGTGCGTGCAGCATAGCTCGCAAATGTGATGCACATTTCTCAAGAGTTTCGATTTTCATACCCAGCAATTGGGTATCTTCTATATATAGCAGACTTTCAAGACGGATTACTTTGCTGTATATTTCTCTGTTTTTAGACATTCTGCTATTGAAAGTGTCTAGCATGCTTGGAGCCAGTCCTGTCTGTTTTTGAAGAAAGTTTTCCATAAGCATTTCATAATTTTCAGCACATTCTTCGAATTGCCTGAACAAATCATCTTTTAATGTTTCAGCTGCCCGCATTGGCCAGACAAGAATATTAACCAGAAAAGCACTTCCAACACCAAGCCCTATTTCAATAACTCTAAATAAACCATATTCTATTCGATTAGGTTCACCTAGACTGGCAAGTGTTACAATAGTAGTTGTTATGGCTGCCATTTTATATCGTTCGTTGTATCTAGTCATATATGCACAAAAGCCTACTGACAGGAATAAAGCTAATGTAGTCATGTAATGAGTTTGTGGAAAACCCATAATACAAATTATTCCGATAAAAGCACCAATAGCTGTACCAGAGAAACGGTACCAGCACATACGTATAGAGTCGGCTACGTTTATTTGCATAACTATAACTGCAGATAATGCTGCCCAATATCCAAATTTAAGATCGAGCATATTAGCTGCAACGTAAGCGAGTACTGCTGCTGCACCTGTTTTTATTCCATGAATGGTATGTGCTTTATGGGTGTTTAAGGTAGCCTGTTTCATAGCTGATTTGTATTTAGTTAATAGTAAAGGAGGTAAAGTTTCCTCAAAAAAAGAGTATTAATAGATATCATATATAGAAAGGCAAGAGGTTGAGTCTGTTTTTATGGGCTTATTAAAAAAACATCAACCCCTGTAATTAAGCCATTTTCACTTCCAATGTTGCAGATATATAACAAATAATTCAAAAAGCAGTTGACGTGGCGGTGTGTTTTATCTAGAACCTCTTTCTCGGCTGAGTGCGGCCTTAAGTGGCACAGCGCAGCTGAGATTTTTTTTGACTGACCGGTCATAAAATGGTTGACTTCTGGATCGGGTTCACATAGTTTCCCAATCCGCACTGAGCGAAAACGCAAGGTGTTGAGATCATTGAATAAAAGTTTAATTGAGCAGCAGGCTGAGCGGATATGAATAGATGACGCGAGCTGGTTTCGGAAGGTTTTGCTGGACGGAGCTC
>NZ_AUDC01000003.1 GCF_000425265.1 Maridesulfovibrio zosterae DSM 11974
TATTCAGCAACATACGTACCGCAAACCACTACAACTGAAAATCTTAATACTGTAGCAAGCGCTGATGCTAAAAAGGTTTTCGCTTCCGGTAACAATGGTGCTTCTATTTACGGGAAAGAAGTTTACTGGACCAAGACTAGCTCTATTCCAGGTACGAATTCTGCGTCAGCTCTTATTTCGGGGGACGGTAAATATATAGGTGTTTTTAAAAATATTAGTGATGAACCCACTCATTTTAATGCTTATGTCACGACTGACAAAGGTGCCAGCTGGAAGGTTGCGAGTGGTGGTATTACCGAACCTTCAGATGAAGGCAAATTTGTCAAAAAAGATGGTAAAGATTATTTTGTTTCGAAAACAGCTTCGGATAAATTGCAGATCGTAACTCTCGATACTGACGTGCATGATTCAACCGGTGACGAGCTTACGTATGAAGATCATAATTATGCCTCTTATGCAGTATTGGGCAGCACAATTTATGCTTTTGCCCGTAATAATGCTGGTTTACCTCATTACGATATTCAAGCAGCCGACCCGGATTCAACAGGTTCAGCCGCTGCTGTGGAAACTAATATTGAAAGTGGTAAAATAAGCGCATGCGGCGCAACAGCAAAAGCCCTTTACGTACTTACCACAGACAATAAGTTTATGGCTATGGTTGATGATGACAACCATTTAACAGCAGAACTATCAGGAAAGTTTGTTGAGGTAGAAGCCTTTAAGTATCTACTTTCTACGATAAGTGAGCATTCTTTGAGTTTATACTCTGCAACTGATGGAACGCTTATTCTCATTGATACAACTGCTGGAAATCTCTGTATTATATATGATTCTAGTGTTGCAGCGAAGACTGATGTCTCAGCAGATGCTTCCAATTACGCTAGTTCAGTACGTAACTTACCCGGTTCAAGTTATGACTCTCCCAAATTCTCCGGTTCATCCAGCTATCTTGCTTATTCCCAGGGCTCTGATGTCTATATGTTCTCTGACTGGACATGGAGCAAGTATGAAGGAAATGAGAAAGAACCATCATATATAGCATCATCCGGTTCAGGTATAATGTTTTCTTCCATGTTCCCTGGTCCTCCCTTTTACTCCGAAGGAGCAAAGTTCGGCAATGTTCTTGCCAGTACTGTAGCCAGTCCAGATAATTCTTTCATGTATATATATAATGCTTCCAAAACAGATGTTTACGTCGGAAGTTACGAGGGATCTTACCACGGTACTGTAAAGGCTGATACCGGTTCTGTTGTCTGGGATTCTGAGCGAGTCGGTGACGGCATTATAGGTACTTCCTCATCCTATGTTTTTGGCTCCGGTGACGAAGTTTATGCTATTTATGAGGTTAAAGAGGAGCAAAACCAGGATGCGATGCGCGAGAGTACTTCAAGCTTTGCTTATAATATTGCCCGCAAGACTTCAGATTCATGGGAAAAGCTGGAACTGACAGGCGAGAATAAGCTTCAGTGCAATATGGCCATAGCCGCTGGAGATGGTGTTATTTATTGCATTGACTCCAGCGGTCTTTATAAGGGTACAATAAATGAATCCAGATGCTCTTTTATTGAGCAGACTGCATCTACAGATGGTGATAAGATGCCAACCTCTTTAGGTTTGATTGCTGCTTCACCCTCCGGCGATGTTATCTACGGGGCTTCCGGTAGCCATTTTTATAAGTTTTCGGAGAATTCCGGTGATGTATGGAAAGTTGAGGAAATTGATGTTCAGGATAAAGGCAGCAGTGCTACTTTAAACTGGATAATGTGCTTAAGCTCTGACAAAATTTATATTGTCGGTGACAGCGGATATGCAGCTTTATACGATGGAAAAACTGTAACTAGATTTGAGAAACCTTCTTCCGAAAATCTGAACAGTTGCTGGGCTTACGCAGACAAGCTTTATGCTGCCGGAGATGAAGGAAAAGTCTATGAGTACGACTTGGAAAGTAAAAAATGGTCCAGCAGTATTATTGCATCGGGCTCA
>NZ_AUDC01000004.1 GCF_000425265.1 Maridesulfovibrio zosterae DSM 11974
TATTCAGCAACATACGTACCGCAAACCACTACAACTGAAAATCTTAATACTGTAGCAAGCGCTGATGCTAAAAAGGTTTTCGCTTCCGGTAACAACGGTGCTTCTATTTACGGGAAAGAAGTTTACTGGACCGAGACTAGTTCTATTCCAGGTACTGGTTCTCCGAAAGCTCTTGTTTCGGGGGACGGTAAATATATAGGTGTTTTTAAAAATACTAGTGATGAACTCAGTCATTTTAATGCTTATGTCACGACTGACAAAGGTGCCAGCTGGAAGGTTGCGAGTGGTGATATTACCGAACCTATAGATGAAGGCAAGTTTGTCAAAAAAGATGGTAAAGATTATTTTGTTTCGAAAATAGCTCCGGGTATATTGCAGGTTGTAAAGATCGATACTGACAAGCATGATTCAACGGGCGTAAAATATTCGCTAACTGGTTCTTCTTATGACTCTTATACAATATTTGGCGGCTCCATTTATGCTTTTTACACTAGTTCGTCTACATATTTTCTTGATAAGTACATCCCGGATTCACCAAATTCAAATTATAGGGTTGACAGTATTGAAAACGGCAAAATAAGCGCATGCGGCGCAACAGCAAAAGCCTTTTACGTACTTACCACAGACAATAAGATTATGGTCATGGTTGATGGCGACAACCATTTAACAGCAGAACTATCAGGAACGTTTGTTGAGGTACAAGCCTTTAAGGCTCTACTTTCTTCGCTAAGTGATGATTCTTTGAGTTTATACTCTGCAACTGATGGAAAGCTTATTCTCATTGATGAAGTTGCTGCAACGATCTATATTATAGATGATTCTAATGTTAAAGCGGAAGATGATGTCTCAACAGATGGTTCTGGTTATATTTCAAGTACAATTACGATACCAGGTAATAATATTTCCTCTCCCAAATTCTCCGGTCCATCCAGTCATCTTGCTTATTCCTATGACACTGATGTCTATATGTACTCTGGCGGGGCATGGAGCAAGTATGAAGGAAATGAGAAAACACCATCACATATGGCATCATCCGGTTCAGGTATAATGGTATCTAACAGTGGTGCTTCTTTTCCTTATTACTCCACCGGACCAAAATTCAGCAATGTTCTTGCCAGTACTTTATCCAGTCCAGAGAATACTTTCTTTTCTCTCTACAATGCTTCCAAAACGGATGTTTACGTCGGCAGTAGCGAGGGCTCTTATCACGGTGCTGTAAAGGCCGATACCGGTTCTGTTGTCTGGGATTCCGAGAGAGTCGGTAACGGCATTATCGGAACTTATAGAAGTTATGTTTTTGGTTCCGGTGACGAAGTTTATGCTGTGTATGCGGCTGAGGTTGGTGAATCAACAACTTATGAAATTGCCCGCAAGAACTCAGATTCATGGGAAAAGCTGGAACTTACAGGCGATAACAAGCCTGAGTGCAGAATGGCTATAGCCGCCGGAGATGGCGTTATTTATTATGCTGCCTCCAATGGTCTTGATAGGGCTGTAATAAGTGGTTCCACATACTCCTTTACCGACCAGACTGCATCTACAGATGGTGATGAGATGCCAACCTCTTTAGGTTTGATTGCTGCTTCACCCTCCGGCGATGTTCTTTATGGAGTCTCCGGTAACAGTTTGTATAAGTTCTCAGATAATTCCGATAATGCATGGAAAGTTGAGACAATTAAAGTTCAGGATGGCGAAGAAGAAGTCTCTTTAAATTGCGTCATGTGCTTAAGCTCTGACAAAGTTTATATTGTCGGTGATAAGGGATATGCAGCTTTATACGATGGAAAGACTGTTACTCCGTTTGAGAAGCCTGCTTCCGAAAATCTGAACAGTTGCTGGGCTTACGCAGACAAGCTTTACGCTGCCGGAAATGAAGGAAAAGTCTATGAGTACGACTTGGAAAGTAAAAAATGGTCCAGCAGTATTATTGCATCGGGCTCA
>NZ_AUDC01000005.1 GCF_000425265.1 Maridesulfovibrio zosterae DSM 11974
AGTAAATAACTTCACCATTGAGAGCATCCCTTATCGCTAACTTACGGGATCATTTTGCCGAGTTCCTTAACCAGAGTTCTCTCAAGCGCCTTGGTCTACTCGACCCGACTACCTGTGTTGGTTTGCGGTACGGTCTATAAGTGCTAAACTTAGAAGCTTTTCTAGGCAGCCTGGAATCACTCACTTCAAACGTAAAGTTACGGTATCGTATCTCGGAATAGAGAGTCACGGATTTGCCTATGACTCATTCCTACGTACTTACACCGGCATATCCAACAGCCGGCTGAGCTATCCTCCTGCGTCCCTCCATCGCACACACTTACAGGTACGGGAATATTAACCCGTTTTCCATCGACTACGCCTTTCGGCCTCGCCTTAGGGACCGACTAACCCTGGGAAGATTAGCTTTACCCAGGAAACCTTAGTCTTACGGCGAACAAGTTTCTCACTTGTTTTATCGTTACTCATGCCAGCATAATCACTTCTCATTAGTCCAGCAAACCTTCCGATTCACCTTCATCCCATCTGAGAACGCTCTCCTACCGATGCGTCAAAGACGCATCCCGTAGCTTCGGTACCATGCTTAGCCCCGTTACATTTTCGGCGCAGAATCGTTAGACCAGTGAGCTATTACGCTTTCTTTAAAGGATGGCTGCTTCTAAGCCAACCTCCTGGCTGTCTATACAACTCCACCACCTTTTCCACTGAGCATGGATTTGGGGACCTTAGCTGACGGTCTGGGCTGTTTCCCTTTCGACTACGGACCTTCGCACCCGCAGTCTGACTCCCAGGATATAACTTACGGCATTCGGAGTTTGATAAGGTTTGGTAATCTGGTGGGACCCCTAGCCTTGTCAGTGCTCTACCTCCGCAAGTAAACTCCTGAGGCTATACCTCAATATATTTCGGAGAGAACCAGCTATCACCGAGTTTGATTGGCCTTTCACCCCTATCCACAGGTCATCCGAGTAATTTTCAACTTACAACGGTTCGGCCCTCCACTTGATTTTACTCAAGCTTCAGCCTGCCCATGGATAGATCACCCGGTTTCGGGTCTAATCCGCAATACTTGTCGCCCTATTCAGACTCGCTTTCGCTACGGCTACACATCACTGCTTAACCTTGCATTACAGATTAACTCACTGGCCCATTATGCAAAAGGCAAATGGTCACGGAATAAATCCGCTCCCACAGCTTGTAGGCAACTGGTTTCAGGTTCTATTTCACTCCCCTAACAGGGGTTCTTTTCACCTTTCCCTCACGGTACTGGTTCGCTATCGGTCTCTAAGTAGTATTTAGCCTTGGAAGATGGTCCTCCCAGATTCCCACGAGGTTTCACGTGTCTCGTGGTACTCAGGTGCCACTAGTGCTGCTTT
>NZ_AUDC01000010.1:600000-780997 GCF_000425265.1 Maridesulfovibrio zosterae DSM 11974
CGAATGGGATAACGCCGCCGTGCAGGGCCATGCCGTTAAGGATAACGGACATTGGAAATTCACGAACTCCAAAAGCAAGGTTACGTGCGGTGTATCCATCAGTTGCAAAGTCACCAACCTTTTTACGGAAGTTCGCAGTCTGGTTAGATGGATCGAGGTCCGCAGAGCCTCCAACTAGGGTCGGCAGGGAGTCTGTGATTGCATCAAGACATGCTCCCCATGCTTTTCTGGTTGCTATGGACTGACCAGCTTCAAATTCTGGCAGAGACAGTTTAATTTCGCTGCGCGGAGTATTGGACTGTGCCCAGAAGGCTGCAATTTCTTTATCAGCTGCGAGAACTGCATCACTTTTTTCCTGCCATTTTGCAGCAAGAGCTTTAAGGTCTGGGAATCTGGACTGAAAATGTTCAACAACGTCTTCGGGAACGTAGAAAGTTTCTTTTTCAGGAAGACCGAAACCTTTTTTGGTAGCTTCTATTTCTTCAACGGAAAGAGGCGAACCGTGTGTAGAATGGCTTCCTTCGCAGGTTGCTGCACCTTTAGCCATCACAGTTTTACCTATGATTATAGTCGGGCGTTTTGTTTCAGCCTGACCTGCTTTAATTGCTTCGCGAATCGCATCATGATCATGACCGTCAATTTCCAGTACATGCCAGCACATACCTTCAAAAACTTTTTTGAAGTCAGTGCAGTCACATTTGCTTGTAGGTCCAGCGAGCTGGATGTCATTACTGTCATAGAATACAACGAGTTTTCCAAGGCCCCAGAGTCCGGCGAGAGAAGCTGCGCCGAGGGAGACTGGTTCCTGAAAATCACCGTCAGAGGAAAGAACATAGGTGTAGTGGTCGACAACATCATTATTGGTATTGGCATTGAGGAACGCCTCAGCTGTTGCCATACCAACACCTACGCAGAAACCCTGTCCAAGAGGACCGCTGGTTGCTTCGACACCGGGAGTCATATCATGTTCAGGGTGGCCTGGAGTGATGGAATCAAGCTGACGGAACTGCTTGAGGTCTTCAATGGAAAGAAATCCGCAAAGATGCAGGATGGAGTAGAGCAATGGAGATTCGTGGCCTGCAGCCATTACGAAACGGTCCCGGTCAGACCACTCTGGATTGCTGGGATCAAATTTCAAAAAATCTTTATAAAGAACATATGCGAAATCCGCTGAAGACATAGACCCACCGGGATGTCCGGAGTTTGCCTTGCGGATGGAATCCATTATTAACCCTTTGACAACGTTGACAGCTTTCTGGTCCAACTGGTTGTTACTCATTTTGAGTTCCCCTTAAAAAAAGATATTATGTGCAGCATTTAAACTTGCGGGTAAATCCCACAGGCTTCCTGGTAAATGCTGTCTTATGTTTATATAAAAAAATCCCGCCTGCACTTCTGCCGACGGGATTATGTACTACAACTGATCAAATAGATTTATTCTGCGCAGGTGGCGATCACCTTCAAACTCTGAAGTCATGAATGCACGGATAATTTCTTCTGCCAGACCTTGGCCTATAACCCTTTCACCTAAACATAGAATGTTTGCATTATTGTGCGCACGGGCCATTTTAGCCATGTACTCATTAGTACACATTGCAGCACGTACACCTTTATGCTTGTTGGCGGCCATGGACATGCCTAGTCCGGTTCCGCAGATTAGGATTCCGAGTTTTTCATCAGAAACCTGTTCCGCCACCTTTGCGGCATAAACGGGATAGTCGCAGCTTACAGCGGCTTCAGGACCAGCGTCTTCAACTTCGTAGCCCATGTCTTTGAGCAGTTTAATGGCGAATTCCTTGAGGGCAAAACCCCCGTGGTCCGAACCGATTATGACTTTACCGGCCATCTCCTAGTCTCCTGCGCAGGATGCCCAAACGTGAACAGGCACAGCAATAAACCTGCTCTTTGGAAATTCTTTCCATTGAGCCTTTGTTCTAAAGCTGTGCTCCGAGTGTCTGTTAAACACCCTGTACTTTTAGGTTTTGTTAATGGTCTAACCTGAATTAAGTGGTGGTGGGGGGAGGATTCGAACCTCCGAAGGCGTTGCCGACAGATTTACAGTCTGTTCCCTTTGGCCACTCGGGAACCCCACCACTATATTTAAATACTCAGATTAGAGATCCATTTTACGTTCATTGTCGCGATGTTTTACATCACGCTTTGCCGCTTGCTCTTTTTTAAGCTTGCTGATCTCATCTTTAAAAAAATCGATCTGCTTTTTGCATAACTCAATATCACCCTTTGCGTCACCGCAACTGAGCTTTCCGAGAAGTGCGTATTCTCTTTCGAGACGTTTATCAAGCTGACAAATCTCAAAGTTTCCCAACAAACGACTGAAGACTCCTCTCATCTCTTGTAGCCATACGTCAAGACCTATTTTAAAAATATCAACAATTCCCTTGTCTTCTTTTGGTTGAGTCATGCCTTGTTCGCTCATTTATAACCTCCAAACAGGTGCCAGTTATTATTTTAAATTAATTTTAGAATAGTTGTTTTTATCTAGTTTAATCTTCTCTGTGCCATCAGGAAGTTCCATTTTAAGGGCTTCATCCGGCCATTTTTCAGCAAAGAAGGTTCTGGACTTGATACGTAACACAGCTTTTTCACCAGTTCCGGTATATACAATGATTTTGTCCGGTAACATTTTACCGGAATCATTGAGTTCATAAGCGGAAAGTTCCATTTTCCAGGGATTCTCATTGGGCCCGGTGATTTCCGTTGCTACTCCCTGCTCATTAAGAATTATGGAGCTTATCTGGCTGTTGTCGAATGAGTATCTGAATTTTGTTTCAGCAACAGGTGTTACTGTATTGTACACGTTTGGAATCAGGGATTGATAGCAACCGCTAACGAGTCCCGCAAGGTCTTTAAGGGAAAAGGGGAATGGCAATCCAAGAAGTTGTACAGCTCTAAGTGGAGAAGAGTGTGAATAAGACGTCCGTTCATCCGGATAGAAGGCAGTAAGCCCTGCATTCTCTTCGCGGATGTGAGCCACATATGCACCGATTCCAGCACGCACATCTAGGCGTAATGGCAACTCATAGTCTCCCCATAAAGTTATTGTCGTTCGATGTCCTTTACCTTCTGATGAATAATAAAGACTGGCTGTAGCTTTTATGCCGGTTGAGTTGCAACTGCTGTATGTTTTTTTAAACTGTGCATATTGGCTTTCAGGTTTATTCAGCTTGACTGTGTGTGTTGCACAGCCGCTGACTGCTAACATGAATGCCACTACAATCATTAAAGCAAAACGGGAAATCATAAATTTTCCAGCTTTTTGAGAATATCTTTTTTATTTGAAGGTTTAAAACTTAATGCTTTTTTGTAACCTTTCTCTGCTTCTTTTTTGTTACCCAGTGCCAGCGCAATATCACCGTAATGTTCCCATAATTCTGGTTGCTTGGGTCTTAATGATATTGCCTTATTAATAAGTTCCCATGCGTCATCATAGTTTCCCATGCGATAATTCACCCATGCTAAAGAATCTATTATGTATCCGTTGTCCGGCTCAAGGCGATTGGCTCTTGATACAAGCACAAGGGCTCGATCTAGTTGTTCATTTTTTTCGGCAAGCAGGTAGCCCACAAAGTTTAAAGCATCGGAGTGATCAGGATGTTTTGAAATGATTTGTTCCATATACTTAATAGTTTTATCCAGATTTCCTCTTTTCTCTTCGGTTAATCCAAGCTGGAAAAGAATTTTTGGATTATCGGGAGAGTTTGTGTTGCCGCGCAAAAGGGCTTTTTCCGCTAAATCATTTTGACCTGTTTCGGAATACAGAGCTGCTTCTAAAAGATAGAAATCAGCATCTTCCGGGAATCTTTTCTGACCTTCACTAATGATTTTAAGAGCCTCATCATTGCGCTTCATGTCCATGAGCAGATGGGACTTAAATTGTAGGCATCGGTCATAATGATCACTTTTAGAAGTTATTTTATTCAAAAAATCCAAAGCTTTTTTCGGGTTACTCTCCCCTTCGTATGCTATGGATGCTTTGAAGAAATAGTAGGCATCAGGAATAGGCTTTTGCTGGGTAAAAATATCAAGGATGGTTGAAGCCTGACCAAAAAATTTTCCGTTAAGAAAAACTTGCGCAGCTTCCAGAAGAAAAGCATTGTTACGCGGTCCTTCCAGAACCAGCTTTAAGGCTTGTTCCGGGTTATTCAGTTTAAGAGAAAGCTCAATCAGTCTGATCCTGATGTGGTTTGACACATCTGGAAATTCCAGCATTTTGCTATAAATTTTCTCAGCTTCAGAGTAATCCTTTTCAATCTCATAAAGGTAGGCAAGCTCCCCCCATGCTTCAATAAAATTAGGATCAGCCTTTACAGCTTTGCGAAGACTCTTGATTGCTTGCTTAGTTAGCCCCAAAGCTGCACTTGATTTGCCGTGTAAGTAATGAATCTGCTGAGTTCGTTTGTTTTGCGGAATGACTTTAAGAATATCAAGTGCCTGAGCAAATTTCTTTTGTTCCAGGTAGATACGTGCAAGATGTGTAGTAACAAGAAGGTCATCAGGTTTTTTATGCAGATATTCTTTGAGAACCGCTTCTGCATCTTTGCTACGGTTGTCCACGAGGTATGTGTTGGCAAGATTTATAGTCAGGTCCCTGTTAAAAGGGTATTTTTCTAGAGCTTCTTTGAGAGCCGCTCTTGCTTCATCAATCTGTTGTGAAGTCCAGTACAGGGCAAATTTATCGAGATAAAGCTGCACAGTAGGCTCTACAGCAATGATTCTATCCAGCACCACCAAAGCTTCTTTCTGTATTTTGGCAGCTTCATTTATGGCTATCGGCGTACGCAAGCCTTGGCTCATTATCTGGCCCAACCTGGAACGGTAGTCCATGTAAACGAGATAGTCGTATGTCAACTGTGCTTCAGGGTTAAGCTGAAGCGCAGCTGTCTGCATTGTCTTCTGTGCACAGCCCTGCATCATTAAAATGGCCAGCAGGGCAAATATTACAACAGATTTGGTAGTATATTTTGAATTGCCGGACAGATAGGTCATATGATCCTTTCAGGTTGATCGTCAGGTCTGTATTTAGGGTCTTCTGATAGTTCAATTAGTTTTTCGTAAATTGCGGAACCTATATTTATGCCTTGAGCAATCATTTCCGGTCCGTATTTCCGGCCTGTTTCGGTCCTGAAGGTTGAGTCTATTGACTTGATGATTTCTAAACCTTTGGGGAATTTCTCAATAATTTCTTTGATAGTCCAATCTTCGTAATCGCAAATCTCCCACAAAGTGGTCGAGAAGTTATCAGGTCCCCAGCGGAATTTGTCAGCATCGTATAGAGCACTGCTTAAAAGCTCCAGTTCTGGGTCATTTTCGATCGGTTGTTCAGTCTTGAACGCCTCGTGGCGGGCAATTGCCTCAGCAATGAGTTCCTTGCTGCGTTCTGAGAGAGGGTAATTATTAAGGATTACCTTTGAGGTTTCTGCTCCTCTTTTTGCGTGATCCTCATCCAGTCTGCAACTGTCATGCAGCAGGCCGCAGAATTGGGCCAGAAGAACAAGCTCGCGCACCCTGTCCTGATCCATATCTTCGCCTTCTTTTAAAATGATGGCCCCGGCTTCAATCGCAACTTTTTTGGAATGATATATTCCGTGGGCATATTCATCATAAAGAAAAGGCAGAACGTCTTCTTGCAACCTGATGACCAGCGGGTGGTCAAAAAACATATCTCTAGCAAATTCAAGCTGAGTTTCAAGGTCGCGATAAAAAACAGGAACTGGTTGTGCAGAGGCCATAGCCTTAGCTTCTTTTTTTAATTCAATAAGCAGTTTATTCATTGTCAAATATCCAGTCTGGAGAAAAATCTTTTACTGTTTCAGCCAGATGCTCTTTTAACTTACTTAAAAGTCTTGCTTCAATCTGGCGGACTCTTTCTCTGGTGACACCGAACTCCTCACCTATATCCCGGAGTGTTCTCGGGGAATCTGAGAGAAGACGGTCATTTAAAATTACCTGTTCCTTTTCATTAAGATCAGGAACAATTGTTTTTAACTGTTTAAGCAGTAATGTGGAAATCTCTTTGTTGGCAAGAGTTTCTTCAACACCCGGACCAAGGTCAGGCAGAAAATCCATGCGGGTGGCTTCTGAATCTTCGCCGAATTTGAGGTTTAAAGAGAGATCATTCTTAGCCAGACGCTGGTCCATCTCCGTGATTTCTTCTTCACTTACATTTAAGTTTTCTGAAAGGACAGAGGTAGTTGGGTCAAACCCAAGAAGTTGTAATCTTTGACGTTCTTTGTTTAAGTTATAAAAAAGCTTACGCTGTGTCTGGGTCGTTCCAATTTTGACCATACGCCAGTTATCCATAATATATTTGAGGATATAGGCTTTTATCCAGAATGCAGCATAGTATGAAAATTTTATGCCTTTATCAGGATCAAACTTGTTCACGGCCTTCATAAGACCTACGTTTCCTTCCTGAATAAGGTCCAAAACATTCTGCATCCAGCGGCGCTGAAAATCCATAGCAATTTTAACAACCAGACGCAGGTGTGAAGAAACAAGACGGAATGCAGCTTCCTGATCCCCATTTTCCTGCACTCGTTTCGCCAGTTGAAACTCTTCGTCAGGCTCAAGTAGCGGGAAACGGCTTATTTCTTGTAGATAAAGGTGTAAAGGATCTTTAGTAGCAATTTCTCCTTTTGCTCTGGGCGTGGGGAGAAAGTCCGGTTTTGGAGTTACCTTTATTTCTTCGTTTTCAACGAGTTCCAATTCTACTGGGTCTTCATTTAATGTCATTGCCTGGGTGGTTTTCCTGTTCGCCTTAAATTTATTGAATATTTTTTAAAAACATTGAGAGCATATTAGTAACGTATAAGGATATAGTTTTTATTTGTCCTTTTCAATGTTTTTAAGTAGAAGCGTTTTTAACGCATTATCCCTTCTCTTTCAAACTTTTCAAGCTCGGCTTTGTATCATTTTTCAAAATAATATATCATGACCGAACAGGGCTGAGATATTTTTAGGCAATAAATATAATAAAATAATATTTTTTTGCTTAATGGGGTTGGGAAATATTTATTAAAAAACAATCATCTTTTTGGCTTAAATTAATCACAACTATTTGGGAGTAGCAGTCATGCCTGATTTTCGCAAAGCCCTCGGCGATGGACGAGTATACTTTTTCGACGGCGGATACGGAACTTTTTTGCAAAGCAGAGGGTTGCCTGCGGGTATGTCTCCTGAAGTTTTCGGACTGGAAAGACCTGATGTAATAAAGTCTGTGCATCAGGATTACGTGGATGCCGGGGCAAATGTTCTGACTACGAATACTTTTGGCGGAAGTCGGCCAAAGCTTGGCGCTGATGTTGATGTCATCGCTTTGAACCGTGAAATGGCGTTGCTTGCAAGATCTATAGCCGGAGACACTGTTTTTGTCGGCGGGAGCGTTGGTCCTACTGGACATTTTGTGCAGCCTCTTGGCGAAATGACTTTCAAAGAGATGGTTGAAATTTATAAAGAGCAGATTCAGGGATTGGTTGAAGGTGGAGTTGATCTCATCCTTGGCGAAACTCACTTTGACCTTGCTGAAGCCCGGGCAGTTGTTATTGCAGCTAGAGAAGTATGCGATCTACCCGTGGCGATCTCAATGACTTTTGAATCTCCGTCGGCATGTCTGACCGGTACTTCTCCACTTACTTTTGTCGATGCCATGCAGAATATGGGTGTTGAGCTTATGGGGACTAACTGCAGTGCCGGACCGGAGCAGATTTTTGAAGTCCTTAAAAATATGCAACCTCGTCTATCTTCTCCACTGCTGGTTGAAGCAAACGCGGGATTGCCGGAACTTGATGAGAACCGTAACACTGTTTTTCGTCTTAAGCCGGAGCCTTTCGCTGAACAGTCCGTACGTTTTCTCGAAGTTGGTGCTAAGTTTATCGGTGGTTGCTGCGGAACGGGACCGGACCACATTCGAGCCCTCAGAGCCGCTGTAGGCGATGCCAGATGGAAACGTCCTGTCCCTCAGGATGATTGCCAAATGGTACTTACTTCCCGTGGAGAGTCCGTTGCAATCGGATTTGAACAGCGTGGGGTAATAATCGGTGAACGCATCAACCCTACTGGTAAAAAAGTTCTTATTGCGGAGTTGCAGAAGGGACAGTTTACCGAGGCTATGAAGTTTGCTGAAGAGCAGGTTACGGCCGGTGCACCAGTTCTGGATGTGAATGTCGGTGCTCCGATGGTGGATGAGGTTCAGACACTTCCTGCTCTAACTAAAGAAATTTTTGCGCAGTATTCTGCCCCGCTGAGTATAGATTCAACCAACCCGGATGCTGTGGAAGCGGCTTTATGGGAATATCCAGGTACTCCTCTGGTAAATTCCATCAGCGGTGAACCAGGACGTATGGAGCGTCTTGGTCCTTTGTGTAAAAAGTTCGGGGCCCCTTTTATTTTACTGCCTATTATCGGGAGCAAGCTTCCTTTTACCTGTGAAGAGAGAATTGAAGTTGTATCCAACCTTCTTAAACAGGCTGATGAAATAGGAATTCCACGCCGACTGATCATGGTCGATGCTCTGGCTCTGACCGTTTCATCAAAACCTACTGCCGCCCGTCATTGCCTTGATTTTATCCGTCATTGCAAGGAGGAATGGAATCTTCCTACTGTTTTGGGACTTTCCAATGTTTCTTTCGGGCTTCCTGCCCGTGAGCTGCTTAATTCCAGTTTCCTGACTCTCTGTCAGGGGCAGGGGATGTGTGCATTTATCGCTAATCCGAATTCTTCTAGATTGCGTGAAGCTCTTTATTCTGCGGAAGTACTTTTGGCTCGTGACCCACAGGCTGAGCAGTTCATTGAGAAATTTTCTGACTGGACTCCTTCCGGTGATAATAGTGGAGGTTCAGGCGTAGGGGGAAGCAAGGCTCCGGATAAGTCCGGCGCGGACAATCTTTTTGATGCTGTTGTCAAGGGTGACCGTGGTAATATCGTAGCTCTTGTTGAACGAGACCTTGAGGCCGGTCGCAAGCCTTTTGAACTGGTTAACGGAGATCTTATTCCTGCTATTATGGAAGTGGGAGAGAAATACGAGAGCAAAGAATATTTTCTGCCGCAGCTATTACAATCGGCTGAGACATTGCAGAAGGCTTTTGAAAAGCTGAAGCCATTACTCGAAGAAGAGGGCGGAGATCAGGAGAAAGATACGATTATTATGGCAACCGTTGAAGGTGATATTCATGATATCGGTAAAAATATAGTCTGTCTCATGCTGCGCAATCATGGTTTTAATGTAATTGATCTTGGTAAAGACGTACCTGCTGAAAATATTGTTAAGGCTGTACAGGAACATCAGGCTAAAATTGTCGGTCTTTCCGCTCTTATGACTACTACAATGGTCCGAATGGAGGATACAATCAATCTTCTTAAAGAACGTGGATTAAATACCAAAGTGATGATTGGCGGAGCAGTTATTACCGGCGGGTTTTGCGATTCCATCGGGGCTGATGGCTGGTCAACTGATGCTGTCGCAGCTGTAAAGGTTGCAAAACAATTATTGCAGTAGTTTGAAATTAAATAAATTAAGTACCGCTGCAAAGATTATCTTTGTGGCGGTTCTGTTTTTTATGTTCCAAGTCGGTTAAGAGTTCTTATTGGACAGACATAGCCTGTTATATGATTTTGAATTCTTTCAAGGAATCTGCTAGTGCAATGGTTAAATAATTCAGATTAAATAATTATATTGGGGTTGAAATGAAATTTCTCAATAAAATAAGTCTAATAATATTTGTAATGATTGTTCTTTCTGTTGGCTGTAATCAGGTTGAAACAGCGCAGGGAGTTGAAGGTATTAATGCTCAGGGTGTTCAGGACTTGATCAATAAGAATAAAGGTAAAGTCGTATTAGTTAATTTCTGGGCAACATGGTGTCCTCCCTGTCGTGCCGAGATTCCTGATCTTATCGAATTACGTAAAAAATTCTCTGATGATGAGTTGGTGATGATCGGTGTTTCTGTTGACGCTGACCGGACTGCTGTCGATAACTTCATGGGCAAGGGTGCTAAGTTTAATTATCCTATTTATTTTGCAGATGATGATGTGGGGAATTATTTCAGAATTCAGAGTATTCCCCGCACCATTATGTATGATCCCAAAGGAAAACGTGTTTTTGATAAAGAAGGCAGTTATCCGGGAGCCATGTTTGAAAATTATACTAGAAAATTGTTGAAGGACCGGTAAAAGTAAATGGTTCAGATTAGAAAAGCGATGATGAGAGATGCTAAAGATATTCATCTCATCATAAAAGACAGGACTAAGGATGCAATGGTTTTGCCGCGTCCTTTAAATTCAATATACAGCCATTTACGCGATTTTTTTGTTGCTGAAGATGATTCTGGCCAAATTATAGGTTGCTGTGCACTTGCCATCAGTTGGGATTTTCTGGCAGAAGTTCGTTCTTTGGTCGTTGTGCCGGAAGCGCGTGGTTCCAATATTGGAGCTGCAATGGTTCATGCCTGTATTCAGGAAGCACGAGACCTTGGTGTTAAAGATGTATTTGTACTTACAAATATTGAGAAGTTTTTTGCAAAGCTGGGTTTTACTGAGACAGATAAGAATATTTTGCCTCAAAAAATATGGGCCGATTGCATCAATTGCCCTATGTTCCCAGACTGTGATGAAATTCCAATGGTTATTAAACTTTAAAATTCAATAAGGAAAACTAAAATGGGCCATAGCCTCAAAGAAGTTTTTTCTAAAGAAATAATTGCGGAAAGAATTAAAGAACTTGGTAAGCAGATTTCAGAAACATATGGTCAGGAGCCGTTGATCTGTGTTTGTGTTCTAAAAGGAGCCTATTTGTTTTTTGCAGATATCACTCGTGCATTGAGCTCTGACCCTGAGATAGATTTTGTGCGTCTTTCCAGTTATGGAAATGGTACCAGCAGAACTGGAAATATGAACTTCTCTAAAGATCTTGAAGTTTCCATTGCTGATAAGCACGTGCTGATTATAGAAGATATTGTTGATACAGGACATTCTGTTGAATTTCTCAAGCATGTATTTGAAAAGCGTAATCCTCTGAGTGTAAAAACCTGTGCTCTTATTGATAAAAGAGAACGTCGGGAGATTGATCTGGAAGTCGAATTTCCAGGTTTTGTGGTTGAGAGTGGCTTTCTTGTAGGATACGGAATGGACTATGCTGAGAAATACAGGTATTTAAGTGCAGTATATGACCTTGAAAATGTCTAGTCTTGTTGCTTTTATGGAAATTATTTCAAATATTACATTTGTTTAAACCTATTGAATAGCAGGTAGAGCGGTCCATGATTATTACGTGTTCCAACTGTGAGACCAAGTTCAATTTACCGGAAAGTAAAATTCCGGCTGGCGGAGCAAAGGTTAAATGTTCCAAATGCGGAAATATTTTTAAGGTAACTCCTCCGGCTCAAGAGCCCGAAGACGAAGTTGCGTCTTTGCTTGAAGAGCAGGTTCAGGAGGAACAGGCTCCACCTGCGCCTAAGCCGCAGCCTAAACCTAAACCAAAGCCGGCACCAAAACCTGCACCAAAACCAGAGCCAGAGCCAGAACCAGAACCGGAACCTGAAGCTCCAGTAGAAGAAGATTTGTCATTTGACGATGATCTTTTCAGTGAAGCTGAAAGTGAACTTGGTGATGATCTTGATGATGATCTTTTCGGTGAGATGGATGCAGACAGTGACTCTGTCGGCGGTGGTGAATCTGATGACTTAGAAGATGATTTATTCGGTTCAGCCGATAATTCAGATGATGCTGAGATTGGTGCAGACCTGTTTGACGATGATGATTCTATGGGAGATTCAACCGTAGGTGAGGCTGCCGGAGAAGATGATTTCGATATAGACGATGAATTGTTCGGAGATGACGAAGAGTCTGAAGTTCCTGATGTTGAGGAAGAAGATCCCTTTGACGACGACGCCTTGTTTGGTGAAGACGATGAAGATAGTGAAGACTTTTCGGAAGATGAACTTTTTGGTGATGATGCAGAGATTGAAGAAGATGATGTAGATGCTGAGGATGATGATTTCGGCGATGACGAAGACTTTGAAGATGAAGATTTTCAAGAAGATGACGGACTGTCACTAGATGATGGCGAGATTGTCGGCTTTGATCTTGATGATGATCTCGATGCCTTGCCTGGTAAAAAGAAGGGTAAGAAAAAAGGAAAGGGAATGATCATCATTTTGATCATCCTGTTACTTTTTGCCAGTGGTGCAGGAGCTGCATGGTATCTCAAAATATGGGAAAAACTTCCTTTCAGTGTTCCGTTTGTGACTTCTGATGATGCTGGGAACAGTGATCAAAATGAACCTCCATCTAAGCGTTTCAGTAAGTTTTCTTTTAAGGATTTGCGTCAGTTTTACGTAAATAATGATAAAGCCGGTCAGCTCTTTATTATTGAAGGTAAAGTGGTTAATAACTTTGCTAAGCCTAAAGAACTTATAGAAGTTGAAGCTCAGCTTTTTGATGACAAAGGTACAGTTCTGGATTCTCGACGACTGCTTTGCGGGAACACTCTTTCTTTGTTTCAGCTTGAGGTGCAGTCCAAAGAAGAAATTGAGGCAGGACTTGCTTCAAAAGTAGGAGTTCTTTCAAATAACACATTGCTTAAGCCCGGCATGGATACACCGTTTATGGTTGTATTTTTTAAGCCTTCGCCAGCAGTTAAAGAGTATGTAATCAACGTTGTTGACGCGAAAGAGCCACCTAAGAAATAACCATTTGTAATAAGTATTCTCATGACTCTCTCCATAAAGAATTTAAGAAGTTGAGTTTGTTGCATAATTATTACAATTTGTTTTATAAAAATTAATTACGGGAGACCTGACTATCTGTGTCAGTGTCTCCCTGTTTTATATTTAATGCCGTGTAATAAAATTGGGGGGAGTAAGAGCTTCCCCGCTGTTTTGGGTCCTGAATGGTTGCCGGAGGCAAACAAGATGAAAACGAAAGATGTATATATTTGCTCTAATTGCGGTGCCCAGACGATTAAGTGGCAGGGACAGTGTCCACGATGCAGTGAGTGGAACACTCTTCAGGAGAAGGTGGTTGTCCGTCGTAAAGGAGGTGTGAGTCATGCCTTAACAGCTAATCTGGCTGTTTCGCTGGCGGATATTTCAGTAGAGCATACCGAGGCTCGTTCAACTGGGTTTAAACCTCTTGATACCGTTTTGGGCAAAGGTTTTGTTCCAGGCGGAGCAGTGCTGCTTGGTGGCGAACCTGGTATAGGCAAATCCACATTATTACTACAGCTTGCTGCGGCGCAGGCGCAGATGGGTAATAAATCTGTATACTTCTCAGGTGAGGAATCTTTGGCTCAGATCAGAGGACGTGCCGAGAGGTTGGGATTGCTTGAATCAGGACTGCTCGCTGTAGCATCGACCAATGCTGAAGAGGTCTTGTCACTGTTGGAGGGCCCTGAAAAACCTGATCTGATGATTATTGACTCCGTTCAGACACTAACCTCTCCCAGAGCTGACGGTATACCCGGCAGCGTAAGTCAGGTACGAGCTGTTTCCTCAGAATTAGTTGAGGCAGCGAAAAAGACCAGCACCACTTTGGTGATTGTGGGACATGTGACCAAAGACGGACAGATTGCCGGGCCGAAGCTTTTAGAACATATGGTTGATACTGTTTTGTATCTTGAAGGTGACCGCAAGCACATGATGCGTATTATGCGGGTTCTTAAAAACAGATTTGGCCCAAGTGATGAGCTGGTAGTTTTTTCCATGCGTGAGTCCGGTATGGAGATTGTTGAAGATCCATCTACTCTTTTTCTTGGTGATCGTGATGATTCCTGTTCCGGGGCTGCTGTTGTAATGGCTATGGATGGGCACAAACCTTTTGCTGTTGAAGTTCAGGCTTTAGCCAGCCGTACGGTTCTTTCGATTCCGCGTCGCACTGCTTTGGGTTTTGATACCAATCGGTTGAACCTTATTCTAGCTGTGTTGGAAAAACGGCTCAATTTAAACTTGGGTCAGCTTGATATTTATGCAAAGATCGGCGGTGGACTAGCAATGCGTGACCCGGGACTTGATCTTGGAGTCGTGGCATCAGTGTTGTCATCTTTTTATGATCTTCCATTGCAGGCAGGATCAGTTTTCTGGGGTGAAGTTGATCTTAACGGACGTATCAGACCTGCATCTGGTGGGGAAACCCGTATGAAACAAGCGCAACGTTTAGGATATGGGCCGATTTTTCACTCTGAAAGTTGCCGTACTTTGGATGAACTACAATCCAAATTGTTTGGCCCTAATGAATAAATTTTAGGTAATATATATGAAAAAAGTCTTTTTAGTCGCCGGAGCTCGTCCTAATTTAATGAAAGTGGCTCCTATTTTTCGCGCCGCCAGAACTCTTGAATCAATTGAGTGTGAAATGGTCTACACTGGTCAGCATTACGACCGTCAGATGTCACAGGTCTTTTTTGAAGATCTTGATATTGCCAAGCCTAAATTTAATATGGGCAAGTCTACTGGAACACATGCTGAGCAGACAGGTGCGATTATGATCGCATTTGAAAGAATGTGTATGGAAGAAAAACCTGATCTTGTGGTTGTCGTTGGTGATGTTAACTCTACGCTGGCCTGCTCGATTACAGCCCGCAAACTGCATATTCCTGTTGCCCATGTTGAAGCTGGCCTTCGCAGCGGTGATATGGATATGCCGGAAGAGATTAACCGTATGGTTACGGATTCTGTTAGCAATTTATTTTTTACTACTGAAAATCACGGGCACGAAAATTTGCTCCGCGAGGGCAAAAGTGCGGACAGTATTTTTCATGTAGGTAACGTGATGATCGATAATCTTTTCCATAACGTCGATCGCCTTGGACCTGAAGTTATTGAGAATTATGAATGCCGTGAATTGAAAGAAAAAATCGGCAGGTATGGATTCATGACATTGCACCGGCCTTCCAATGTGGACTGTAAAGAAGTGCTTGAAGGAATTGTTGCTGCGCTCAATAAAATTTCTGAAGATTTACCGCTTTTATTTCCAATACATCCGCGTACTGAAAAAATGATGCAGCAGTTCGGGATTTCATTTTTAGAGAATGTGCATACCTTTCCACCTCTTTCTTTTAGAGAATCCTTATACTTATGGAAAGACGCACAGGTTGTTATCACTGATAGCGGCGGATTACAGGAAGAGACTACTGCGCTTGGAGTACCTTGCGTTACTGTTAGAGAGAATACAGAGCGGCCAGTAACTATTGAGCAGGGAACTAATGCTCTTGCAGGGATATCCGGTGAAAATATATTACGGGAAGTTGCAGTTGCATTGAAAAAGACCGGGAATCCTGCTCCTGAAATTGAAGGATGGGATGGTCATGCTTCAGAACGCATCTGGCAAGTGCTAATTGAATATTTAAGTTGTAATTAATATAAGAAGTATTTTCATATTAATGTTCTTTAGCTATATTAATTAGCTTATGTTTTTTCTGATTTGAATAAGGGGATGTTTTATGTTTGGCGGTACTGGAAAGTATTTTTTTTCTATCCTTTTGATTTTTCTATCTGCCTTGCCGGCATATGGGTCAAATATCTTTCCTCTTGAGCCGCCAGATACTTCCAGCCCTAAAGCAACTCTTAGAAGTTTCATTCATTATACAGATGAGCTTTACGCAGAGGCAACTGCTGATAATGCGAAAGACAATATAGTTCTTTTAAAAGAATATTTGCAAAGGGCTGAGCGCTGTTTCAATCTTAGTCTGGTCCCGCCGACTTTACGGGACAGTGTCAGTATTGAATCTGTCTTGCGCCTGCGGGAAATCCTGGATCGCATTGAGCTGCCGGATATGAACGATGTTCCTGATAAACATGATGTAAAGAAACAGGGCGTGCTGCTCTGGCGTATTCCACATACTGAGATTAAAATAGGCAAGGTTGTAGACGGGCCAAGAATAGGCTCTTTTTTATTCACCCCTGAGACTGTAGAGAGGTTGGAAGGCTTTTATTATGAAGTCAAAGACTTGCCCTATCGCAGTGACAAGAGTGAGGGGTATAGAGGATTTTATGAGCAATACATCTATTCATCCGGTTGGATGATTCCAGATGGCTTCTTGAAGAGTCTTCCTGAGTGGATGCGTAAAGCATATTACGGGCAGGCTGTATGGCAATGGATTGGATTGGATCTGATTATTCTTGTCTGTGCGTTTAGTCTCTGGCTTGTCTGGCTCTGGCACAGGACTCGTAGCTCCAGAAGTAGAAAGGCTAAGTGGCAGTTGGACAGGCTTATATTTCCTTTCTATGGAATGCTCCTTTGCGTTGTAATTAAGTATTTTGCAGTTGGCCAGATAATGATCACAGGGGATATTCTTGCCTATCTGACTATTTTTCTTGGTTTTTGGTTCTCAGTATCTGCCGGAGTGCTGATTATTATTGCCGGAAATGTTGTCATGCATGGCATTATTTCTTCAACTAAAATTAACGAAGAGGCCCTTGATGCAGATGTAATTAAACTTCTATGCCGTTTGGGAAGTTTCGGCCTGGTCTTTGTTCTTTTTTATAAGGTTGGCGGATATTTCGGAATTCCGGTTACAGCGATATTTGCATCTGCAGGTATTGCTGGTGTTGCTGTTGCACTGGCAGCCCGGGAAACACTGGCTAATTTTTTTGGAGGGGTATCTATTTTTATGGATCGTCCTTTCAGAGCAGGTGATTATATTGTTTTGGACAGTGGGGAAAGAGGGGAAGTCAAAGCTGTGGGGATGCGCAGTACACGTCTTCTCACTCGTGATGATATCATGATAACTATTCCCAACTCAGTAATTACCAATTCAAAAATTGTGAACCAGAGCATGCCGCTCCCATCATTTAGAATAAGGATCAAATTAGGCGTTGCATATGGTACCGATCTTGATCAGCTGGAATCTATTTTGCTGGAACTGGCAAATGAAAACTCACTTGTTATCTCCAATCCTGAACCAAGAGTGAGGTTTAGAAATTTTGGTGATTCAGCTCTCGAGTTTGAATTACTCTGCTGGGCTTCACGACCTCATGATCGGGGGAAATTAATTCATGAGCTTAACAAAGCAATTTATAGCAGATTGAATGTAGAAGGGATTAGTATACCTTTTCCACAACGTGAAATACATATTCATAAGACAGAAGATTAGAGAGCGTGAGCACTATGGAACGGAATATAAAGAAATTTCGAGGGGAAGTTTCACGTCGGGATAGAGAAAATTTCTGCAAACACAGATCGGCTGTATTTTGGTTCACAGGGCTGTCTGGGTCTGGGAAATCAACAATTGCTCATGGAGTAGAGAAGAATCTTTTTGATTTAGGTCTAAGGGCATATGTTTTTGATGGGGACAATGTCCGTCATGGTCTATGTAGTGATTTAAGTTTTTCTCATGCTGCGCGTACTGAAAATATCAGACGGATAGCTGAAGTTTCAAAGCTTTTTGTTGAAAACAGCACTATTTGTATGTGTGCATTTATATCTCCTCTTTTGACTGATCGTGAAATGGCAAGAGATATTGTGGGAGATGAAGATTTCTATGAAATTTTTGTAACCTGTCCTTTAGAGGTATGTGAGGACAGGGATGTTAAGGGCTATTACAAGCTTGCACGCGAAGGTAAAATTAAAAATTATACAGGGATTTCTGCGCCGTATGAAGCTCCTGAAAATCCTGATTTAAGTATCGATACAGACGTTGAAACCCTGGAAGAGTCTGTAGCGAAAGTTATGGAATTTATTCTAGAGAAAGTGAAGTTTTAGTTTTAAAGGTATAATCCCATCCTATAAATTATAGGATGGGATACTTTTTTATTTTTTCTTTATAGTAAAATTCCGTGGTTCAACGATTATTGTTGATGTCTGCGACGGGATTTTATTTTTATTATTCGTTCCTGCCGAGAGGATGACCGGTGACCCCTGTTCCATATTTGAAAGCGGAATATTATATAAACCATTACCCGGTATAGTGCGCCAACCATTTAATTGTGTGATTGGCGAAAATCCATTTTTAACCATATAACTGCTATCTATGGCTGCATTCTGGATTCTCATAATACTGTTCTTTCCGACTCCGGTAAATGAGACTTGTAGTATTCCGACCCCTTTTGTTATACTAATATTTTGCATACTCGTAGCAGCTGTCAAAGGTTGTTTCGGTTGTGGCAACGGGGAGGTTGTGTATAAGATTTTGTGCAACTGATCTTTACTGTTTAATTTTAGTTTCAGGCTATTTCTTTGGAGTCCGGTGTCTTTTGCAAATGATGGGAAAATAATTTCGCAGCTACCTTTTCCTGTGACGTTCACACCGTACGCTGGAAAGCTGTACTCGTTAGAGTTTATTCTTATTTTTAAAACAGGATCTAATTCAGCTGTTTTTAGATTTTGCGCTCCTGCGATTTGCACTGTTGTTTTACTCCTGTCATCAAAAGCATAGAAAGCAAGGTTTGCTTCAGGAAGTCGCATCTCTTTGTCTTGCTTTTGTGGAGGTTCCGGTACTTCGAAAAAAGTATAAGAATACTGACCACCAACCCATAGATCTACCAGATCTACCCATATTTGTTCTCTAAGCCCTTCAGACGTTTTAATGCAAAAAGGATTTTTTTTATCAGTTGCGTTATCAAGTGATTCGCATAATTTTTTAAAATGATCGCTAAATTTTGACCAACGGTTAGTTTGAACATCAATCGCCATGGTTACGAAATCAATTGCCAGGTTAGGATGTTTATTTATTCTGTAGGGTGACTCTATCCCATACTTTTTGAATGTCTTTCTTGCTCCCTTAACTATATCCGCTTGATCTTTACCTTCAAGTGGAACACCTGTTTCGTTGTGTACCACTGTTGTACGCGTTACAGCTACCAAATTGTTATTTTCGGGCGGGGTCCCTGGTACCATGAGTAGCAGATTAACATAATGCGTTCTGGGGACCATTACCCGTACTTTTGTTTCGCCATATTCTGAGGCTGTTTGCATTGCACCAAAACGAACTCTGATTGAATTATCTGAAATCCGACCAACTGTCATCAGGCTGTTGTAATCAGTTCCTGATAGTTTAAGCATATCTTGCAGAGTTTTATCAAATCCAGTTTCAACACCGACGCTGTTGAAAGTTGCTTGCAATGCCATTGCCATTTGCAAAATGTCATTATTGTTTCTGCTGAATGAAGCTTTTTCTAAATCTTCTGAAACAAGTAATGGAACGACAAATGGAGTTTTGTCAGAGTTTTTAGGACTACTTATTGTATTCTCTGTTATTCCTGAGAATCTATCTGGAAAAAAGGAAATGGTTGAATATGCATCATAGCGTGCATCATCTGCCATAGGTGTCAATGAAACTTGCATTCGTACAAGGTAAGGAGTGTAGCCTTTACGGTTGGAGGCATATTTTACATATTTATTTAACAGCCTTACTTCCTGGTAAAGTGCAGTTGCTGCTGAGTGTCGCATGCGGGCATTGATTTGATTTGGATTTGCAATAAACGGTGAATTGGATTGGTCTGTGATTTGTTGGTTTTGGCTTACTGATAAAGAATTCAAATCTGGCTGTTCGAATGTTTCAGTTCTGGTTGAACTTTTATTTTCTTGTTCACCAGTCTTTTTTGTCGTTGTTTCTTCGAAAGAAGTTAGTTTTTGGGTTAAAGCTAGTTTAAGATATGCATTTAGCGAATTCAGTATTTTGCGTTCTTCACTAAGCGTTGTAGGTATGGCTTCAAGTAAAGCTTTATCTGCATCCATAGGGAAGGAAGGTTGCATCTCATCTTGTATTTCATCCCAGGGAATAATCGAAATGACGCTTGCATCCACGGAGGCTACCTCCGATTGTTTCGAGCTGGTGAACCCTTTATCTCTAAAGGGTGATCTTTTACCACAGCTTAATGCTATTAATAGGCTTAACGACAGTACTAAGACAGCAAATCTTTTGAGCATTACTACCTCCATCTTTGCTTTAAAATAACATGTGACGAAGAATATGCAAGATGTGCTTATAAATAAAATAGGGTGAGAAAGTGATCCAAAAAAAGCCCGCTTTTGCAGTCTTTTAAGACACATATGTTTTTTAATAATTCATTACTAAACCAGACCAGCTTAGGCCTATTCCAAAACCGAAAAGCATTATTTTATCACCACGCTTTAACTTTCCGCTTTCTTCTGCCCGTTTTATAGCTATAGGGATAGAGGATGAAGTGGTGTTCCCAACCTCGTATAAATCAATAATTAATTTATTCTCAGGGATTTTCAACTTCTTGCCTATTGCTTCAAGAACTTTGCGGCTTGCCTGGTGAAATATGAATAAATCAATGTCAGCCATATCAACGTCAGCATCAGTTGCAAGCTGCGCGATTTGCTGTGGAATAGTTTTGACAGTAAATTGGAATACGCTGTATCCATCCATCTGAAAATCAGGAGCTGCAATTGATGTTTCGCTGTCTCTACCAGTCATTACTCCGATAGCTGAGTTGTTACAGATTATCGATTTACACCGACTACCATCTGTACCGAATTTAAAGATAGGATTCTGGGCAGGCTTATCCAAAATTGTTGCTGCGCTGCCATCAGAAAAAATAATATACGCGGCCTTATTGTCAGGGGCGATAATTTTAGAATAGTTATCGACAGTAACAAAAAGTACTCTTTGCGCAATTCCTGCAGCCATATATCCGTAAGCTATTGAAAGTCCGTAGCTGTATCCGCTGCAGCCGAGACTTATGTCAAAACATTTAGTTGAGGCAGGAAGTCCTAGTTCATGCTGTAGGCAGGCCGAAACATGTGGCAGGAGCTGATCAGGTGTCTGAGTACAGACTATGAGCGTGTCAGGTAGACTATCTTCAGAAATATTTTCAAGAACTTTTGACGCTGCTTTATATGCGATTTGAAGGGTCGTTTCATCGTTGCTTGCACGGTGAAGGTAACGTATTCCTGTTTTAGGCAAAGAGTTTTGTACATGCCAATGTGGTTTTGACTTGTCCAGTTCAAAGCAGTCTACAGTTTTTTCTGGAAGATAATATTCAATTTTATGTATAAAATTAGTCATGGCTTTTACAAATGTATCACTGTGTTTGTCATTGCTTTGTATATATAATTTATGGGGAGTATGTTGCGGGCAGTTGAATGGAATGGAATAGGCAATTACATTCAGTAGTGAATTTATCCCCTTGCATTGCTAGGTCGGGTCCTAATAGCCATAATTGCTCATCCATGCAAGCTTATAAAAGTAAAAGAATATACCTTCCTCTGTGTATAATAAATGTCCGAAGCAGAGTTTCCGCTTCGGACATTGTAATACTTTACGAAGAGTCTATTAGTTTTCATTAATTATTTTTAGAGCTTGAGGTAGGAATATCGGGAAGGTATCATGTAGTCCGGCCATAAGCTTTCCGGCATTGTCTCCCGTGTTGAGCATATCTTTTTCCTGTTTTGAAATGTAGTTCTGTGCAAAAAGAAGTTTATTATTTTTGCTGACCATACCGTCGAACTGGATTTTATATTCCATTTCAAGTTGTCCGGGTCTGTTAATAAAAACCTTATTTGCAATTCCGGTTATTATGAACATATCTCCGGCTTCGTCCATTGTTTCATAATATTCTACGTTGAGCCCCTGAGACTTGAGCTGGCTATATACAGCCTTTCCAATCCATGTGCCAACATCAATGGATGGTAGGTATCTGAATATTTGACTTTTACCTATTTGATTGATTGGGCTAGATTCAGTAAATTTTACTACAGCAATCTGGGTTGTACAGTCTGGAAGATTGATTTTTATTGGATTGTAATCGAGTTTAAGAATAGTGTCTTTCAGTTTGATATCCTCAGCCATAGCGGATGTTCCCATAATAAAAAGCAAAGTAAGGACAAGGATCGCGCAGGTTGTTCTTTTCATACTTTCTCCAGATGGTTTATATGGTAGTACGTTGAAGAATATATCACATCCTAATCTAAATGATCTGAGCTCTTATTGTCAAAGTTCTTTTAACAGATAGATATGGCAACAGACATACGGTAATGGGGATTATCATGAACTCCTCTTGGGTTGACCGTGCTCTTATGCTGGTTTACTTGCTTTATCTATTTCAAATTCTCCATCGGTGTATAACACCAAACAAGGTTATAAATTTTAATGATGCATACTAAAACAACGAAATTTTATTTAGAAAATATTTCTGAAATTTATATTATAGCCGCATTATTTCTGTTTACGATTCTGATCAGAATAGTTTCTTTGGAATATATAGAGATTGGCGGAGATTCAATAAATGTCTGGAATAATGTAGTCTCTTTGGTCAAAACTGGAAATTTGGTAGAGTGGACGCACCAGACAATGCGTTGGGGCATAACGATGCCACTGTACCTGATTCTTAAGTTATTTGGCACTGAAACTCCAAACTATTACATTTTGCCCGTTGTATACTCGGTTATATCAACTGTGCTTGTTTATTATGTGGCAAAGCATATTGGGGGTAGAGTTTTTGCTGTTTTCACCGCCGTGCTGCTTGTTTTGTATCCTCCGATGACAACCATGGGAAGTCAGCTCTGGCCCGGCCTTTATGAAATGACATATTTGCTTGGATGTGTACTGGCTGTGCTGACATGGCGTGATAAGAATAGCTGGTATTTGCTGGCTATTGCAGGTGTGCTCGCCGGATGTGCCTGGGGATCAAGGCTCACCTGCATTTACTATGCTCTTGGAATACTATCCTTACTTGTTTTTGATAAAAAAAAGTTTCAGCCGGTATTAATTTTTTCTACTTTCTTTTTACTTGTTGTCGGAATGGAGTGGTTTTATTTTTATTGTGATACAGGAAATACTCTTGGTCGATTTGGGGTAATGACTCAGACCCATGTTACTCGGGGTGAATTATTGGTCAGTTTTTCTGAGTACCTGTTGAACTGTTTGAAACTTGTTAAATTCAGAGGGCTTCTTCCGGTTGTTATTGTCAGTTTATTTATTGCTGTGTGGCTGCTGAGAAAAGGTAGGAGTCTCGAGAAATGTATATCTATACTGTTCCTTGGTGGGCTCTTCTTTAATGTATATATGATTTCAAGTTTGTCCCCTCTAAAATTAGCAGCTCCTGTAGGGAGTCGTTACTTTACTGCCGCTGTACCATATATGATAATGGTTTTATTATTTGGTATTAACCGGTTGCATAAAAAATCACCACACAAAGCTGATGTATTTAAATGGGGGCTCGTGATAGCTTTCGCAGCTTTTACCATCAAGGCTATACCGGCACAAAATACTATTTTTCGTCTGCAGAAAGATGTAAAGAATGCAAAGCTCATTGCAGCTGAAGATCTGCCTGTGGTAATGCGTTTTAGCGCATGGTCCCCTAATGCTATAGAAAAGGCCGCGATGTCTGTTTTTGGATATAAAAAGGAAGGTCGGCTGAAAATTAATGAAACTGATAAAATGATTAAGAATGCTCGGAGAATACGGGTTATGGCATTTGGCTTGCCAGCTGATGAAGAATATCGGCCCCGGTCAATTGATGGCTATTACTATTTTTATAGAGGAAATATGAGTACTCTCTCTGCTTCTACTCAGGTAGGTCTTTCCGATTATAATCGTAAGGAACATAAGTTATTAATCGTACCAGTGGAATCTTTGCCAAAAGAAATTACGCGAGGAAATAATTAAGATGAAAATTGCTGTTTTAATCCCTTGTCTTAATGAAGAAGAGGCAATTACGAGTGTTGTTAACGATTTTTCGAAGCAACTTCCCAGTGCAGAGATATATGTATACGATAACGGCTCAACTGATCGAACTATAGATGTTGCCAGATCCGCGGGGGCTATTGTCTCAACGGAGTCACGCAAAGGAAAAGGAAATGTAGTCAGCCGGATGTTTGCAGATATTGATGCTGATATTTACGTGTTGGTTGATGGAGATGACACATATGATGCTACTGTTGCTCCTGCGATGGTAGATAAATTGCTGGATGAAAATCTGGATATGGTTGTGGGAATACGTGATCATAAAGATGAAGATGAGGCTTATAGATCCGGACACCAGGCTGGTAATGCCCTTTTTAATAAGTTTTTGGGTGTTGTTTTTGAGAAAACATTTACAGATATTTTCTCTGGGTACCGGATTTTTTCAAAACGGTTTGTAAAAACATTTCCCTGCCTTAGTCGTGGATTTGAAATTGAAATGGAAATGAGCATCCATTCTATTGCAGCACGACTTCCTGTTGCCGAGATGGTGACAACTTATGGCAAAAGACCTGAAGGAAGCCACAGCAAGCTTAATACATACAGAGACGGCTTTCGTATTTTGATGACGATGATTAACTTACTCAGGCACATTTCCCCATTTAAATTTTACGCAGGTATTGCCGCTCTTCTTGCACTCATTTCTTTTGGACTTGGCCTTCCAGTAATAGCGGATTGGTTACAGACCGGGTTAGTTCCTAAATTGCCCACTGCTGTTCTTGCTGCTTCAATCGGGATTATATCATGTCTTTTTTTTGCTATAGGAATTATTTTGAATAGTGTTAGCAGGGGATATACGGAAATGCGTAGGCTGGAGTATCTAAACTTTGCTTCAGCTGCCGTTTGCTGTTCTGATAAATGCGAAAAAGATAATAAATTTTAAACATGGAAGTGGGCAACAGTAGGTTTTTAAGATTTTGCTGTATCGGCGGGATAGGTTTTTTTATTGATGCAGGAATTACCTATATTTTAGTTTGGTCAGGAGCTTCATCTCTTGTGGCCAGAATACCTGCTATTTTGGTTGCATTAACAGTTTGTTACCATTTTCACCATGGCTTTACTTTTCGTAAAGGGGGAAAAGCCCCGTGGAGCGGTTGGTATAAGTTTGCAATTTCAAACAGTATAGGCAGTCTGATCAACTATGGAGCTTATGTCTTAATAGTTACAGGGTGGCCTTCAATCTCATTAGTAATTCCTTTGATCGTGGGGTCAGCTGCCGCAATGGCAGCCAATTACGTGATGTCTGTTTGTTATGTATTTCGATGATCGGTTATCAAGGAAAAACATTATTTTCGCCCAAATCATGTTCTGGACTTTCAAAGACGGGTATGCTTAATTGCCCAACATCAGGATAGCCTGCAGTCAGCGGAGAGCCTTTTGACTAGACATAGTGAGCTTTAAAAAGTGAAAGATATATCTACCATTAACCCGAAAAGAATTCTGGTATGTCAACTCCGGCAGATCGGAGATGTTGTTTTGTCCACTCCCTCGGTGGCTCTGCTCCACAGAAAGTTTCCTGATGCTGAGATTCATGTCCTGACTGAAGATAAATGTGCACAGGTTTTTGATAACAATCCGGCAGTTACTCACGTTTGGAAAATAGTTAAAGAAAACTTACGTAACCCATTAAAAGCTTTGTTGTTTTACCGCAAAGTAGGACGAAGTGGATATGATCTGGTAGTTGATTTTCAGCAGTTGCCACGTTGTCGGTGGGTTATATTTTTTTGTAATGCTCCGGTTAAGCTTACTTTTAGACCTCCTTGGTACAATAGGTTCTGGTATACGAACTGGCCGGAGAGCATTCCGGGCGGATATGCCGGGATGTATAAAGCCGGTGTTCTTAAGCCATTGGGAATTGAATGGCACGGCGATGCGCCACAAATCTTTGTGAGTGAACCGGAAAAAGAAGAGGCGCAAACTTGTCTGGAAGGGTTGGGTATTAAGGGTGATGAGCCTTTAATAACCGTTGATCCTTCACATAGAAGACATACTCGCAGATGGCCAGCTGAATACTACGGAGAACTGATTAAGCTGATTTCAGCTGAAAGACCTGAGTATAAATTTTTTCTGCTTTATGGCCCTGGCGAAAAGGATGTCGTGCTTAGAGTCAGTAAAGTCGCCGGGATAGGCGATAAGTGTGTGATGCTGGAAAAACCAGGTTCTTTAAGGCTTATGGCAGCACTTATAGAGCGGGCTGTACTGCATCTTGGTAATTGTTCTGCGCCTAGACATTTTGCTGTCGGGGTAGGTACTCCTTCGATCTGTATTCCTGGATCATCCAGCAGTGCCTGGACTTTTCCCTCCGATGAGCATGAAGAGGTTGTTCCTGACCTTGATTGCCAGCCATGTGGAAGCGAAAGCTGCACGCGAGGTGATCTTGCGTGTCTGAAAAGTTTAATGCCTAAAGATGTTTTGAACAAAGCTTTAGCTAAGCTTTAGATTCTTCAGGAAATTTAAGACATTTTAAATACAACATGTGTGTACGCCAATAGTGATAGTAAATGCGGGAAATAAAAGAATATGATTTATGATTACATCGTAAATCGAATCTTGAAAGGGATTTGGTATCAGTTAAAATGGGGTGTTTTAAGTTTTACCGATCCTATTTTTTATCTTTTTTTATCATTTGGTTTTGTCGGGCTGTATGTTCCAAGTCCGGATATTACCCTTTCTTTGTGGTGGCTTTTTATTAAAGCTGCTTCAGAAGAATTCTTTTTCAGATTTTTACTTCAGGAAGGGTTGGACAGATTTTTTCAATATAAGTGGCGTATAGGTCCGCTCAGTCTAGCTAATTTCTTGGCATCACTTATTTTTGCCTGTATGCATCTAATCCACCAACCTGTAAGCTGGGCGATGTTGACTTTTGTTCCGTCGTTGGCTTTCGGATATATTTGGCAAAGATATAGAAGCGTTATTCCAGGGACGCTTATTCATTTTGCTTACAATGCGTTTTTATTTTATCAGTTTATGTAGCAATTTTCTTGTATAGCGCTGCTTGACGGATTTATATAAGTATAGGATGGTTCGTCTGTTTATAAGTGCTTGAATCGTAAGGAACTGGAAAGTTTCTTTTATTTGGTCTGGTAATAAATTAAAAAAATGAATCAATCATTTCCGGATTTTCCGGTGGAGCCTATGAAGCTGCACATACGTATATTATATAAAATTTTAGTTTCTTTAATGTTGGTGATGACACTTCTTTCTTCATGGTCTTTTGCACAGCCTGAAGGTGAAGGTTCTATTCATGCCAATCTGGAGAGTATTTCTCTTGTTGAGTTCATCAAATTTGTAGGCCGCTATACAGGTAGAAATATTGTATTCAACGCGGGAGCCCTGCCGGGAACTAATATCAGTGTTTATGCTGGACAGTCACTTTCTGAACCTGAGTTGATAGCAGTTTTTCAAGAGGTTTTGTCCGGATCTGGTTTCTTTTCTGTTACACGCGATGGAGTTACCTATATACTTCCTCAAAGAGAAGCTCAGAAAATTGCTCCAAATGTGCAGACCAGCCCTTCCTCTGGTGATGGAGATGAGATGATCACCTCAATCTTTCAGCTCAATGAAAAGGCTGACTCTGCTAAAGTTGCTGCTCTTTTGGCGCCATTTGCTTCTAAAATAGGTCAGGTTAGACCCGTGCCTATGGCAAGCGCAGTCCTGGTCAGAGATTTGCAGTCAAACGTTACCAAAATGAAAAAGCTGCTTAAGATTATATTAAAAGCTGCTGCAGGTAATGAAACAGCTGTGTTGGAATTAGTTAAAAGTAATTCTAAAGTCGTTGCCTCGAAGTTAAACTCTTTTTATAAAAAGCTTTCTTCAAATGGGAAGGTTGGTGTCCCCCCTGTTATTGAAGCTGTTGAGTGGGCCAATAGTTTGCTTGTTTCCGGGACTGACGATCAAATTCAAGCGATCAGAACTTTGATTTCAGAACTTGATAAATCAGATGAATCATATTCAAAACTTAAAGTTTATCGTTTGCATAATATCGAAGCTACTGTTGCTGGTGAAGTACTAAAGAGTTTACTGAATGGTGGAAGTTTAAGCTCAAAGTCCGGTTCCTCCAAAACAGACTCAGCTGCCACCACTGCCTCGAAATCTTCTTCTCTTGGTGAAAACTCAGGAGATTCTCAAGTCTCAGCAGATGAGAGTACTAATTCGCTTATTGTGATGGCTGAAGCCAGTAAACTTGCCCAGATAGATAAGTTCGTGGAGCAATTGGATCAGGCTCAGGATCAGGTATACATTGAAGCTCTCGTTCTTGAAACTACACTCAACAACGCTAAGGAATTTGGTGTTGAGTGGCAGGGTGGTATCGATATGGGAGGAAGCGTAGCTACTCTTGGGTATACTAAGACTGATGGCAACTTAAATGCCTATGCGTCGAACCCTTCGACTGTCCCCGGGGGGTACTCTATGGGAGTTCTCGGTGATACCATTTCTTATGCAGGTAAGTCGTTCCCCACTTTAGGTGCCTTAGTCAATTTTACAAAGTCTGCCACTGATTTTAATTTAATATCAGCTCCGCAGATCATGACTCTTGATAACTCCGAGGCAGAAATTTTTGTCGGTGAAAACAGGCCGTATAAGACTGGGGAAAGCTCTACAAGCGGGGATTCTGTTGTTTCAACATACTCCTACAAGGATGTAGGTATTAAATTAAAAATTACGCCGCGAATTAATCCAGAAGATGGATTGGTAAAACTTGATGTATATCAGACTTATAACACTGTTTCAGGCACTTCAGGTACACTTGAATTGCCTGTTACCAAAGACAGGACAACTCAGACTTCAGTACTCCTTGCTGATGGGTCTACAATGGTTATTGGTGGTTTGATTCAGTCTGATCAAAGTAAGTCAACCAGCGGTGTACCATATCTTTCAGATCTCCCTCTTTTGGGCTGGTTGTTTAAAAGTACAAGCAGAAGTGGAAGTAAAAATACCTTAATGGTTTTTCTTTCAGCCCGTATTATCCGGACGAATGAACAACTTGAAGCTTTAAGTAAAGCTAAGATGGATAAGTACAGAAAAGAGCGTGAACGCTTTGATAACTATATGGATAACGAGTTCAATACCTATAAAAATGATGAAGAAAAGTCTGAAGATCCCGTATCTTCGAGCCTGTCGAACGGATAGCAGGTAGCACATTGAGTAACATTTATGATTTGAACAAAGTGCCACAAGACGTTGTGAGCTTGTTTTTAACCTTTCCGCAGCGAAATGAATTTATTCCTGTTGAGGCGGATGAGCGGACTGTTAAAGTTCTCCTGCAAAATGAAAGTTCATTGCCAATGGCAGATTTTCTGGCTTGGAAGCTGGGAAAGACTGTTCTTACTGAGATTGTAGAAGAAGAAGAGTTTTTTCCTCTGCTTGAGCAGGCCTTGACTGTCTGGGAAGAAGAGAATTCTGTTGAGTCTGACGGGGATGATGATGTTGCTGAAGATGGTCAGGATCTTTTAGGTTGGTCTCATGATGATGCTCCCATTGTTCGTTTAGTTAATAAAACTTTGCATCAGGCTATTTCTACCGGTGCCAGTGATATCCATTTTGAGGGGCAGGGTACTGGATTTGTTGTCCGATATAGACAGGATGGCGTACTTAAGGCTGTGAAGCGTTTAGATCGAGGTCTTCAGGCAACTGTTATTGCCCGTATTAAAGTTATGGGTGAGATGGATGTTGCGGAAAGCAGGAAGCCTCAGGATGGTCGTATTTTTCTTAAGCTTGGGCAGAAAGAAGTCGATGTTCGTGTCTCCACGATTCCTACCATGAGCGGTGAAAAGGCCGTTCTCCGTATTTTGGACCGTTCAAAAAATATTCTTAACCTTGAACAACTGGGCCTTAAAGGTCGTGACCTTGAGCTTTTCAGAAAAGTTCTTGCCCAGCCTCATGGTATTGTACTTGTTACCGGTCCTACTGGTTCCGGTAAAACAACAAGCCTATACGCAGGTCTGAGTGAACTGCCGCGTGAGGACAAGAATATAGTAACAGTAGAAGATCCTGTAGAATATCAGCTTTCAGGAATTAATCAGGTACAGGTTAATAAAGCTGCCGGAATGACTTTTGCGGAAACTATTCGATCCTTTTTGCGTCAGGACCCGGATATTATTCTGGTTGGTGAAATTCGAGATCAAGAAACAGCAAGTACGGCTGTTCAGGCCTCTCTTACAGGGCATTTAGTCCTATCCACTCTGCATACAAATGATGCAGCAACAGCCGTTACCAGAATGCTTGATATGGGGATAGAACCATTTCTACTTGCATCGTCTTTGTCTTTGGTCTTAGGGCAGAGGCTCGTTCGAGTCAGCTGCAAGCATTGTAAAAAAGAAGTCGAGATTTCTGACAATACATATAAACTTTTTGATGATACTGAAGGCTTGCCACATACCCAGATGGCCGGTGTCGGTTGTGAACATTGCAATTTTACCGGTTTTAGCGGTAGATGCGGTATCTATGAATTGATCCCTGTAACAGAAGATATGCGGGGATTGATCATGGAAGTTGCTTCTTCTGATAAAATCAAAGCATATGCTAAAAAGATGGGGCGTGAAACCATGGTTGATCATGGTATTCGTCTTGTTAACAGCGGCGTTACAACGCTTGAAGAAGTTGTGCGTGTTACTAAATTATAGTTTTCTCGCAAAAGTTAATCATTTTTAAAATCAGCAAATATTAGCATATTGGAGTATTTCATCATGAGGCAGGAATTTCAAAAACCCGCATGGATGAATAATTGGAAAGTTTTTTTACTATTCTCAGTAATATCTTTTTCAATAGCATTTGGGGTGAGGTGCTTTGATCTTCCGAAATGGGATAATCCTAACTTCATGGTTAATGGTGAGTACATCATGGGTACTCATGATGCTTATTTTTGGCTTGCAGGGGCAAAGGGACTTGGAAGTGCTGCGGCGAATCCCATGTCGGTTATACTTCGTACTTTAGGTGGGATTCTGAATGTTCCGTTAGGGAATATTGCTTTTTGGCTACCTGCTTTCTTTGCGGGGCTTACTGCTGTTGCAGCTTTTGGATGGGGGATGCTTTTAGGAGGAAGATGGGTTGGTCTTGTCTCCGCTGTGTATTCAAGTCTGTTGCCCGCTTATTATTTCCGAACCAGATTGACTTACTATGATACAGACGTCGTAACGTTATTATTCCCTCTTTTGATTTCTTTATTATTGGCAGTATGGATAATCCCTTTTGTTTCAAAATCATGGAAATTTGTTGCGGGTGAAACTGAAAACAGTCCAACCATATATGATTATTCTTTACCAATTTTAGCGGGATTAGTCGCTTACTGGGGGTGTTTCTGGCATCAGGATATTAAAGCATTTTCTTTTACAGCCAATTTAACAGCAGTCTTTTTAGCATTAGTTCTTGCCCGCGGTAGGTCGAGAACAAACGCTTTCAGGGGAATATTTATTTATCTTCTAGTTGCTTATTTTGGAGTTTTGGGCGGACTATTTTCCATAGGTCTTATATATTTGTTTTTAAGCAGTAAATTTTTAAAATTAAAGAAATATGAGTCTGTAACAGCATATCTTGTTATTTTTGTACTTCTTCTTGTTGTAAGCGGAGCAGGAACGCAGTTATATAGTTTCATCGGGGAGAAGGCTTTCTCATACATGAAGCCTGTTTCAGAAAGCCTAGAAGTAAGCAATACTCCATCTTACCCCGGAATCGCTCAAAGTGTTATTGAAGCGCAAAATATTTCGGTTGATCGTTTTCTTCTCGATGTTGCAGGAAATTCTATAGTGGGCTGGATCGGTGCTTTTTCCCTAATTATTTGCTTGTGTATTCGGCCTACATTTTTGTTTTTAATACCTTTAGTCTTTGCAACATTGGCTGCACTGAAGCTCGGTGGAAGATTTGCTATGTTTGGAGGAGCTCCATTTGGAGCTGGCCTTGGTGTTGCAATAACTTACCTTCTGGAAAAATTTGTACATGAAAAAAAAATTAAACAAATGATTCCTGCATTAGTCAGTTTAACACTCATAGTGTATTTTGTGTCGATTAACCTTACTTTATATAAAACAGCGCCGGTGACTCCCATCATAACTCAGCAGCATGCTACTGCATTGATAGAATCCGGTAAAATAATGAAAAAAGGCAGTACTGTATGGACTTGGTGGGATTGGGGGTACGCAACGCGGTATTTCACGGGGCAGACTCCATTTGCAGACGGTGGGAATCATGCCGGTGAAGTTTTATATCCTCTGGCTTTTGCGTTTACGACGCCGTCACTTATGCAATCAAGTCAGTTTGTCCAATACTCGGCTTTTCATAAGAATTCCCCCGCAAATTATTG
This sequence comes from Maridesulfovibrio zosterae DSM 11974, assembly GCF_000425265.1. Classification (NCBI taxonomy): domain Bacteria; kingdom Pseudomonadati; phylum Thermodesulfobacteriota; class Desulfovibrionia; order Desulfovibrionales; family Desulfovibrionaceae; genus Maridesulfovibrio; species Maridesulfovibrio zosterae. Next base: position 631,956 of record NZ_AUDC01000010.1, read on the forward strand.
GAAAGACATGTCTGCAAAAAAAGTTAATGATATTTTGAAGTCACTTGGAACAAAGGTAACTTCTTTTAACGTAGACACAGATCAGTATTTTGTTGTTACATGGAAAGATGTAATGCTTTCGCGTTGGATTATGTATTACGGGGCATGGAATTTACAGACCTCATTAAGTAGTCACCCTACTTTATACACTCTAAGGAGAAAATTTTCAGTTAATTTTGATTCAGGTGTTCTCGCTATTGATGGGTCTGCTCCAATTTCGCTGCAGAGTTCTGATTTTATTGGGACTGCAGGGCGTGATATCCGCATGTACGAAAACGCAGGAATGCATTTAGTCTATAATAAAGATTTATCTCAGGGCATTCTCGTTGATGATGTTATCTATTCTAGCACCCTATTACAGCTGCTTATAGGAAATCCAAAATCTCCTGACATATTAAATAATTATAGTCTTATTTTTGAAGGGGCTCCCTACGTGAGGGTATATAAAGTCGTAAAGCATTAGTTTTTTGTTTCAAACACTTGCTTCTATGGAGAAATCCGTATAAAGTCACAAATGATTTTTAGTGAGATGTCGTTTTTATCTTTTTTAACTTTTAAACATGGAGATCTTTTTAATATGAAAAAGATTACAGTTTTATTTACAGCCTCATGCTGCTGGCTGCCTCCAGCGCATGGGCGATCAATGCTCAATTTCCTAAAGCATTGAATGGTACTTACACCTTGAATATTAATAACGAGCCTGATTTGACTGTTGCTGCTACTGCCAAAAGCAGAACCTTTACAGGTTTTACAGCTAACGGTACTCTTGGTGATGCAGAATTGATGTCTTTCAACTCTACTTTTATTCCTTTTAACTCTACTAACGCTAATTCCAAAATTTTCAGCATGCAGGTAAAAACTGCTGCAGCTGGAACTGCTGGAAACTCAACCATTTCAACTCGTTTTGGTTTTTTCAACTCAACCGCTGATGCGACTGGAACCGCTGTAATTGACCAGAATAATGGTACTGGTGCCGATGGTATTGGTAACGCAACTCTGTTCCGTGCAAATCAGGCTGTTTCTTCAGTAGCAACTGAAGAAGGTGCACAGATTAACGGTATTATCACTATGTTGGGTACCAACTCTTCACTGGCTAATGCTGCTGGTGATGATACTCAGAACGGTGGTAACACTTTGGAGCCTGTAAGATTTATTGCATCTGCTGGTACTAAAGTAATGGCTGGTATTTCCAACTCTACTCTTAGTGCAGTTTCCATTGCAAATGGTATCTCAGGCGGTGATAATCCTATTGGTACAACTTTCATGATGAGCTATGAAAATGGTACTGTTGTAGATGCTATTTTTGATGGTTCTACTTGGAGCTACTACTGCGTAGGTTATGACTACGGTACAGAACTCGAAACTTTCTACGGTTTCGGTCAGGTTAAACTGAACTCTGTTCCAGGTTCTACCTTGACTAACAATGCTCAGGCAAGAATCGTATACTACAACGATGATACTTCTCTTGAAAACGATCACACAGCTAAAGATTACATGTACAATGCAACTGCAATCGCGGCACCTGAAGGTACCTTGAAGATCGTTGGCGATGGCGCTGGCGGCCAGTACAACCTCTTTGATTACGCTGTTATTAACAAAGAGCGCAACCTGATTACCGGTGTAGTTACTAGTCTTGTAGACTCTGCTTCTAACACTAACAGACCAGCTCGTGCTTACGCAGTAATGGTTAAGAATGCTAAATCTATTGATGCAGCAGACCTTACTAATCGTGCATACAAAATGGTTTACTCCGGTTGGGGCTCAAATCATGGTTCCAACAACGCAACTCAGGGTATTATGGCCGCCTCATTTGATGAGAACCTGAATGTTCGTGGTGGACTTGTTTACAACTCTCCTGATGGTCGTGACCTTGCCGGCCCAGCTACATTTAACGAAGTTTCTGTCTCTTTGGACGGATACGCAGCAAGTGTAGCTGAAACTAATGATTTCAAATCATTGACTCAGTCTAACATGACTTTGACTGCTTCCAACACTGCAAAGCTTACAGGTAATTTCTACGGTAAGTTCTCTGCTGCTAAAGATTACGCAGTAGGTATCTATCAGCCTGCTGATGGTAATGAAGAGGTGAGCGGTTTTGGTATTGCTTTCCTCGTACCTGATACTGCTGTTGTTGCTCCAACTGCTGCAGCTGGTAAGGACTACCAGAGCAACGGTACTATCGTTACTGATACTACTAATTATACCCAGCGGTTTGTAAATAATAGCACTGATTACTCTGGTGATGACATCAGAGCTAGATGGACATCTATTCCTTCCAGCTTTGTTCCTGTAACTCCTGCTGTTGGTTTTAACTCAACTATAAGTGGCGTAAGTGAATTTGGTTTCAGTAAAAGCGATGGATCATTCTACCAGACTTTCCAGATCGAAATTACCGGTCTTGGTGGTAACGTGAAAGCTCTTTCTCTTTACAAACTGATGGGTGATAGCACTTCATCTACTAAGCTCGCATACGCTAGCTCAATAGCTGATGGTATCCGCAAAGATGGTTACTGGTGGATTTCTGATAATGCTAACGGTGGTTACAGAGCTCTTGATTCCGATCTTGAGCCCACTGAAAACTACTATGTTAACTATGTTTTGAAAGATAACGGACTCTACGATGCAATGGCTGGTGACGGTGCAGGTCAGTACCTTGACCCAGTTGTTCTTGGTTACGAAATTGAAGACTCTTCCAGTTCTTCTGGTTGTGTATTCAACCCAGCAGCAGGTTTCGGTCTTGAATGGCTGCTCCTGATGCTTGCTCCTCTCGTAGCTGTTGTTCGCAGCCGCTTCAAGAAATAGCATCGAACCTCGTCGTTAACGACTCTTACTAAAATTCTGGGCCACTCTTTGAGTGGCCCTTTTTTTTATTAAAGCAATGTTAAAGAGTTTTATTGCAACTTGTGCTGAAGTTTTAAGAAATTAATAGAGCAATTATCGCAGTAGTTAAAACGATAATACAACTCTGTAGTTGACAGTTCGTTCAGATTAACTTAACGATATGCACATAGAAAACAGGTCTAATTAAGAATTCAAACATGGGATATGTTGAGATTACGAATAAATGTCCTGCATTGTTTTATCTGGTATTAAATTGATGAAAATTATATCGATAGTTAATTTAAAAATCTTAGAGGTAAGCTAGATGATGGAAATTAAAGGTAGGCGAGTTGCTTTAGTTGGTGGTGCCGGGTTTATAGGCCATAACCTTGCTCTTGAGTTGAAGAAGCTTGGTGCTGAGGTTTGTGTTATTGACGGTCTTCAAGTGAATAACCTGCTTGCGTTTTCTTCCACAGAAGAAAGTATTGCTAACAGAAATCTTTATCTGTCCATTTTGAATGAAAGACAAGATTTGCTGAGAAAAGCCGGTATTCCTGTATATATACAAGATGCTCGTGACTACCATGGCTTATCGCATTTGATGTCTTCAGTTAAACCACAGACAGTAGTGCATTTGGCTGCTGTTTCTCATGCCAACAAGTCAAATAAAACTCCACACAGCACATTTGATCATAGTTTTCGAACTCTTGAAAATATGCTTGATATCTCCAGAAGTGAAGGCAGTGGCGTTGAACATTTCGTCTATTTTTCATCAAGCATGATTTATGGCAATTTCGAAGGTGGTTTTGTTACAGAAAAAACTCCTTGTGATCCTATAGGTATTTATGGTGCACTTAAGTTCGGTGGTGAAAAACTTGTAGTTGCATATAATCAGGTTTTTGATATGCCCTATACAATTATTCGCCCATCAGCACTCTATGGTGAACGTTGCGTTAGTCGCAGAGTCGGTCAAATCTTTATTGAGAATGCTCTCAAGGGTGTTGATATTACTCTTGCAGGAGATGGTTCAGATAAATTAGATTTTACCTATATTAAAGATATGGTTAACGGGATGGTTAAAGTGATCAGTAATGAAAATTCTTTCAACCAGACTTTCAACCTGACATATGGAGATTCAAGAACTCTTAATCAGATGGCGGAAATTATAAAGGGTGAATTTCCTGATGTAACAATCAAATATGTACCTAAAGACAGACTGATGCCTGACCGTGGAACTCTCTCAGTAGATAAAGCTAAAGAGCTAGTTGGATATGATCCTGAGTGGCCTCTTGAAAAAGGTTTTGTCGAATATATTAAATGGTACAAGAGCCTTCCTAGTAATTTGACTAAAGATGGCGTGATGCCTGTCACATACGGCTAAAAAGAAAGTTATAAAGTCTTTCCTCTTCAATATAATTTTGAAGAGGAGAGATTTTAATTATAAAATCAGGATAATAGGATCATAATCAAGTTAAAGGTTTTCTATTATGTTCAAGTTTTTTGCGCTCGTAACGAACAAAAAATATTGGATTCTACATAGTCTTATTATCAAAATTGTTTTGAGAATATGCGGAATTCAAGTCGGATCAAATTTTTATATTGAAGGTGTTCCAAGCCTAAAAATCCGCGGTAAAGCTTCAAATGTGATTATCGGTGATAATGTAAACATTCTTGGTGATATTGATCTTAGAAATCGAGAAAATGGAAAAATTATTTTTTGTAATAATGTTACAATTGAAGGATATTGCCGATTTGTCTCAGCGCGTGAAGGTACAATTAAGGTTGGTGAAGGGTCAATTGTAACGGCATATGCTTTAATTAATGGTGGAGAAGACTTAATTATAGGCAGGCAGTGTATCATTGGTCCTAGGGCAAGCATTAACGCTAATGAACATGTTTTTCGGCGCAATACTCCTGTCCGTAGTTCAGGCTTTGACCATGAACCCATTTATATAGAAGATGATTGCTGGCTGGCAGCTAATGTAACAGTCATGAAAGGTGTGACTCTTTCAAAAGGTTCAATTGTCGGCGCAGGTGCTGTTGTCACCAAAAGTACTGAGCCTTATTCTATTAATGTAGGCATCCCAGCTAAGAAAGTTTCTGAAAGGAAGTAAATAAATGAAATATTGTTCAAAATGTTTAATGCCGGATACTAAGCCGTATAGTGTTTTTGATGCAAATGGGGTTTGCAGCGCATGCAAAGTTCATGAAGAAGAGAAGCGGGCGGTTGATGGTATTGACTGGGATAGCCGTAAAAAAGAACTTGATGATCTTGTTACAACTATAAAAGCTAAAAAAGCTCCTTTTTTTGATGTATTGGTACCCGTCAGCGGCGGTAAGGATAGTATGACGCAGGTACACCGTATGCTTGAATATGATTTAAGAATTCTAGCTGTCAATGTCGACTACGGCATTAAGACTGAAATAGGTATTGAGAATCTTAATTGTATACCTGAGAATATGGGGGCATCATTACAAATTTTCCGTCCGGAACTCAAACTGCATAAAGAACTTATTCGCATAGGTTACGAAGATTTTGGTGATCCTGATCTACTGAGCCATACAATGCTTCACGGACATCCATTGCGCGTTGCTTTAGCCTACAACATCCCACTCGTTTTTCTTGGTGAAAACTCTGCTTTTGAGTATGGCGGTGATGATGATATTTCCGGCTTAACGCGGATGACTAGAGATTGGTTTTCTAAGTATGCAGCTAACAGTGGGCATGATGCTTCTTTTGTTTCAAAAAAATATAATATTCCCATGAATAAGCTGGTAAATTATGATTTTCCTGATGAAATAGAACAGTCTGATATCATAACAGCATTCTCAAGTTATTATTTTTACTGGGATTCTGAGACTCATTTGGAGATTGCCAAGCAGTACGGCTTTAAAGAACTGGATGAGCCTAGGGAAGGAACTTACCGCACTTACGTCGGTATTGACGAAAAAATTAATAGAATCCATCAGTATTTTAAAGTGTTGAAGTTCGGATATGGAAGGGCAACAGATCATGTTTGTGAAGATATCCGTAACGGATCGATGAGTCGTGAAAAGGCTAAAGAATTGGTGCGAAAGTATGATCTTGAACCTTTATCAGACGAATATATCGATGATTTTTGTAGGTTTATCAATATTACGCGTGAAAGATTTTTTGAAGTAGTTGAACAGTATCGTAATACAGATATATGGAAAAAAGATGATTCTAATAATTGGTTCATTCCAGGTCATTTAGAAGATTAGATCAATATCAGTAGTGTCCTGAAAAGTATTAAATAGCTTAAGTAAACGAGAAGACTGGGAAATTATATGTGTGGAATTGCAGGTTTTTTTGCCACTAGTACAGACTCCAGCATCAGTCAGGATGAAATTAGAAAAATGACTTATGCAATCAGACACCGCGGACCTGATGATTCAGGGTGCTTGCTGATTGATAAGAAAACCGGTGAAACCATTCTTTTTCATGATGATGAAGTCGGGCCGGGACCCGGGTACGGGCAAGTTGCATTTGGCCACAGACGACTGAGTATTCTTGATTTGTCTGTGCGCGGTCAACAACCCATGGGGCATCATGAAACAGGTGTTTGGCTCACATTTAATGGTGAAGTCTATAACTATGTTGAGCTATCGAAGGAACTTGAGAGTCTTGGACATCATTTTGAAACTACAACTGATACTGAAGTTGTAGTAAAAGCTTACGTTGAGTGGGGCGAGGATTGCTTTCGTCGCTTTAACGGGATGTGGGCTTTAGCTCTGTATGACCCTCGCAGTGATAAACTGATCCTTTCCCGAGATCGCTTTGGTAAGAAGCCACTTTACTATTACAATTCTGGTAAGCACATTCTTTTTTCTTCTGAAATTAAGTCATTACTGACCCACTCAGGAACACCAAAAGAAGTTAACGAAAGCAAACTTGTCGATTACGCCGGAAGGCATTATCGCTATGTTGATGATAATTCGGAATCATTTTTCAAAAATATTAATCAGGTTCCTAAAGGGCATATACTCACTGTGACAGGACAGGGGCGGAGCGAGCTGAAAAAGTATTGGGATATAAACTATGAGCCTGACTTTTCAGCTAAGCATTCTGAGCAAGACATAGTTGCCATGTTTAGGAATCTTCTTGAAGATGCTGTACGTATTCGTCTGCGCAGTGACGTTCCTGTAGGGTGTATGTTAAGCGGCGGAATGGACTCGACCTCCATTACATGTATGGCAGCTGAACATTCAACAAATATGCATACTTTTTCAGGGGTCACAGGTAGCGGGTGCTATGATGAGTCTGAGTATATTAATCTTGTAGCTGAAAAAGCTAACAGTAAGCATAAATATATTTATCCTGATCCGGGTGAAATGTTCAGTACCCTTAAAGAAATGATGAGCTTTCACGATGAACCAATCTGTACTGTTACCTGGTACTGCACTTATGTAATTATTCGTGAAATTGCAAAAGAAGGAATACCAGTTATACTTACAGGTCATGGCGGTGATGAGTTGCTTGCCGGATATTGGGACCACTATCATTATAATTTTGATGATATCCGATCTGAAGGAAAAGATGATTCGTATGAAATGAAAGCATGGCTAGACAATCATAACCGTGATCCCAATGAATGTGTTCGTGAGAAAAAATTTATTGAGTCTCTAAAGGCTAATCGAAGAATTGCCCTTGATAAATTCTCTCAATATACCAGTTGCTTGTCCAAAAAAATTACTGGTGATGTTGAAAAGAAAATTGAGTGTCCAGAGTTTGGCGGAGAGCTTACTAAAAGACTTTATTTAGAGATGTTTAACGAGACTATTCCGGCCAGCCTAAGAGCTGAAGATAGAAATATGATGGCTTTTTCAATTGAAAATAGAGTCCCGTTTCTTGATTATCGCTTAGCCGATCTGTGTTTTAACTTGGGCAATGAATACAAAATAAGAAATGGTCTTGGAAAGTGGCTTTTACGTGAGGCTATGAAAGGTATTTTACCGGAGAAGGTTAGAACTCGTAAAGATAAAGCCGGTTTTATTGCTCCTTTTGATAATTGGATTCGCAATGAGAATCGTGAGCAGATGGAAGAGCTAATAAATGCCAGCTCATATGTGAATGAAGATATATATGATCATAAAAGTTTAAGATCTCTCTACGATAGACATCTGTCAGGGGAAGATCATTACATGTTCTTTTGGCAGTATATTAACTTAAATATTTGGTATGATGAGTTTTGGAAATAGCAGCTTTGTATAGTTTGAGTCTTTGAACCTGAAACAAATTTATTTATGTAATATAGAGTAGATGTTTCACTTCTAACTACACACGGCAAATTAAGATATATAAATACTTTTTAGGAGAAATTATGAGCAACAAAAGTGTAAATAAGCAAGGCGAAGAACGTTATGAAAATGTTTTCGGGGATACTTTTGCTATGTATACTCGGAAAGAGATGGAAGAGTTCATAGAGCCTTTTAGAGTTCGTTTTGATAGAAATGGATTAGATGCTAGAAAAATATTTGCAGGGAAGAAGTGTTTTGACGCAGGTTGTGGGAATGGCAGAGGGTCATTATTCATGCTGATGAACGGTGCGGCACATGTTACCTCCTATGATTTCAGTAAAAAGAATATTCAAAGTACTAGAAATTTTTTAAAAGAATTTGGATATTCCGATTTTGACACAATGCAGGGTAGCCTTGAAAATATTCCGTTTGATGATCAGGAGTTCGATTTTGTATGGTGTAATGGTGTTATTATGCACACAGAGCACCCAAATGAATGTTTGAAAGAGATTTCCCGTATTTTGAAAACAGGTGGTAATTCTTGGCTATATATTTATGGTTCGGGCGGAGTATACTGGAATATAATTTATCATTTTCGTAAGCTACTCGAAGATATATCGATTGAGCAATGTATCGCAGCACTAAAGTTAATGAGATATGAAACTAGGTATATAGCTGAATTTATAGATGATTGGTATGCTACATTCTTGCGTACGTATACAGACAAGGATTTGAGCGCAAGATTAAAGGCTTTAGGATTTGAAGATCCCGAGTTGCTTAAATACGGAATGGACTATGATACAAGTCATCGTAGAAATACATATCTTACTAATATTGAGAAGGATTATGTCGGCGAAGGTGATTTGCGATACTTGCTGTCTAAAAAAGAGCACTCAGTCTCTGAAGGAAGTCCTCTTCGTGAGTCTGAGTATGGTTCAGATTTTAAATATCCGGACACTGTGACCAATGTAATCTCACCATGCTTTGAAAAAATTCAATCTCTTGAGCTAAGTGCCCTTGCAAGAGTTGCACTTGCTGCACATATTCAGAGGGAGCTAAGACTCTTGCTTGATGCACAAAAGAATTTTGAAATTAAAGAAGTTTTGACTTTGATAGAGTCTTTAATTGTACAGGCCGATATTATCAAAGATCTTTAATTCATATTAGGTAACTATTTTTTTAATTAATTTATAGTTAAGTTTTAAATTGAGTACATATTAAAAAAGGGCAACCGTGATGTTAAAATCATTCCGTTTAGACGGCTGCTCTTTTTTTTCTAGCTGTAAATACATTAAGGAATTGTATGAATTTTAAAATTAAAAGTGAGCCAAGACTTTTTTCCCCCGTTGATGGTCTGAAAATTAAGGATTATGGGGAAATAATCTTCTCAAATGATGAACAGATCACATTAAAATCAGAAGAAGGTAAAAGTCATGATGTTACTCGTAAGGAGTGGGGCTGGTATCTTTCAAATTCAGTAAATGCCAGCCTGAAAAAGCAAGGTTATAAGACAGCTGTAGTCATGAGTCTAATCGCTGGTGAGCCAAGGATTTTTGTAAATGTTGTTGAAAAAGATAAGTTAGATATATTTTATAAATATTTGGAAGAGAATGAGACAAAGATTATTTGTTGGCTCGATGAATGGGCTAACACTGCTTAATATAAGCGCTTTGAATCGTGCTGAGCTGTCATGTGTCATACTTATGTAGAAATATAGTCAAGCTATAGTTCGATTCATTATATAAAATTCGAGAATTTTTTTAGAGAGTTATGAGCAATAAACCGACAATTCTTTTTTTAAGTCGTATGAGGCTTGATTCATTTTATATTGATATAATAAATGGTCTCAAAGACTTTGCTAATATTCTTGTGTTGCGTGAAGAATGTAGTACAGAAAAATTTTATCATATGGATGGAGTGGTAGTCGAAGATGACTATAGTAAGAAAGAGTTGTTTGAACTTGTTGATTCTCTAGACGATTCTAAATTGTCTGAACTCCCTGAAATAGAAAAAAAACTCGGTTTAAATAGTCATGCTGTAAATATCAACTATATGCTTTATGAGGTCTTCACCAGCCGCTACTCAAGTTCATTAAGCAATAGGCATAACAACGCAAATGTCGAACGTCTCTTTTATATTAGGTACAAGCAGCTTGATAATCTAATTGAAAAATACCATATCGATTACTGCTTTTTTGAAGTTGTTGATCTAGTTTCCTGTTTTATAATTGAGGCGATGACTAGGAAGGGGTTAGTTAAACAGTTTTTTGTTCAAGCGCTGGCTTCGGCAGGAGCTGAATTACGTGCAAGGCTTACTTCAGGACTAAATGCAAGAAGCCCTTGGCTGGAACATGTTTACAGGGAGCAGGACATTTCGCTTCAATCCTATGATTGGGCTCAAAGCAAGATTGCGGAAGCGACTATGCGTGATATGGCCAGTTCATATGATAAGGTTCTAAGAAGTAATTGCCATATAATTCCGCGCTATAATATCAAACAACTTTGCAGCAAATTTGAAAGTTTTTTTGATCCGGCAGCTATACGTTCAGCCTTGATAAAGATAAAAAATAGATACTTAAGTACAAAATATTTTTCTGATGAAATTGGTGATAAAAAAAATATTTCTGTTTTTCTTCAGGTTGTTCCAGAAGCAGGACTTATGTCTGAGCTGCCCGAATATGCTCATCAGGAAATTTTGATTGAGCAAATGGCTATATATGCTAAATATGGTTATAATATTTTAGTGAAAGAGCATCCTGTAGGGTTTGGGAACAATCCAGCTAGTATGTATAAGGAATTGAGCCTGCACCCTAATGTAACAATTCTCCCTCCGACGTATCCTACCCGTGAGATACTACTTCAAAGTAAAGCCGTAGTTGTCGCGACAGGGACAACTGTCGGACTCGAAGCCTTGATGCTTGGAGTGCCTCTGGTCACCGTTGGTAAACCTTACTTTGATATATGCAAGAATGTTTTTAACATTGAACGGCCCAAAGATATTTGGGATATTATAGATGATATTGAATTTGACAAAGAAGATCAGCTTCGTTTCTTTGCTGCTCTCTATGAAGCTACGTATGCTTATCCCCAGTATGTTTCAGATAGACATTTTGAAGAAGGCAAGGATGCTGCTCCAGTAATAAGTGAGGCTTTACGAAAAGAAATAAGCTTATATGAAAGTGGAGTGTTGCCTTGTCCTGCAAATATATAATACGTCCGTACCGTAATAAATACTTTGCATATATTGCCAGAAATTTAGTCCACAGGCTTTGTGCCCGATCTTTTTTTGAAGGCTTTATGGGAAAGCAAGTTAACCCTTTTGGTGAAGCTGCTTATGGCTTAACATTCGACTTTGATTTTGAAAAAGATATTGATGCTTTTCCAGTACTTCTGGATTTACTTAAAAAATATGAAATACAGGCTGGGCTGGCTGTAATCGGAAAATTTGTTGAAAAGTATCCTGATATTCATATGAGAGCCATTGATGAAGGGCACGAGCTGATCAACCATTCTTATACCCATCCAGACAATCCTCATTGGGCTCCGGACAGGTTTTTTAATAAGCTGTCTTATGGTGAACAGAAGGTCGAGATAGAAAAGGCCCATGAAGCTTGCTGGAAAACTTTAAAGTATGAATGTGTTGGTTTCAGAACCCCGCATTATGGCAATCTACATACGGAGAGTGTTTATCAAATCTTATCAGGACTTGGGTACAAATATAGCAGTTCTACGGCAGCGTGCGGTTATAAAGGGTACGCTGCTCCATCAATGCATTCACATGGAATAATGGAGATTCCCACAGGATGCAGCGTAAATTTTCCTTTAGCTATTTTTGATTCTTGGAACATGCTCAGAAAGGAAAAGCCATTTTTAGGTGATGATGACCTTTTTGTGGAAGAATTCTGTAAAACGATACAATTAGTTAAAAAATATAATTTATTTTTGACCCACTATTTTGATCCATATGATGTTGTTGAAAATAATAAGATGGAAAGAATGCTTAAGTGTTTACACGGGTTAAAAACTGTTTTGTATAAAGATGTTGTATAATTCTGTTACAATTATTTTAAAAAATATTTTGGAAACCAAATGTCAATAAAGTTCGAATATAAACATACTCCGTATATCGATTGGGATTCTTGGAATAAAGCACATGAAGATATGGTCCCATTTACTCAATCTAAGAATTTTGCAGAAATGTGTTCATGTAATGACGGTGGTCAGCCCTTTTTTTTAAGAATTTTTTTTAAAGGCAAACTTCTTGGGCAAGCATTATTAATTAAAAAATATTTTTTTGATCGCCTTAAAGGAAAAAAGAAAATACCTTTTCCATATTTCGAATGTCTCCAAGGTCCTATCTTTTCACAAGAAGTAAGTGCTGAAATAATTTTTAAGACTTATCAATTTTTATCTAAAATTGCCTTAAAAAATTGGGCGACACATATTCGAATTATCCCCAATTATTATTCAGATAGATTTTCGACCAATGCTTTTAGTAAGGCTGGCTACACGATTCAGGACTGGGCTACCTATGTGCTGAATATGAATAAAGATCATGAAAATCTTTTTAGTTTGATTCCAAGAAAGACAAGAAACAAAATTCGTAAAGCTGAAAAAAATGATGTTATAGTTAAAAAAGTATGTTCTTGGGACGAATTTAAAGATGAGTATATTCCAACCATGGTCAGAATTAAAGGTTTTCCCGAGTATGCTCCATATTGGGATTTTCGGTCCGAGTGGGCAAATAATCGCCATTACTATTTAGCACGCAAAGATTCAGACTATATTGCATGTTTAGGTGTTCAGGTTTTTAACAATGTTGCTTACGTATTTGGCTATGGGATCTCTGACGATGCAGTTATAAAAGGAATTCCTGCTCAAGATTTACTCCATTGGCACGGAATACGTGGTGCACATGAATTTGGAGCTGATTTCATAGATTTTACAGGCGTTAATCCAAATCCTGTTTTGCCAAAGGAAAAGGGGATCTTTTCATTTAAAAAGAAATGGGGAGGAGATATGGTGTGCTACCCAATTGCAACTAAAAATTTTATTCCAGCTAAAAAGACGTTAACTATCCTTTTTAATTTTTTATATAATAAACTAAAATAGTTACCGTTCTTTCAATGTAGCACAAACAACAGCTCTTAGTCTAACATCAACAATTTGTTAAAGAGGTGGAAATGACCAGAATTCCATTAATAAGACCTTATATTTCTTATAGTGATGTAGAATCTGATTTTAAAGATATTTTTGAATCAGGCTGGTTTACTAAAGGTAAATTTGTTTCTGAATTTAAGCATCAGATAGCAGAATACACTTCTTCCAAGTATGCTTGTACTACAACCTCAGCAACAACGGCTCTGTATGCCTGTTTAAGAGTTTTAAACATCGGGGTAGGGGATGAAGTTATAGTCTCTGATTTATCTTTCCCGGCTACAGCTAATGTTGTTGAAGAAGTTGGCGCTGTTCCTATTTTTGCGGATGTATCATTAGATACATTTAATATGCTTCCAGAGGAGTTGGAAACAAAAATTAATTCTAAAACAAAAGCTGTAATTTTTGTTGATGCATTCGGGAACCTTTCCGGAATTGATAAGATTAAGTCAATATGTAGATCACACTCTATTCCGCTGATTGAAGATGCCGCCTGTGCGATTGGCAGCTCCCTAGATGATATTAAAAGTGGAAATATTTCTGATTTAACATGCTTTAGTTTTCACCCCCGCAAACTTCTGACGTGCGGAGAAGGTGGAGCAATTACGACCAATAACACGGAATACGCCCAGAGAATTGAAGTTCTTCTTAATCATGGGGCTCAAGTAATAGATGGGAAATTTGATTTTATTGAAGCAGGTTACAACTTCAGAATGACTGAAATGCAAGCCGCGATGGGAATCTCCCAGCTTAAAAGACTGGATGCTATAGTTGAATCACGTAACACAACAAAGCAGGAGTACTCTAAACTGTTAGAACCGCTAGAGTTTACTCCACAAAGGTCAGATATAAACACAATACATAATGTTCAATCTTTAGTTTACAGAGTTCCAGAAGGTGTATCTAGAGATAAACTGATTCATAAGTTAGCAGAGCATAATATTGAGACAACTCTCGGCACGTACTGTCTTAGCGGATTAACATATTATGCTAAGAAATATGGAAATATTAATCCAAATGCTCAAAAACTCCAAAATACGACAATTACTTTACCGTGCTTCGAAGGAGTCGATGTTGATAGGGTGATAAAAACGATTACCAAAATATTATAGATATAGGTAAAAATGCAAATTTCAAATGCTCTCTTTATAGGATCAAAACAGCTAGGCTTAAATATTTTTAAGTGTTTGCAGGTTAGCAGCCCTAATATTAAATGGTCAGTTATCCATCCAGATGACTCAATGGATAAAAGAAACAGCCTTAAAGATTTTAAGGCCTATGCGGAAATCAATGAAATACCCTTTATAATTACAAAAACAAATAGGGAATTCGAAAACTCTTTTTTATCGATAACTCCGCAGATTGTATTTGTATGTGGATGGTATCAAATATTTCGAAAAGATATGTTGGACTTAGCTCCGTTTGGATTTTGGGGTATTCATAACTCTTTACTTCCCAAATATCGAGGGGGCTCACCTTTAGTTTGGTCTATAATCCAAGGTGACAATGAAATTGGAGCATCTATTTTTGAAATAGCAGAAGGTATGGATGAAGGCAAAATACTCCATCAGGTCTCAATCCCTTTTTGTGAGGATGACTGCATTGCTGATGCCCTTAATAAAATTGAGACAAAGCTAATCAAAGAACTTCCTGAAAAATGGATTTCTTTAATAAAGGGTACGGCGGTCTTTTCTTTTCAGAATCATGAAAAAGCAACATACTGCGCTCAACGTATCGCTGAAGATGGAATGATTAACTGGAACCAGCAAGCTGAAACTATACATAATTTTATAAGAGCGCAGTCAAAACCTTATCCTGGTGCTTTTTCTTATTTAAATGGTAAAAAAATAACCATTTGGAGAAGCAGGGTTGTGTCTCACAGAGCATTGGGAACTCCCGGTCAAGTATATAGGAGACTAGATAGTTCTGTTTGGGTATCCTGTAAGAATGGCTCCATCTTAGAAATTATTGAAACGGATTTGTGTGGAAAAAAAATTCTACCGAATGAAGCTTTTACATCTATAAACAATAGACTTTTTACCGCACATTATAATTTATTTAATGAGTAATGTATGAAATACGATATAGGACTAGTAGGCTCTCTTTGCAGTTGTGATATTGTTACTGCCGTAAAACTTCAGAATGCTGGGTTGAAAACGGTTGTATTAAGTAAAGGTCGTGTCAGTCGTTCTGCCAACATCCAAAGTATACCTGCTTCAATCCAAAAAAATTTAGATAAAATTGATATTATAAATTTTAATCCTGGTGTGGATTTTTATAAAAAAGCTAAATGCTGCCGTTTAATATTAAGTTTTTCGGGCTCGATACTTGGTGGACTGCGTGAATGTTATCCATTAAAATTTTTGCCCGATTTTCCCCCTATAGTAAATATTGCAACAGGATCGGATGTAACAGAATTTATTAATGAGCAAAGTTTTGCTGCCAGAATTTATAGAAACCTTTTAAAAACTTCTCCTATGAACTGGATGGTTGAATATCCTTTGGCATTAAAATTTATACAAAAATATGATATTCCAAATACTTACTTTATGCCTTTTCCTGGAATTGCCCATGACTATTTTACCCCTCTTCCAACGACGAAGAAAGTGAGAATTTTAAATCCATCCAGAATTGATTGGAAACTAAATGATCCAGGAGAATGGCGCGCTTCTTCTAATGGTAACGATCGATTTATTAGAGCTTTCGCAAGGGCTCTCGATGCGGGACTTGATGCTGAGGCGACACTCATTTTCAGGGGACCGGATAAAGTTGAAGCAAAGAAACTTGTTTCCAGCCTTGGAATTGATGATGCCATAATTTGGAAAGATGAACTCTCAAGAGATCAACTACTAAATGAAATAAGAGAGCATCACGTTGTTGCGGATCAATTTGATCTCGGTGGTTTTGGAGGAATAACGATTGAATCAATGTCTATAGGACGTCCTGTACTTATTTATCTTAATCAAGTCTCTTCCAGCATTATGTTCAGAGGGGATGGACCGCCTGTTCTTAATTGCCATTCTGAAGATGAAATTTTCAGCCAGCTGATGCTATTAAAAGATAGAAGTACTATAAATGACATATCTATCCAGTCTCAATCATGGATAATGAAATATTATTCAGGGACTGAATCTTTAGCTGAGTTTATTTACCACTATTATAGGCTGACCGGGCATTGTGTTCAGGACTACGGTTGGAACCATTATTCTACCAAATAATTCCATATCTTTTATAATAGAAAAACATGTATAATAAAATAGCAATAACCTTCGATATAGACTGGGCTCCTGATTGGTGCATAATGCAATGCATAGATATCTGTATAAAATATAATATGCCTGCAACCTTTTTTGCGACTCATAAAACAGATATCTTACTTGATATTCAGACAAATCCACTTTTTGAGCTTGGTATTCATCCTAATTTTCTGCATGGGTCGACTCACGGAGATAGCCCTATTAAAATTATGGAGCATTGTTTAGATATAGTTCCGAAAGCGAAATCTATGCGGACACATGCCCTTGTTCAGTCCACCCATTTATTTTTGGATATTGCAAAGAAATTACCACAGATAGAAACCGATGTTTCACTTTTTATGTATGCTCATAAAGGGCTTGTGCCTACATGGCTTCATCTCGGTGAGAGTCGCAAAATAGCCAGAATTCCATATTTTTGGGAAGACGATTTATATTCATGGAGCCCCGCTCCCGATTGGAATTATTTAAATATGGATGGCGGTGGTCTAAAAATTTATAATTTTCATCCTGTATTGGTATCACTCAATACTAATACTTTAGATGGGTATTGCGCTTTGAAGGAGTCCCTTAACGGGACCAGTTTACGCGAGTGTTCACGAGAAGATTTTTCACAATTTGTAAATCCATGTTTAGGAACTAAGACATTTTTAAAAAATATTTGTGAGAAATCTTCACTAGAAACATGTGTACAAATTTCTCAAATAACGGCTGAATTTAATGAAAATAGCAATAATTGGAAGAACTAGAACGCTTTTAGATACAGCGCGCCTGCTTCATAAAGAAGGGGTTGAAATACCTCTGATATGGACCTATCGCGATGAATCCCATTACGGGGCATCCATATCTGATTTTGAAAATTTAGCGAAAGAGCTAAAAGCAGATTTTTATACTGAATTCAATATATGTTCTCCCAAAAACATTGAGAGAATAAGAAGATATGGCTGCGAACTAGCTATCTCAATAAATTGGATCAGCATTATTAATAAGGATTTAATTGATGTATTCCCTAATGGTATACTCAATGCTCATATGGGTGATTTACCGAGATACAAAGGTAATGCTGTTCCCAATTGGGCGATATTAAATCAAGAGGATCAAGTTGGACTTTGTATCCACCAGATGACGCCTGAGCTAGATTCAGGTCCGATTGTAAAAAAAGATTTTTTCAAACTGACTGACAATACATATATTAGCGAAGTCTATGACTGGTTTCATAAAATGTCTCCAAGATTATTTCTCGACAGTGTAAAAGCTTTCAAGATAGGTAATGCTAATAATTATAAGCAATCCTCTGCCACACGGCAGCTAAGATGCTTCCCTAGAAGACCTGAGGACAGTCGGATTGATTGGAATCAATCAGTGGATGCAATTCATAGGCTCATCAGAGCTTCTTCGAAACCTTTTTCGGGAGCCTTTAGTTTTTTAGAAGGTCAGCAAAAAATAACTATATGGAAAGCGACGCCTTATAAATATAATGGAGATTTTTCTGCAGTTCCCGGTCAGGTGTGCTTTTCTATAAATAATAATCCTGTAATAGCATGTAAAGGTGGAATGTTAATGCTTCAGGATGTTTCCGTCGATGGAACAGAGGATCATGTTACAAGCTCCTCTCTTATTTTAAAAAGTTTACGCAATAGGCTAATTTAAATGAAAAAAAATAAATATTTCCAGCATGAAACGGCTGATGTAGACGTAACTGCTGAGATAGGCGATGGCACATATATTTGGCAAAACGTACAAGTCCGTAAAGATGCCCAAATTGGATCTGAATGCATTGTTGGTAAAGGCGCATTTGTTGATTTTGGCGCAGTTGTCGGTAATCGCGTAAAAATTCAAAACTATGCGAATATCTTCAGAGGCGTAACGATTGAAGACGGCGTAATGGTTGGTCCATCAGTATGCTTTACAAATGATATGTTTCCAAGAGCTGTGAATGTAGAGGGCGAACTCTTAGATTACCGTGATTGGGAATGTTTTGAAACTAGAGTTAAAACAGGTGCAGGTCTTGGAGCAGGATCAATTATTGTATGTAATAATACTATAGGAAAATGGGCAATTGTCGGATCTGGAAGTGTTGTAACAAGAGATGTACCAGATTACGCTCTTGTTTATGGCAATCCTGCACGTGTCAGAGGTTTTGTCTGTCCGTGCGGAACTAAACTTCCTGAGAGAAGTAATCTTTTTATCAAAGAGAAGGTTACCTGCCCTGAATGTAATATGGAGATAACTCTTCCAGCCTGCCCGGATATTAAATAAAAAAAGGATATAAAAAATGAAAGTTGCAGTTATTGGCACAGGTGCTATGGGACAGCATCATGTGCGTCTTTATTCCGATATACAGAGTTGTGAATTGGTCGGAGTTGTTGACCAGAATGTTAAACAGACTTCAAGACTGGTATCTCTTTACGGTGGTCGAGCCTATACAGATTATCGTACTATGATTGAAACAGAGAAACCAGATGCAGTAACTATTGCACTGCCTACTGTTTTGCATAAACAGGTAACTATGGATTGTCTTAATGCCGGTATAGACGTACTGGTTGAAAAGCCTATTGCCAAAACAGTTGAAGAAGCAAAAGAAATGATTGTCGAAGCCAAGAGACTTAACAGGGTTTTGCAGGTTGGTCACATTGAAAGATTTAACCCGGCTATTACCCAGCTTAAAGAAAGACTTGCCGACGGACAGCTTGGAAAAATCTTCACAATTCATTCCCGCAGACAATCCCCGTATCCTTTCAGAATTACTGACGTAGGAGTTGCCAGTGATCTCGCAACTCACGAATTGGATATGATGAGATATATTTCTGAATCCGAAGTCGAAACAATGTCTGCTGAAGTTTCTAAAGTAATGGGTACTGATCACGAAGATGTTGTTTTCGGACTGCTTCGTTTTAAAAATGAAATTCTCGGCATTCTTGATGTAAACTGGGTTACTCCGACTAAAATTCGTGAAGTTGCTATAACTGGCGAAAACGGCATGTTTACTGTCGACTATCTGAATCAGCAGTTACTGTTCAATTCTAACTATGCTGCTGAACAAAATGAAAATAAGAGTGAATGGTTTACAACCAAATTTGGCGTGTCTGAGGGGGATGCAACGTCTTTTAGAGTTGATAAAAAAGAACCTCTTCGTGTTGAGATAGAATCTTTTCTTAGCTGCTGTGAAACCAAAGCAAAACCGCTTGTAACAGGTGAAGACGGGTTAGAGTCTCTTTCTCTTGCTCTTGAAATCATCGCGTGCGGTAGCAGCAGTAAATGCACAAGGTCATAATTTATGCGCTCTGAAATCAAAGGAAGCTCAATTTTGGTAACAGGTGGTGCCGGTTTTATCGGTAGCCATCTTGTTGACCGCTTACTTGATATGCAAGCTAAAGAGGTTGTCATAATCGACAACCTCTTTCTTGGTTCTGAAGAAAATTTAGAGTCCGCAATTTGTAGAGGTGCTGTGCTCTATAAGGATGATGCCGAGTTCGCAACATCGCTTGAGTATATTTTTGAACGGCATGACATTGATATTGTTTTCAACTGCGCGACCAAGGCCCTTAATTATTCGTTTATGAATCCAGCTAATTCTTTTGAAACGAATACAAAAGTTGCCATTAATCTTCTTGAGCTGCAAAGAAAAAACTCTTTTAAAACACTCTGTCATTTTTCTACATCTGAAGTGTACGGTACAGCTGTATACGAACCCATGGATGAAGCACACCCTAAGAATCCGACCACTCTCTATGCAGCAGGAAAAGCTGCTGCAGACTTAGCTGTTGAGACATATGTCAGGATGTATGATTTAGATGCATTTATTGTCAGACCGTTCAATAATTACGGTCCCAGACAGAACTATAAAGGGCCGATGGCAGGTGTTATACCTATAACTGCTTATCGTATTTTGAATGGAATTCCGCTTGAAATACATGGTTCAGGTAGGCAGAGCCGCGATTTTATTTACGTACATGATACTGTAGATGCAATAATTAATGTTTTTCCACTGCTTGGGGCCGGAGAGTCTGTCAATATTTCAACTCACCATCAGGTTGCTATTGGCGATCTCATTAAGCTTGTTGCAGATAAGATGGATTATACTGGTGAAATCCTGCAAAAGCCTGCCCGCAATTCAGATGTCCTTTGCCATAATGCAAGCAATGAAAAATTGTGCGGAATGATTGATTATAATCTTACTTCTTTTGAGGAAGGCTTAGAGAAAACTTTGCAGTGGTATGTAAATAGAATTGTGAAAATAGGATATAGTTGTGTACCACGCTGACTAATATAAAATAAGTTATTGCATGAGTAATTATTAAATTGGAAACGTGGTGATAACTAATACGTTGTTTAAAATAGCAATTGTATTTTACCTAAAAACGATCTAACAAAGTGGCTTATAGTTAAAGTGGCTTTGGTTCGTATAACTAACTGCTTATGAGGTATGCACTTGAAAAAAGGTAAACCTACTCTCGCAATTATCATTCCCTGTTATAATGAAGAAGAGACGCTACCATTAGCTTTTGAAAAGTTAAATAAATTATTAGAAAATTTAGTAACACAGCAAATTATTTCGCAGAAAAGTTTTCTTTTTTTTGTTGATGATGGGAGCAAAGATAAAACTTGGGAAATGATTCATTCTGCAAATTTTGTTAATCATTCTATCCGTGGATTAAAACTTTCTACAAATGCAGGCCATCAAAACGCTTTGCTTGCAGGAATGAGTAGTGTTTGCGAAGAAATTGATTGTATTATTTCTATCGATGCAGATCTACAAGATGATATATACGCTATACCTAAGATGCTGGAGTTCTTTAGGGAAGGAAATGATATTGTTTATGGCGTAAGATCTGATCGTAAGACCGATTCTTTTTTTAAACGAAAAACAGCTGAGTGGTTTTATAGTTTGGCAGGAAAAATTGGAATCGAAATAAAGCCGAACCATGCCGATTTTCGTTTGATGAGCAGGAGAGCTTAAGCCGCTTTAAGTGAGTTTCAAGAGTCAAATGTTTTTTTGCGGGCTATTTGTCCTCAGCTCGGTTTTAAAAGCGCAGATGTATATTATTGTCGCAAAAAGAGATACTATGGTGAAACTAAGTATCCTTTTTTTAAAATGATTAGCTTTGCCTGGAATGGAATATCTTCTTTTAGTGTTGTACCGTTACGATTATCTGGTGTGTTGGGAGCTATGGCTCTTATCGTCACAGCAATTCTTACAATTTCTACTTTGGGTGAGTATGTAGCTGGGAATACAATTCCTGGATGGACATCACTTATGATTGTGATTTTGTTTTTTAGTTCAGTCCAACTGATTTGTATTGCAGTACTTGGTGAGTATCTTGGTAAAATATTTACAGAAACAAAAAGAAGACCTCGATATATTATTGAAGAAAAAATATAGGTGATCAATGCACATTTATGATGAAATTTTTTTTGACTATATTGAGTCTGGATCTTTAGCGTCAGCAGACGAAATTATACCAATCCTGATAGATACTCTATCTCCAAGATCTATTTTAGATGTCGGTTGTGGGCGGGGCGCTTGGTGTTCAAAATGGATTGAACACGGTATTCAGGATACATATGGAGTAGACGGTGAATACGTTAGCAAAGACAAACTTAAATTTTTAAATGAACATTTTATAACTAAAAATTTAGCATCTAGTTTTAATTTAGGGCGTAAGTATGATCTTGTAGTATCACTTGAAGTTGCTGAGCATATTCCTGAAGTTGATTCAGATATGTTTATCCATAATTTAGTTCAACATGGAAAAGTTATTCTGTTTTCAGCAGCAACCCCAGCAATCGATCATCTTCTTTTTGCCGTACAGATTTGGGCTGTTTAAGCCACGCATAAAATCCACTCCGATGAACATCCATCATGTGGCACAAATTGCGGACTGCGAATTTGTCTTGATGATCCCGGATAAACGCATACCTCATAGGGATTCTTTGGCGAAGTATGCTGTGGCCTTTTTTAGAATGTCTCGTTCTTCGGTTACGCGTTTCAATTCTGCGCGAAGACGTTTTATTTCACCGTGTTGATCATCGAGATGAGCTGCATGGACTTCTCCAGAGCCGTACTTCTTGCGCCAAGCATACAGACTATGAGTACTGACCCCCAATCGTTTAGAGACATCCTGAACAGGATAGCCGTGTTCAGTTATTTGTTTTACCGCTTCGATTTTAAATTCATCTGTATAACGAATGTCACCCATTGCATCCTCCTGAGGTTACATTTTCATAACTCAGGAGTGTCTACAAAACTAGGGGCGATTCATAGTGAAGGTATTTTATTCTTAGAGCAGGACTCTTTTAGTTTAAGTAAATCACTTAGGGATCAAGTAGAATTGCTCTCATTTCTAGATGTCTTAGAGCATGTTGAAAACCCTAAAGAGTTTATAAATAAGCACATTAAATATTTTCCAAATGCGAAATGGATTATTGTTACTTTACCTGCAAGACAAGAAATCTATTCTAATTATGACTTATTTTTTAATCACTACAAAAGATACTCTCTTGAAGATTGTAATCTACTTTTTAATGAGAAAAAAATGTTAACATGCCAATATTTCTTTCATCTTTTGTATTTTCCTGCTCTTTTGTTAAAGTTGATGGGAATGAAGAGGAAAACAAGGATAAGTCCACCGCCTAAATTAAATTTTATGTTGAAATACGTACATACACTATTGGCTAAATATTTTATCGTTGAATCACGAATTATTCCCAAAAAATTTTTTGGATCTTCTATCCTATGTGTCATTGAACTTTGAACTTTTTTCTTACTTTCCTAAAAACTAATGGTGTTACATAGAGGCTAAGACATTCTCAATTTTTGCATCGGAGTGATGCCCAAATCCTCATATTGAGCCGTTCGTTGTTATGTCCAGAGCCATTTGGTCGCGTAATCCTGTGAAGTCTTCCAGTACGCGAGTTACCCTTCCTGCGGAAAACTCGTATCGACTCCTATCGTTAAACATTCTCGACTGAAATCATCAAGCACATTGAAAGTCTTGAGCCGTGCGCCTTCCCCCATTGTAGCCACGTACTACAAGTGGAAGTCCAAGTACGGTGGCATGGAAGCTTCCGATATTCGCCGCCTGAAGGATCTTGAAGAAGAGAATCGTAAACTCAAGAACATGTTTGCCAACTTGAGCCTTGAAAACAAAGCTCTTAAGGATGTCATAGCAAAAAAGCCTAAAGCCAGCTGAGAAGCGTGAGCTTGTTGACTACCTTCGTAACGAATTTTGTCTCAGTATTCGACAAGCATGCTGTGCGTTGCGTTTAAGCCGCTCAGTATATTGCTACGAGCCGAAGCCGCGGATGATTCGTTAATTATTGAAAGGCTTCTTAAGCTGGCTGACCGGTATCCCCGTTACGGGTTCAGAAAATTATTTTTCCTGCTACGCAAGCAAGGACATCGCTGGAACCATAAAAAGGTTTATCGAGTTTACTGCATGCTTAAAATGAATTTCCGGCGAAAGGGTAAGAAACGCTTACCATCCCGGAGTCCTCAAACATTGGCAGTTCCGCCGAATGTCAATGTATTCGGGGTTCGGGTTACAGTTTATTTAACAAAATTAAAACTAAATGTTAAATTTAAAAAGAGTTCTGTGCTAGTTCACAATAAACCAATATGGGGTAGATTCCATGAACACTTCAGTTCCTTTTTCCCTGTATGCACCAATAATGTAGCAAGTCTCTCCTGTTGACTCAAAGGTAATATTTAATTTCGGAACATTGGTAGATATTCTTCTGGCCTGTTTTTTAGTTACATTTACAACTAGCCACGTATATTCTAAATCTCTTATTTTAGAGAAAGGTGTAAATTCGAAAATATATTTACCCTGATCTAGGCTTGTTGGATTAATTGACATTTTAGGTTCATTAAGCTTTATGACAACAAGATCGCCATCAGCAGCTACTGATCCTTCTGCTGGATATATAGGCATACTTAAAGCTTTTGTCGAAGCTCTTATGAATTCGTCAGTTGTTGATATATGGTTTATTTTATAACCTAATAAGGACATTATCATTGAAAATTTATGACTTTGGTTAGGTCTACTCAGGCCAACAAAATTACCAGAATATCCAGAATTTAATTCATCAAACGGGGAATTCGTTTCTAATTTTAAAACTTTATTGGGTAATGTGCCAATAAGTGCAATTTTAGAACTTGCTGAGAAATTGCTTGTTTTTTCTACCCTAGAAAAGATGCGGTTTACTGTTGAAAATGTCGCGCGAGTGATAAGAGCAGCTTTATAATATTGAGTATTATCCCTATTGCAAAACATAATAATGAAAATCATAATTACTATTGAGGATATATTTTTTGTCCAATTTGAAAATTCAGAGACAATGGTAAATGAAAGGATAATAACTATAACTATTCCAAAGGTTTGTAGGATGTTGACTTCGGCAAGAGGGGCAACGAAAATTGTAACAAAAGCCATAATAAGCGTTAAAATTATAAGTAAATAACGGATGACAATATTTATAATTTTTTTTCTAGTAAAGTTTTTGAATTCAGATCTAAATGTAATTAGGAGGATACTTAGGCAAAGTATCGTAAGGAGAAAAACGTAAAAGCAATTTGGCATTCGGATAAAATTATTATCAAAAAAGCGCCAGTATGTAGTATATAGTTTTTTTATTGTAGAAAAAGATAGACTCACACGACCCATTTTATCTGCACCTTGATTCGCAGCAAGTCCAGTATGATAATACAAAGTGGAAATTTTTACTGCAACAATGTATAATGTCGCCGATACTATCCCAAACAGTATAAATCTCGATGTTTTCTTTAATAAATAAGTGATTTCTTTTTTCTTAGTCAGATCATTACGAAGTGCGTATATGATAAGAATAGAAGAACATAGAGTCGCTGCTACAGATAAATAGGCTTGGTATGATCCAAGTGAAAGCATCAGAAGCACTGAACCAATGAAAAAATTATACCACCCTTCTTTATTTGCATAATATACAGATAAGGTTGATAAGAAGGCAGCAACGCCATAGACTAAAATAGAAAAAGTATAAGTAATACCGACAGAAAATGCAGGGTATGAAATAAATAAACCAGCTATTAGCGATTTTGTAATTGTAGATTTAGTTGAAACTAAATTAGCAATAAGAACACCAGAAGACGCAACAAGCAAAATAAAAAGTAAAACCTGAAAAAATTGAAATGGCTGGCATTCGATGCTTCCATAAATTATATCTGAAAAAAAACGTCCTGAAAGAAAAAAACCTATAAATCCACTTAACGAGCTATCTTCATTTACAAAAAGATTAACCAACGCTGATCCGTGAGCACAAAACCCTATAAAAATTGCAAATAAGAATGCGATTCTATCACTTTTCGTAATATTTTGAAAACTATTGGTAATGAAGTCACCAAGATCAAAATCTCTAATTTTTAAAAGAAAATCTGTTTTCATAGTTTAACTCGTTTTGATGTATTAATATAAAAATAAAATGGTTAGCGGATCTATAAATTAAAATTAAAATTTTGAAAAGATATTAATGTTCATGCTTACTCCTCCAAAAACATCTTACAACTCAAAAAAGAGAACAGAAATTTACTGTAGCTGTTGGATAAAGTTTCTTCCTGAAGTAGTCTTTCAATTTTCTCCTTTTTGATTACGTCGAAGATTGGGCTGTCATCGAGCAATTGTTCGCGTACAGCCTTATTTTTAACATCTAGTAGTTCAAGGATTGAAGCGTTAAAGCCAACTTTACGCCTGCATTCGATAATGGAATCGGGGACTATGCCTTTCATAGCATCGCGCAGTACTTTTTTATTATATCCGTCACGGATTAGATGTCTGGTAGGAATTGTATTGCAGAAGTCTACCAGATTGCGGTCTAAAAACGGTGACCGGTTTTCAATTGAACGGTACATGGCGTTCATGTCATCTTCATGCAGGATCACAGGAATAGCTTCATAACAAAGTTCATTAAGCATTCTGCTTCGCATTGTATCTGCACAGTATTTTTGCTCACTGAATTCTTCTGAAAAATCATCTTTTAAAAATTGGGCAAAAACATCGTTGTTAAGATAGATGTGAGTCCGTTCGTTTTCATTATTCACGAAAACTAGAGGGTCCTGAAGAACCGGGTTGCGCACAATTGGCTTTATGTGCCGTTCCCAGTTTTTAAGAGTTTCTTCATAAAGCCCATGCTTCGCATTTTCTATATACATCTGAGCTATATGCAGGCTGTAATGGTCATAGTATCCGGAAAATATTTCATCGGCGGCAGTTCCGCTTATTGAAACCTTGTATCCATTACCTGCGATCGCCTTCATTAAGAGGCCATGTACATAGTACGAGATCGTATAAATAGGAGCATCGTGGTACCTGACCAGATTGCGCATGCCTTCCAGGAATCCATCAGTACATAAGGGGATGGCTGTATGTTTAACGCCCAGAGTTTTTTTAACTTCATTAACAAGCTCTTCTTCGGCGTAGCGAGCATCTTTACTTACAATTGTGAAGCCGTGAACATCATAATTAAGTTCTTTTTTTGCGATGCTGATCAAAGAATTAGAGTCAACTCCTCCGCTCATACAAAAAGCAAGTGGCACGTCAGCACGCAAGCGCAGTTTAACTGAGTTTATTAACTTCTCACGAGTAGTGGATACTGCTTCCTCGTACGTCATAGTCTCATTTGGGGTGAATTGTGGTTTCCAGTAGCTTTTAATGTTTTTTTGACCTGCTGTGTCAATTCTCATAAAAGAGGCCGGAGAAAGCTCTGTAATGTCTTCGTAGAAGCACTTGCCACTTTTATATAGAGATTTATAGCCATTAACCAAAAAACGTTGGATATGAGTGATATCAGCTTTAAATTCTCGTCCGGAAAGGGCCGTGATGAATTTTACTTCTGAGGCAAAGAAGATACCTTGTCCATTGTCATAAATATAAAGAGGCTTTTCCCCAAATCGATCACGACAAAGGATTAACTCACCACTGCGTTCATTATACTTAGCGAATGCCCACATGCCTTCGCAGGCATCGATGCTTTCCATGCCATTAATGCTGAGTTGAGCCAGCAAAATTTCTGTATCGCTTTCTGTTTTTGGATTGAATCCATTTTGTTCTAGGGATTTAGAAAGTTCTTTGTAGTTATAAAGCTCTCCGTTGAAAGTCAGTATATCCTGTCCAATTTTAAACGGCTGGGCAGAGCGCATATCAAGATCAATAATAGAAAGGCGTGAGTGCAGCAGGCAGACATGACGGTCTTTGCCAAAGGAATGACTATAAGTTCCTGTCCCGTCCGGGCCGCGCCGGTCCATAACTGAAAGGCAATGGTCCATGCGTCGTTTAGAAATAATTTCTCTGCCGATATAACCTGCGATCCCACACATTAGATAACATCCTCGGTTTTGAACAATTCGCCGTCAATAAGATTACGAGTAGCTTTTCGTCCAATAATCATTGCTGATTTGTCCGGGGTGATACCAGTACCAGGGCGTACCCAACGAATATTGTCAGATTCAACTATAGAGCCTTCGGCAATATTTCCACGGGCAGCAGCGGAACGTCTGATAAGGACGCGGTTACCTGATTCACAGTTGGCGACAGTAATATCACCGGAACCGAGCAGTGCTTCTGCTGAACGTATTTTTTCAACCATGAGTTTGAATTCATTTGGATCAGCGGAAAGCTGGTGGTCTCTGAATTCAGAATAGTTTTTATCAACAGTAAAATGTTTTTCAATGATTCTGGCCCCAAGGCCGATGCTCAATACAGCAGCATCAATGCCGAGAGTATGATCTGAATATCCGGCGACATACCCTGTTTTTGCAAGTGTGGATACAGCTTTTAAGTTGGCTTCATTTACAGGAGTAGGATAGCTGGATACACAGTGCAGCAAAGCGAGTCCGGGAGATTTAATGCCGGCTTTTTCCCAGCAGGATTCTATATATTTGCAGGAATTCAACACTTCTTCTTCACTTGCCGCGCCTGTAGACATTATGATCGGTTTTCCTGTTGCAGCAATTTCTTTTAATAACGGGTAGAAGGTCACATCGCAGGAAGCCACTTTAAAGGCCGGAACAAACTTGTTTAATTCTCTAACTGTTATTTCATCAAAAGGAGAGGACATGAACAGTGCTCCTTCCTTTTTAGCTAAAGCGGAAAGTTCAGCAAACTGCTCGTAGGAAAATTGGAATTTTTCAAGCATAGCCAGTCTTTCTAGTTGATCAGAAGAGACCAGTTCACATGGAACGATGGTCTGAAATTTAACTGCATCAGCGCCAGCAGCGACAGCCTTGATGACCATGTTTTTGGCCAGCTCAAAGTCCCCTTCATGATTATTGCCGATTTCAGCAATGATGAAGATTTTTTTGTCAGTATCAAAATTTGAAATTTTCATGCGTAAGTCTCCTAGGATCGGTCCGCGTGACGGTGAACTATATATTTTGTTTCAAAGGGCATAAAATCTGCTGCACTATAGCAACGCATAGATGCAATATTCGCAATTTGTGTCCCAACATTGAGGGTATGTCCAAGATATTCATTTTCAAAGTAGCTGAGCAGCGATTGCCCTATGCCCTGTTTCTGAAAGGCTTTTGAAACGCAGACCAGATCTATGATTGCTTTTTTGTTGTCACTGTCATGGATAATGCTCAGAAAACCGGCTACCTTGCCATTTTTTTCGGCAATAAGCATGTCGTCACCACGCTTGTTCCTGAAATAATTTGCAATCCATTCCCGCTTGATCTCGTTAGCAATGGAGTTTGGAATCAGCGGGTCTAAATGAAATCTCGTGTATAGAAAATTTTTTTGAGCAATTGCACAGACTTCATCTTCATCAGCAGGGAGAGCATGTCTCAGAATCAGCTCATTCGGAATAGAGTCTATTTTTTTTACGGCCTTTTTTTCAAATGAAATTCTGGTATCTACCAGATTAAAGCCGTGTTTTTCAAGAAAATGTAATTCCTCAACATCGTCTGTTGCTGTAAGTCCGTATATAAAACCATACTCGTTGAGTTGCTGCAGGATTGTTTTAGAATCCATAAGTTCTGCAACAGAAGTAAGTTTATAGCATTCAACGCCGAGTTTTTCTGAAATCCATTTGTCGTGCTTCAACATGGTGTACCTCTATCTTTATTGTTTATGCTAAAAAGCTGCGCCTGCAAAAAAACAGGCGCAGCTTATGATTAGTTCTATCTAATAATTTAGAATACTTCTTTGAGGCCTTTTTTAACGACTTCAACAATATATTCCATATCTTCAATATCAAGATGAGGAGCAACCGGCAGTGCTATTGAACCATAGCTGATTGCGCTTGCAACAGGGAATTCGTCACCTGTTACAGGGTATTTTTCTTTGTAATATGTGAAGTATGGTACAGGGCTTGGATAGTAAACACTTGTGCCTACACCCTGATCATTTATGAATTTAACCAACTTAGAGCGGTCCTGACGGATATCTTCGTTCAGAATCATGCTGAAGCAGTAATAGCTGTTGGTAAAGTCTTCACCTGCTTTTTCAAAAAGAGTGATTCCTTCAACTCCTTCAAGTCCTGCATACAGAGCTTCGAAGTTGGCTTTTCTTTTTTCTAGAAAACCGTCAATGCGTTTCATCTGCTCTATACCGATGGCAGCCTGCAATTCATTCATCCGGTAGTTGAATCCGAGATCGGTAACATCGTAGATACCCGGTTCTTTGCGCTCAGTTACATTACGGTCTACACCGAATGCTTTTTTATGGACCAGGCGTTTGGCGAGGTCTTCATGTTTAGTAATGACAACGCCGCCTTCAGCCGTTGTGATATGCTTGACCGGGTAGAATGAGTACGCTCCGGCATCGCCCCAAAGACCTACATGGCGGCCTTTATAGCGTCCGCCAATGGCAAGAGCACAATCTTCAATTACTTTCAGACCGTGTTTTTCTGCAATGGCACAGACTTTATCCATAGCTACGGGCAGACCGAGAAAGTGGACGACACTGATAGCTTTTGTACGCGAGGTAATGCGTTCTTCAATTTTATCAATGTCGATGTTTCCGCTTTTAATTTCAGCATCAACAAATACAGGTTTAGCACCGCAAAGTTCAACAGCGTGGGCTGTTGCAACGTGAGTCTGTGCAGGAACAATAACTTCATCGCCAGCTTTAAGACCCATATCAAAATAGCAAAGGTGCAGACCTGCTGTGCATGAAGATACAGATACGGCAGCATTAGCGCCTGTGTAAGATGCAAAGTCAGCTTCAAATTCTTTTGCAATAGGGCCATGAACCAGCATGGTTCCCTGCAAAACTTTTTGAACGGCATTGCGTTCTTCATCACCTATAATTGGGCGCCCGAAAAGAATTTTTCTCATGACTAATCCTTATAAATATTTAACGGTTTCAGCTTTACCGGATTGCAATGAGCGTTCAACGGCAAAACAAACAGACATCGTATCAAAAACATCATCGCCGCTAATAAGCGACATTTCTTTATCATTTAAAATCGAGTCCACATATGTGGAAATTACTTTCCAGCGTTCTTCACGGGCTGGATAACCATTTACAGCTTTGCGTAATGGAGCATCGTGCTCGCGTGACTCAGTCCATACGCTGCCAAGCGGGGAATGGCTGAATGTGGACTCTGTCCCGAAAATTTCAACTTTGTGATAATGGGGATGGGCACATCCTCCATTAGCAGTAATTTTGGCAGTAAGTCCGTTTTTGAATTTGAGCAGGATTACAGCAAAGTCGTCAAAAGGAAATTTAACATCCTGTCCACCTATATTATTGCCGTATGCAAAGACTTCTACAGGTTTTTCTCCATAAATCCACATCAAAATATCAATCATGTGTACTGCTGCACCATATACGATGGAGAAAAAGTCCATTTTGCTGCGCCATCCGCCATTCATCTTATGCAGGCGGCCCCATAGATAGTCCCCTTCCATGTGGAAGATCCGTCCCATTTTCCCATTTTGCACTGCCTCTTTTACACTTATAAATAACGGTGCTGTGCGCAGGCAGAGGTTTGAGCTTAAAAAATTACCGCTTTCATCCAGTTTTTTCCTGATATCCATTGCCTCATTTTCAAAAAGACACATGGGCTTTTCAGCAAACACATGCATATTACGGTCAAAAGCCTTCATTATCTGAGGGTAGTGGGTATCGTCAAAACCTGCAATAACCGCAATATCCAGATTTTCATCAAGCAGTTTATCCGCATCAGTGTATAGTCGTGCTTCGGGGACAGTTTCGGAAACTTTATTAAGTTTATCGGTGTTGAAGTCACAGATTGAAACAACTTCACAATGCTCATTTGCTGCAAAGTTTTTTACGTGGGCTTCGCCTACACCAAGGCCTATTACACCAACTTTAAGCATTGATTATCCTTTACCCAGAAGGGCCATTTTTTCTTGCCAGCCATATTCAAAATGTGGCTTATTCATCATGTGAACCATTTTTTCAAAGGAAAGAAAGTCCTTTGCTGTATCTACTGAGAGCTGGATTTCACCGTAATTAGGATTTGATTCCATACTGTATGATTTGAGTGAATCGATATTGCGGTATAGTTTGACTGTCACATGTTCCTGCTCATGTTCATCCATTCCGCATTCTGTCATTTTTTTGTACGCATTTGCTGAGACAACTTCTACAGACTGTCCCTTCGGGTAGCTTCTTTTGATTACGTTAGAGACAATATCGTAATCTCCGGATTTAAATATTTCAACAGCTTCATCCACCAGGCGATAATCAATCAGGGGGCTGTCACCGCAGATTCTTACAAAAGCAGTCAGTGAAAATTTGTCAATTGTTTCAAGAAAACGTCCTGAGACATTTTCAAGTGACCCTCTGTAAACCGGATAGCCGCTTTGTGCTGCATATTCGGCTAAGGGCGCATCTGATTCGAGGGTAGATGTAGAGAGAATCAGTTCATCAACTTGAGAGCATTTTTCAAGACTGGACATGACATACCAGATTAATGGTTTGCCATCGGCTTTTTTCATCATTTTACCAGGGAGTCTGCTGGAGCTCATTCTTGCCTGAACGATTATACCGATTCGCATTCAGCTGTCTCCTGTTCTTTTTTTTCGAGATCCTTAAGAGAATTTTCTTCAATATTTGCCATATCTATCTGGCTGAGACCTTTGTTCTCAATACGGTATACCTTGTCACATCTTTGAATGGTAGAGAGACGGTGAGCAATTATGATAAGTGTTTTGCCCTGACTTACTTCAAAAATCTGATCCATTATTTTGGATTCAGTATTTTTGTCCAGAGCAGAAGTCGCTTCATCAAGAATATACACATCTGGGTTTCCGTATATGGCTCGAGCGATTCCTATGCGTTGCTTTTGCCCACCAGAAAGCTGCATGCCGTTCTCGCCAACC
The DNA here is from genome assembly GCF_000425265.1 of Maridesulfovibrio zosterae DSM 11974. Classification (NCBI taxonomy): domain Bacteria; kingdom Pseudomonadati; phylum Thermodesulfobacteriota; class Desulfovibrionia; order Desulfovibrionales; family Desulfovibrionaceae; genus Maridesulfovibrio; species Maridesulfovibrio zosterae. The sequence goes on from NZ_AUDC01000010.1 coordinate 664,811, forward strand.
ATGGTATCAAGGCCTTTCTGAGTATCCAGAAAACTCATGATTTCTGCTTTTTCAAGGGATTCTTGTGCTTTTTCCTGATCATAGTGACGGCCAAAAACAACATTTTTTTCTGCTGTAGAATCAAATAGATAAATTGATTGTGGAATATATCCTATCCGGCTGCGCCATGAGAGTAGATTTTCTTCGCTGAGGTGTTTGTCGTCAATGAAAATATCACCTGAATATGATGTATACATACCGATAATAATATCTGCGAGGGTACTTTTCCCAGCGCCGCTTTCACCTATAAGAGCAATCTTTTCACCTTTTTTAATATTCAGGGAAATGTTTTCGAGTACAGGTTCGTCAGTGTATCCGAAAGTAAGGTTTTTTATATTAATATCGTTTTTAAAATTGAGAGGTTCACTGCCGAGGTCCTGAGTATCTATATTGTAATCTTCATATAAGAGATCAAGTGTTTTTGTATAGTATACCATGTTGTTGTAACTACTCAAAATTCTGTTAACAGACGGAAGTAATCGATACATAGCCAGCGCAAATAAAGAGATTAACGGGATAATGGAGGTGATATTCTCTCCGTCTACAATGGCATAAATTAAGGCTGCGATTAGCATTGAAAAACCGACACTTTCCAGTGAAAGGCGTGGTACAGTATTGTAGGTACTGTTCAGAACCAAAGCGTTTATATAACCCTGTCCTGATTTGTTCAGTGCTTCTACTGCAGTTTTTTCTCCTGCAAGAAGTTTAATAAATTTAAGATTTCCTAGTGTCTCGCTGATTGTTCGATAGTAAATCTCTTGATAGTGATTGCGTTTAAGACCTTCTTTCTTAATAAGAGAAGAGACTATCTTTACCAAAAAAAGGACCATGACTCCCAGAAAAGCTGTAATAACAAGAGTTACCTTGTAGTTAACAACGAGCAGAGCTATATAAAGAAAAGATGATACAAAAACTTCAGATAGCAGCAGTAATAAAGAGTAGAAGAAACTGGCTGCATAACTTGTTTCTGAAATAAGTTTTTTGGAAAGATCAGAACTGTTTCTGGTTGTCATGTCCTGATATTTGATATGAACATAGTTGCTGAATAAACGTGTGGCCAGTGATAGAAAGATTTCCTGAGAAAACTTTTGTATGAGGTAAATAAAGCTAAGGTTGAATATTCCCCGTGCAATATAAAAGCCGATGAGTAAAAAACCAAAGGTTAGTACAAATGATTTGATATCAGTAAAGCTGAGTAGGTTGTATGCAAAATGGTAATATTCGTTTGTAGTTACCAATGAGAAATCATTGGCAACTGAAATGAAAGGAAGAATTGCAGATATTCCTACTGTTTCTATCCCGGAGATCAGAATAGAGAGAAAGACCAGTCCCAACATTTTTCTTTTCTGGGCTTTGGTAATCAGTGCTTTGATCTTCGTGATCATGATGGCTTATTTGTCCTTTAGCTTTTGTATATTCTAATCTTCAATTTCATAAGTATTTACATACCAATCGACTGTCTTTTTAAGGCCTTCTTCAAGTGGCACTTCAGGTTCGTATTTCAGTACTGATTTTGATTTGCTGATATCGGAAAGGCGATCTTTTACAGCGTCCCAATTTCTTCTTTCTTTGAATACTATTTCCGATGAAGATCCGGTAAATTCAATAATCATTTTTGCCAGATCAACAATTTGAGTCGGCTTACCTGTTCCGCCGTTGAAAATGTCTCCGTCAACAACATCTGAAAGAGCCGCGAGGGTCAGTATCTGGGCGGTATTGCCTACAAATGTAAAATCACGGGTTTCAGTACCGTCTCCGGTAATAAAAAGGGGCTCACCTTTTATGGCCCGTACAATAAAATTAGGGATTACGTTACGGTACGCCCCATGTGGCTCATAGGGTCCATAAGTGTTGAAAACTCTGATCGATACAGATGGTATTGCATACATCGATGCGTAATATTTTACATACAGTTCAGCAGTATACTTGTTGATCGCATATGGAGTTTCATATGGATAAATAAAATCATCCTCACTCATGAGTTCGGCATTTCCGTAAACACATGATGAAGAAGTATAGACAAATTTTTTAAGTTCAGTATTTTCTTTGCAGATTTCAAGTAGATTCATGGTCCCGATGATATTGGCCTGAACATCATTAAAGGGGTGCTCTACTGAGTTCTGGTTAGCAAAATGTGCAGCCAGATGGAATACGTAGTCCGGCTTGAACTGCTCCATTTCTTTGCGGTAAGAATCAATCTCGCCTATATCGGCTTTAACGAAAATTATACGTCCATCATCGGGGAGATAATTTTTGTATCCAGAGGAAAGGTTATCAATAACCATGATTTTGCCGGCACCGGCTTTAAGCATTCTTTCGATAAAATTAAGTCCGATGGCACCGGCACCGCCGGTTACAAGAATTTTGGCATTATTCATTTATGAGTGCCTCGCAAATATTTTCGTAGCTGTTATTCATGTCGTATAATTTTCTTCCATCTTCTAAAAGAATGGTCGAATCTACTTTATCCAATCGTCTAAGCAATGCTTTTATTGACGAAACATCGGCACTGTTTGCAATAAGCATGTCTTTTTGAATGCTGCGTATTATATCCGTTGTAGTTGATGAAAGCGGAGTCAGTGCAGCGATTGGTTTTCCTGCTCCGATATAATCAGCGAGCTTTGAGGGAAAGAAAGGTGAGTCCTTCAAAGGAGCGTCAATAACCATAAGAATATCTGCTTCTGAGAGGACTTTAATGGAATCGAGGTATGGTATCGGTTCAATAATCCTGATCAGACCCGGACATTTTTCTTCAGCCAGTTTCCTTTCTTCCTCTTTCATTCGTCCATAGAAATGGAATTCAAGATTTTCAGGCTGAACTTTCTCAACAGCATCTATCAATGGTGCTATTGAGCGCAGCCCATAAATATTGCCTGTGTGGGCAATAATCTTTTTGGCAGGCTCATTTTTTCTATGAGTATAGAGTGCAGAGTCAAATACATGGGGCAGAACTTTAACCTTATCCTTATCTGCATTAAGTCCGGTAGCAAATAGAGTTCGTGTTTTTTCTGATGTAACAGTGATAACATCACATTTTGTGATAACTGAGCGCTCATAGATTTTATTGATCTTTTTTTGAACTACAGTTCTATAGGAAATATACGGGTTAAGAGTCCATGGATCAGAAAAGTGGGCAGTCCAGTGAATATCAGGGTTTACAGCTTTTACCGCCAATCCTGCCAGATGGTTAACCAAAGGAGTGGAGTGGGTGTATATATTTTTTATATTAAATTCAGATATAATATTAAGGGCCTTTTTGGCTGCTGGAAATTTCCACCAGAATTTGCGGTCGGTAATTTCAAGCCCTCCACAGATATAGTGCAGCATTTTTTCCGCAGGCAGTCTATCCACTCTTTGAACGGTCAGGTTTTCATGATCTTTGGATAGTGATGAATCTACAAATTCAAAATCAGGACTCTCGCATGCAGTAAGAACGTGCACGCGGTGCCCGTTAGCAGCCAGTGCAAGGGCTCTACGCTGAACTTGAATTGACTCAGGGGAGAGGATTGGAGGGAAGTCATATGCTATAAAAAGAATTGATTTTTTCATATATTTATCAACTCTTTGTGAATGTTGGAAAAAATAGATTCAGCATATTCAGGTTCCCAATTTTTAACTGCATAATCAGTAGCTTTCAGCCCGTACTCTTTGCGGTTGGATTCGCTTAGAAAAAAATTAATTCCTGCTTGATATCCAGCAACTGAATCATCTACTAATTTTACTATATCATTTTCAAATTCAGGGACTTGGCTTCCTTTACGTGAATTGAAAAGGATGGGCAATCCGCATAGTGAAGCCTCGAGCACTGTCTTGGGTATTTCACTGTATTGAGAATGACCTGCGAAAAGATCATAGGCATGCATTGTCCTGCATATCTCGTCATTAGGCATTGCTTGAATAAACTTAACTTTACTTTGTATGCCGAGCTCTTTTACCAGTTCTTTAATCGCAGGAATCTTAGTCCCTGTTCCGATTACAGTCAGCTCGGCTTTCTGGTCAGCTAATGCCATTATAATATTTTCAGGATTTTTAGCAGGGATAACTCTTCCTACATATAAAATTTTTAAGGGTCCGGCGCATGAATAGTCTTTTTTCCGAACAATATTTTGTGGGTTAATAACGTTATACGCCACAACAGGAGTACTTGCTCCTTTGCTGAGAGCATATTTCTTAATAGACCCATAAACACAGCTTACTTTATCTGCATTCTTTAAAGAATATTTCTCAATACTCTTTGAGAGTGCGTAGAAAATTTGGGTTTTGAAATCTACTGCTGCATTAGCTCTGGTTTCATCCGGCTGGGTGTGCAGTGAGATATAAAGAGGTATGCCCAGTTTCTCCTTAATTCTTGCTCCAGCATAAGCGTTAAGGAAGTTTCCGTAGCACCGGACCATTTGTGGTTTGATTTCGTTTGCAAGTATTACAGCTTTTCCAGCCCATCTACGCAGCAAGAACGGGCGCCACAGAGTTGTACCCAAAAGCCGCAGACCTGTGGGAAGATTGTGGATCGTCAATTTTGCATCGCCTACTGTTCTCTGTAGTTCTTTCAGATCTGGCTGGTCATCATTGGTCATCATGATGTGAACATCATCGAAGACCCCGCCTGGGTTATAGTAGCGGTCAATAAGTTCGCCTTTCTCAATAATTTGAGAAAGGCGATCTGTTATGATGACTAAGAGAGTTTTAGGCATTTCTGATAATGTCTGCGATATATTTCTGCTGGTCCTTTTCAAGGTAAGGATGCATGGGAATTGCAAAGATACGGCTTGCAGCATTTTCACTTACTGGGCAGTCACCAGCGGTGTATCCCAAATCTTTAAAAGCTGTCTGCAGGTGCAGAGGAATTGGGTAGTAGATCGGAGAAGCAATTTTTTTGGCAGCAAGAGCATCCTGGATACGTTTACGATGCTCGCCGTCTTTTGCAAGAGAGCAATACTGTGCCCATACGGAACGGTATCCTTCAGGAGCAGAAGGAGCGGTCAGACCATCAATATCTGCAAGGAGTTCAGCGTAGGTAGCAGCAACTTTGTCACGCAGTTCTACTTCTTCAGGGAATATTTCAAATTTAGCTAATAATGCTGCAGCCTGAAGGCTGTCGAGGCGTCCAGTGATACCAAGGCGGACATTGTCATATCTGTCAGGGCCCTGTCCATGCACACGGTGAGAGCGAAGGCGCTCAATCAGTTTTTCATCATCGGTAAAGCACATACCGCCATCGCCGTAACATCCGAGAGGTTTTGCGGGGAAGAAGGATGTGCAGGCAATTTTACCGAGCGAACCTGCCTTCTTGCCTTTGTATTCTCCGCCGAAGCTCTGTGCAGCATCTTCAATAAGGAAGAGATCATGTTTGTCTGCAACAGCTTTGATCGCATCAAAGTCAGCGGGGAGTCCGAAGATATCAACTGAGATAATACCCTTAGGAGTAAGTCCGTCTACTTTCGGTAGCGGGCAGCCGTTCTCTGCGCCTTTCATTGCTTCAATGGTTTTATCAAGCTTTTCAGGATCAATGTTGAACGTTACCGGATCAATATCGACGAATACAGGAGTCGCACCGAGGAGGGCAATTGTTTCAGCAGTAGCAAAAAAGGTGAATGGTGTTGTGAAAACGGCATCGCCCGGTTTAATGTCAAGTGACATAAGTGCCAGAGTCAATGCATCTGTTCCGGATGCACAACCAAGAGCATACTTGGTGCCGCAATAGTCTGCCAGTTTTTCTTCAAGAGCCGGTATTTCAGGTCCCATGATGTATGCTCCATGTTCGAGCACTGCATCCATGTTTTTGCGAACCTGTTCTTCTACTCGGGAAAACTGTGTTTTTAGGTCAATAAAAGGGATATTCATGAGATTATTTCTCCATTTTAAAACTAGATTAGACAACCTTCCAGTTAGGTCGTCTTAAATATATATTACTTGTCTTTTTAAACTCGTCAGTGTTGAGAATCATAAATCTTATTTTGCGCTTTATGGCTTCTTCTGCCTTAGAACAAAGCTCACCGATTCGTTCCGCATTAGTTTCATCTCCGATGATAAGGACATCAATGATTCCTGAGTCTATTCCCTTTGCATAATCATCAAGGATATATACAGAGTCTACATCTCCGATGGTTGAGAGAATGTACTCAAGAATTTGGTCGATACCTATGTATTTTCGTACAATGGAACTTATTTCAGGGAAAAAGGGATGGGTTGAATTGGCGTTGTAATAGATGTAGCGGCCTTCCTTTTTTTTGTTAAGGTAGCCTGCCTCACTAAGCCCGTCCAATTCTTCTTTCATAGCGTTTGGTGAAACATCGAATTCGGCTGCAAGTTCCCGTAAATAGGATGAAACATCCGGGTTGAGGAAGAGTTTCAGCAGCAGCTTAATACGAGTTTTTGATGTGAATAGTTCCTTTAGCATGATGAGAGTTTGTTAGGTTATTCTGAACAAACTGTCAATGTGCATCATGCTGATTAGAAAAATTAAATAGCTGCCTATCCTTCTTCATCAAATTCAGGAACAGTTTCGTGAAGCAGTTCGCGGACCTTCTTTGCATCAAATTTATCAGCGGCTGCAGTCATTCTGGAGAGCTTTTCTTTCAGCTTAAAAGAGTATTCTTGGTAGTTCTCCTCAAAAGCTTTGAGAACCATTATTTTGTCATGCTCTGTTCGGACGATATTTTCGCCTTCAGTGATGAGTTCTTCGTATAGTTTTTCACCTTCTCTAAGTCCGGTGAAAACAATCTCAATATCTTTGTCCGGTTCCTTTCCGGAAAGGCGGATAAGGTCACGGGCCATGTCGGCAATTTTAACTGGCAGTCCCATTTCAAGAATAAAAATTTCACCACCATCAGCCATAACTCCGGCCTGTAAAATAAGCTGTGCTGCCTCGGAAATGGACATAAAATAGCGGGTTACATTGGGGTGGGTGACGGTTACCGGGCCACCTTTTTCAATCTGTCTGCGGAAGAGCGGTACAACAGAACCTGATGAGCCGACAACATTACCGAAGCGAACAGCCATAAAAGTCGTTTTAGAATTATGAAACAGGCGCATAAGTAGTTCTGTAATTCTTTTTGATGCACCCATTATATTGGTTGGACGTACTGCTTTATCGGTGGAGACTATGACGAAGCGGTTAACACCATGCTTATCTGCTGCGGTCATAACATTTTTTGTACCGCATATATTATTATGTACGGCCTGCCATGGATTACGTTCCATCATTGGAACATGTTTGTAGGCAGCAGCATGAAAAACTGTATGTGGTTTGAATTTTTGGAATGTGCTGTCCAGAAGTTCAAAGTCCTGTACTGATCCCAGAACAGTGACATAGTTATGAAATTTAATTTCATGGTGGAGTTCCATCTGGATAGCGTAAAGGTTGGCTTCACTGGAATCCACAAGGATAAGCTTTGCCGGATTGAAGCGCACCACCTGCCGTACCAGTTCAGAACCGATAGAACCTCCGCACCCGGTTACCAGAACGGTTTTATCAGACAGAGACTTGCTGATACGTGATGTATCAAGCTGAATGGGAGAGCGACCCAGCAAGTCTTGATAACTTACATCCCTTAAAGCTTTAATGCCTACTTTACCGTTAATTATTTCTTCCATTGCGGGCAATATCTTATAGGGCAGTCCTGTTTCTTTGCAGGATTCTATAATTATACGCATTTGTTCACCGGAAGCTTCAGCTATAGCAATAAGAATTTCGTTAACGCATTTGTTTTCAAGCAATTCATGTAAGTCAGACAGCTGCCCCAGTACGGGGACTCCGTGAATTGTCCTTCCGCGTTTAGCTTTATCATTGTCCAGAAATCCAACAGGTTTGTATTTAAGCTGTCCGCTGCTTATTATTTCACGGACGACTTTTTCACCGGCTCTTCCTGCCCCTATAATTAAGACATTATTTCCGTCTGCAGGACATGCTTCCGGTGAAAATTGTATGGCATTCCCATCCCGGTAAGCAAAAAAAGAACGGATGATAACTCTGATACCGCTGCAAAGAAATACGGTCAGCATCCAGTCGATTATAAATATTCCGCGTGAAAAACCACCGAAACCGAATTTGTACAGGACAACAGTGACCAATATTATTGACTGTAGAAAAGTTGCTTCAAGAATATGCCATAGATCACGCAGGCTGGTGTAGCGCCACATCCCCCGATACAGTCCAAGGCCTAGAAAAACGGAAAATTTAATAATTACAGTGTATTTGAGCAGCTCAAAGCACTGGGTTCTGGCATATGCCGGCAGTGCGAAGTCGAAGCGAAACAGGTAGGCTCCGTAAAAAGCAGCTACGAAGATTATCAGGTCTAAAATGACCATCAAATAGAAATTTGCATTGCGAAGATTGTGGATCATGTTTTATTTACCACAGCCTTTTATAATTTTAACAGTTCTGTCCATATCATCCTGAGTCATAGCTGTTCCAGATGGCAGACATAAACCTCGTTTAAAAAGATCCTCACTGACCTGACCGCCAAAGATTTTATTTTTGCTGAACACCGGCTGCATGTGCATGGGCTTCCATACCGGACGGGATTCAATATTTTCATTTTCAAGCGCAATACGGACCTGATCTGGCGTTGCACCGAATTCTTTTTCATCGATGAGAATGACTGTAAGCCATCGGTTGCATCGGCCATATTCTGCTTCAGGCATAAAAGATATTCCAGTGCATCCTGAAAGAGCTTCTTTATAGAGATCAAAAATTTCACGTTTACGGTTCACTCTGTCCTGTAAAACTTCGAGCTGACCACGTCCTACAGCTGCCACAAGGTTGGACATGCGATAGTTAAAGCCTATTTCTTTGTGTTCATAGTACGGTAGCGGTTCTTTAGCCTGCTGGGAAAGCCAGCGGGCACGGGAAATGATTTCTTCGTCATCAGAGGCAAGCAATCCTCCGCCGGAAGTGGTGATAATTTTATTACCGTTAAATGAATAAGCTGCCATGAGTGCACCTTTACCTGCGTGGCGCCCTTTATAGGTGGCACCGACAGATTCTGCTGCGTCTACAACAATAGGAATTCCATGTGGTTCAAGGATCTCCAGGATACGGTCATAGTCTGCGCATTGCCCATAAAGATCAGTAGGAACAACAGCTTTAGGCTTACGTCCTAGTGCAATATAATATTCTACGGCTTCGGCAAGCAGATCCGGATCCATATTCCATGATTTGTAATCTGAATCAATGAAAGCGGCTTCTGCCCCTAAAAAGGTGGCCGAGCTGACACTGCCGATAAAAGTGAGCGATGAAGCAAGAACAATATCGTTCGGGCCTATACCAAGAATATGCTGCGCAATATGAAGAGCTGCTGTGCCGCTGGACAGAGCCGCGCAATGTTTGAGTCCGCTCAGCTTTGAAAAGTCCTGTTCAAAACCATTGACCATAGGGCCCAGGGGAGCGATGAAGTTGCTTTCAAAAGCCTGCTGAACATACTCCTGCTCAGCTCCACCCATATGAGGCGGTGAAAGATATACACGTTTATTATTTGCAGACACGGGCCGTACTTCCTTTAATTATGAAATTCATGGTCAACAACGGGTCTGATATTATATTTTGAACTTTAAGTACAGTTTTGTGAAATGTAAGTAGAAGTGCCCGTAATGATTATTTAAATATTGCTGGTTTTATTTGTTAATAAGTTCTTTTGCAGGTGTCCCGACCCACGTGGTATCATCAGGAATATTTTTTATGGCAGTTGAGCCGGCCCCGAGTGTGGATCTAGAGCCCATGTTTATACGGGGTAAAACGGTTGCTCCAATACCCACCATGGATTCTTCCCCTACCACGACTTCGCCGCCAAGTGTAGAGCCTGGAGCAATGTGGGAATGCGGTCCGATCGAGTTATGATGTTCAATAGTTGAATTGGTGTTGATTATGGTATTGTCCTTAATTTCTGCACCGGTATTGATTACAGCTCCAGCCATGATCATGCATCCGTCTCCAATTTTAACATTTGGAGATATTACTGTTGAAGGGTGAATAACAGTAAACATTTTTTCACCATCTTCAGTCAGTTGCTTGAAAATTTTTTTACGAAGTTCAGCATTTCCTAATGCCAAAACAATTCCATCATGGGGGATTTCTCGATAACTGGTAAATCCTCCGGTAACGGGAATACCGAGAATTTTTGTCCCGGCAGGAACTCCGTCATCAAGAAATGCAGCCGGATCAGCTCCGTCCATTAACAGAAGGGCATCAGCAACAACCTGACCATGACCTCCTGCTCCAAAAATAAGAATTTTTTTCATTATCGGTCCCTGTTTACCTTATTGCCCATAAATTCCTGAGCGGTAGCCTGTCCGGGCTGACTGATGCCTTCACGTTTAAACACTCTGGCTACAGTCATAAAAATAATTTTTATGTCCAAAAATAAGTGTTGGTTATCCACATACCAGACATCAAGTTTAAACTTATCATCCCATGAAAGCGCATTACGTCCGTTAACTTGTGCCCATCCGGTAATTCCGGGTAGAACATCATGACGGCGCATCTGCTCCGGTGTATAGCGGTCAAGGTATTGCATAAGCAAGGGTCTTGGGCCGACAAGTGACATATCCCCGAATATTACATTAACCAGTTCGGGCAGTTCATCAAGGGACGTTGATCTTAAAATTCTGCCAAAGCGGCTTAAGCGTTCAGAGTCGGGCAAAAGATTTCCATGTTCATCTCTGGCATCGGACATGGTTTTGAATTTAATTATATTAAACGGCTTGCCACGCAGGCCCGGCCTTCTTTGAATAAAGAATATACCACCGCCCATTCTTTTGTGAATGGCAATAGCTACACCGATAAGAATCGGTGAAAAAATAATCAGGGCAGTGATTGCCACAACAAGATCAAAGCATCTTTTAACGGTCATTTATAATCCCATAGTATTCATGATGGTCGTATTGACTTTGGTAACATCGTATTTTTTGACTGCATAGCTGAGAGAAGCTTCTCCCATGCTTTCAGCAAGATCCGGTTGCAGAATGAATTTCTCCATTGCTTCCTCTAACAGAGGGATATCTTTAACAGGAACCAGATAGCCGTTGAGACCGTTGAGAACTGTTTCACGGCAGCCTGCAGTATCAGTTGTAACAATTGCCCGTCCGGTAGACATCGCTTCAAGAACTGAGCGGGGAGTTCCCTCGCGGTATGATGGCAGTACATATACTGTGCAATTTTTCAGTTCATTTCGCACATCGTTTACTGGACCGATACACTCAATTCCGCCTGACTGCCACAGTCTGATCTGTTCTTCGCTGATTGAATCGGGACCATGGTCATGAGGACCGACCAGCCTGAATCGTGCATCAGGATATTTTATTTTCAAATTCAGCGAGGCTTGAGCAAATTCATGGATTCCTTTTTCCTTTAGGAGTCTGGAAATGCACAGAAAAACAGGTGTTTCCGTATTAACAGAAGCTTTGGCAAAGTGTTTCATATCAACGCCTGAGCCGTTAGTAATAACCGTGTTTTTTTTATTGCTGATTATGGATTGCTCAACAAAAAGGTTTCGGTCATCAGGATTTTGAAACATCACAGCTTTATTGAAATAGAGTCCCGCCCGGTACATGCTCTTTACCAGTTTAAAAAGAAGTCCCCGTTTACCGGAAGTCTGCCCAAAAGCATAACCAAGACCTGTGATCATAGAGTAAATACTTTTAACACCTGCAATTTTAGCCGCAATTGAGCCGTAGATAACAGGTTTAATCGTATATGAAAGAACCGTGTCAGGTTTAATTTCTTGTAAAATTTTAATCAGAGCAAAAAGCGAACTCAGGTCTTTGAGCGGGTTCATGCCTGTGCGCTGAATAGGAGCTTCGACGAATTTTACTCCCATGCGAGCCAGTTCCTCTGCTACTGTTGAGGAATCAAGAGGTGCAAGACCATACACTTCATGCCCTGCTTCTACCATCGCCCTAAGCATAGAACCTCGAAAATTGATCAAGGAGGGGCCGTAGCCGCCGATGACAGCTATTCTCATTATTTGATTCCCCAATGATCCAGCCATGACTGAAAAACGAGTATATTCCAGATACGGTACTGGTTGTCTTTTGTGCCGAGCCTGTGTTCGTTCCATGCCAGTCGCACTTCACCTACGTTGAAGTAGCCGTCACGTTCCAGTCTGTCTGGAGAGATAAGATCTTCAGCCCATTCACTTAATGGGCCGCGAAGCCAACTGTCGATAGGGATACCGAAGCCCATTTTGGGGCGTTCGATGAGTTCTCTAGGAACATATTTATATAAAATTTGGCGCAGGGCGTACTTGCCTTGACCATTTTGAATACGCAAATGCATAGGCAGACGCTGCGAAAATTCCACCACCTCGTGGTCAAGAAAAGGGGCTCTGGTTTCCAGACTGGTTGCCATTGCAGCCCGATCCACTTTGGTGAGTATATCGTCCGGCAGGTAAGTCGCTGCATCCATGTATTGCATCCACGCAGTCAGATTGTCCTGATTTGGCTGCATGGAGGAGTTTTGGAAAGGTCCTTCAAACTCATTGGCGGAGTTTACGACCTGATCAGGGTTAAACCAGTTTGAGGTTAAAAATTTGTAATAATCACTTTCAGAGCGTGCAGCCATAACATCCGAAAGTTTATGAAGTTTTTGTCCCGGCAGGCGCATTTGGAGAGCTGACGGCAGTATGGGGCCGTACATCTTGAAAACTTTGTTCCAGCTTGCCGGAGAGATAGATGAGATGGCTTTTGCTCCTAAATCACGTAGCGGAGCAGGAATCAGTTTTAATCTGTTCCAGAGCGAACAGCCTTTGAAATGGCGGTTATAGCCTGCAAAAAGCTCATCCCCACCGTCACCGGACAAGGCAACAGTTACATGTTCACGGGTCATACATGAGACAAGGTGGGTCGGTATCTGTGATGCATCGGAGAAAGGTTGATCCCATATGTGAGGAATCTTGGGAATGACTTCAAGAGCATCTTTTGGAGATACATATAATTCGGTGTGTTCTGTCCCTATATGTTTTGCTACGGCTTTTGCCTCCGCAGCCTCGTTGTAGGCCTTATCATTAAAGCCTATGGTGAATGTTTTTACCGGAGCAAGGGCGCATTGCTGCATTAATGAAACGATAAGTGACGAATCTATTCCGCCAGATAAAAAGGCCCCTAAAGGGACGTCGGATATCATTTCTCTCTCGATTACGTTGAGCAGTAAATCTTCAAGAGTTTCAATTATCGTATTGTCAGGAGCAGTAAATATTTTGTTTTCAGCTTCACGGGCACAATCAAGAAGAGACCAGTACGTCTGGGGTTCAGACGTGGTTCCATCAATATCTATACATATCCATGTCCCCGGCATGAGACATTGTACTTCTTTAAAAATAGTGCGCGGGGCTGGTACATAGTGATAACGAAGGTATGAAGCAAGCGAATGACGGTCTATTTCTTTTTCAAAAGCTGCATGGACCATCAGAGCTTTCAGCTCCGAGCCGAAGAGAAAGGTGTTGTTCTGGGTTGAATAATATAGAGGCTTTTCACCCATGCGGTCACGGACCAGAAATAAACGTTTGCTATGCCTATCCCATATGGCGATGGCGAACATACCGCTGAAAGATTTTACAGCTTTTTCAAAGCCCCACTGTTCAACGGCTTCAAGCATAACTTCGGTGTCTGAATGCCCTCGCCAGCCGTTGAACCCTTCAGCCTGTTCCAACTCTTCTCGCAGATCACGGTAATTATATATTTCACCGTTGAAGATTGTAACAAAGCGCCCGGAGCGGCTGTGCATAGGCTGCACACCTTCTTTCGTAAGATCAATGATAGCAAGCCTGCGGTGATCAAGAGCTATTCCTGAGTCTGGGTCAGACCATTGGGCACAGCCGTCAGGTCCTCTTGAGTTCTGGGCATCACCCATTTTGCGGGCAATTCTTTCCAGCTGCTCGGAACTGGTGCTGCGTGAAAAATCAATAAGCCCGGCAATTCCGCACATGATGGTTACCCTCTCGGATTATCTGCGAATTTAAGTCGGCCTTTACCCAGCAGATCATGGAGATGAATCATGCCGGAAACAGTCCCGTCCTCTGCTATTACAGGGAGTACTGTTATTTCTTTTTCTTCCATAATATCCAGAGCCTGTGCAGCAGACATATCAGATGTGATACGAAGTGGATTTTGGGCCATGGTTTTGGAAGCAGGCTGGTTTAGGTCAAACTTATCAGAACAGACCATTCTACGCACATCTCCATCAGTTATGACTCCGCTCAGTTTTCCGTCAGCGGCAGTAAGGGCCACTAGACCCAGTCGACCTGTATCTAAGATCGTCAGGGCTTCATGAAGAGTGCAGTTTTGCGGAGCTGCGGGAATATTATCTGTGTGCATTAGCTCACTGATACACAGGTTCAGCCTGCGCCCGAGTGATCCTCCTGGATGAAATTTTTTGAAATCTTTGCTGTCAAAGGCTTTGTGGTCCATCAGGCAGACAGCAAGAGCGTCACCGATAGCAAGTGCTGCAGTTGTACTGGCCGTGGGAGCCAGACCGTGCGAGCACGCTTCACATGGGACTTTTGTTTTGATTACCACGTCTGAAAGTCGCCCCATTGTGGATTTTATTTCAGATGTAATGGATACAATGCTGGTACCAAACGAGCGAATGGCTGGTAGAATTGAATTTAACTCATCTGTTTCGCCGCTGTTTGAAATGGCAATAACAATATCTTCGGTCCGGACCATGCCGAGGTCCCCGTGCGCCCCTTCAACAGGGTGCAGGAAGAATGAGGGGGTACCGGTAGAGGACATAGTTGCTGCAATTTTACGACCCACTAAACCCGATTTACCGAGTCCGGTGATGATAACTCTGCCTTTGCAGGCAGCTAGCATTTCGACTGCTCTCGCAAAGTTGAGATCGAGACCTTTACGAATTGAGGCCAGTCCTTTTTCTTCTATTTTAAGGACTTCCTGCCCTCTTTTTATAAAATCAGAAAGCTGTTTTTCTGTCATTTGATACCTATTTTACGAGAGTGGTCAGGTCGAAGATCGGGCCCATGATAGCGACAACAATAAAAGCGATGAGCATGCCTATAAAAAGCAGCAGCATCGGTTCTGCAAGGGCAACAACCCTTTTCATAAAATTGTCTACGTCCCTTTCGAAAATTGTGCCCATACGTTGTAGAAATTTTCCTAGTTCACCGGATTTTTGTCCGGCTGTAAGGGTCAATATGTATATATCAGGGTATATTTTCTGCTCCGCAAGAACAGTGCTCAGAGAGCGCCCGGTAGCGACTTCTTCACGCGCCTGTGCCATTTTCTTTTTGAAAAAAGTGGAAGTAACAGCATTGGCTGAGCTTTCCATACCCTGCACAAGAGGGATTCCTGCATCGATCTGGAAACCTAGAATCCCTGAAAAACGAGCCAGAGTACTTTTTTGTACCAACGGGAGTTTCCAGAGCAGGCTGTCAACTTTTTCTCTAAATTGCGGGACGGATTTATATGCACTTACAAGCCCGATAATAATGGCAACAGGGATAATTAGAGCCATGGGGCCAAGTCCCTCAAGTGTATTTCCTAAAGCAACAACAATTTTAGTAGATGTAGGCAGTTCGCCTTTCGCTGCTTTGAAAATGCCGGTGATTTTCGGTAAAACTTCGGAGAGCAGAAAGTAGACTGCACCCATCCCGATAAGCAGAATTACCACCGGATAAACCATGGCGGTCATGAGTCTGCCACTGACCTCTGCGCGTTCTTCTTCATATTTTGCAATATTTTCAAGAACATCACCAAGTTTACCAACGGACTCTGCAACCTGAACCATACCCACGTAAACTTGTGGAAATATTTTCGGGTATTTGGCTAGACAGGATGAAAAACTTTCACCGGACTGAACTGCATCACGAATTTCCATCCATGTATGACTGGATTTTCCTCCGGTCATACGTGCCATCATGTCAAGCGATTGAGCAAGAGCTGTCCCGCTTTGTATTAGGATTCCAAGGTAGTAGAATGATTCTCCCAGTCTGATTTTACCACCCATGGACATTGAAGAGGCAAATGACTTGGTTGAGCTTTTTTCTTTTTGACCTGACTTTACCTGTTCAAGGCGTAGTGGCATCAGACCTTTGCTTTGCAAAGTGGCAAAAGCTTTGGACTGTGAAGAAGCTTCCACAAATCCCTTTTTCTTTTTTCCTTCCTTGGTAACGGCTCTATATTGATATGTAGGCATTGTTGGTTATTTCCCTACTTGAGTTCAACAACAAGAGACAGGATCTGTCCTTTGCGTTCCACATCAATATTGATAGCTGATGCTCCGCCAAGTGAACCATATACCTGAAGCAGCTTGGTTGGGCCTGTAATCATTTCGCCATTCACCCTCATAAGGACATCACCATTTTCAAGGCCAAGTTTTTTGAGCAGTGAATTACGTTTAATGTTTGTAATTCTGAATCCCTGAGTTTTTCCGTTGCTTCTATTCGGTTTGAAGAGGGCCTGACTGAGGAAGGCATTAGGATCATCAAGTACTTCCTTAGCCTGTGCACGTTCAACTGTAATTTTGTTGGTTTTACCGCGTATCAGTTTAAGACTCTTAACCTGATCCCACATAGCTACTTTTTTTTCTTCCCGGCCATATTTCCAAAGAACGTACTGCGGTTTGATTTCTTCTAAAGTCCAGCCTTCGTACTCTTCACCTTCACGTAATATAGTGGTTTCACCTTTGATTCTGAAGACAGCAAAATCTGTTTCACCGGTAAGAATTCCGACCAGTGGCCATGTGCTGGGAGTAACTGTGGCTTTTTTCTGAATTTCTGACGGGTTATCCAACCCGAGAATATTGTGATCCAAGACGAGTTTAGAATCCTTGGAAATTTTATCAGATGTATCTGAAGAGAATGATTCTCCTAAAATTGGCGCTGTTGGTTTTGGAAGTGGTACAAAAGACGCAACAAGATAAGCCACTGCCAGCCCTAATGCGAGCGGCCATAGCCATGCCGGGAATTTAGTGAGTTTCAACTCCATATCAGTATTTTATCCTAAAAAATTACCTACTTCTACATTGCCTGTAGACGGTACTTTATGTGTTTTTGAGAAAGATTGTGTTTTAAACACTATTCTTCAATTTCAGCGTAGGAATGGTAGTTGTTTTTAATCCACTTGTCCATCCCCTTGGTGTCGTGGTAAATATCTAGTCTTAAAAGTCTTTTTCTAACAGTCTTGGCAGAACTATAATAAAAAAGCCGTACTTTTCTTGAAAGACGGGCGCTGAAAACATTTTGAGTTCCTTTAACTTTATGGATGTTCATACCGGGGGTACCTGTGTCCTGAACATCGAAACGAATCAGGGTTTCGATAACTTTCTTAAACAGTTTGAACTGTGTAGAGTATACCTTTTCAAGGTCGGCAATGAAGCTTGGCATTGCTTCACTTCTAGTCAGCAGTGATTCCAGGATTTCAGTGACTCTTTCAAATCCTTTGCCTTCATCTCTTCCTGTTTTCGATTCTTCTGCAAGCCTGCGCTGCTCGTCCTGAAGTTGCTCAACCTCTTCCTCCAGAAGATGATGGTAGTCCTTGATCTCTTTCATTTCCTCCATCAAGACGTTAATCTGCTCTGCACTTTTCTTGCTTTTTCCAAGATAGAAATGCAGCATGCGCAAAAGATGATCTTCGGTCACTGGCTTTGGAATGAAATAGGTGAATACATCCGACTGAGCCTCATCTGTGGCCTCTGCATCCATTCCTGTAAGGAGAATTACAGGGATGTATGGATACTCTTCACGAATGAATGGAAGGATATCAACTCCGCTTAAGCCGGAACCTTCAAAGTGAACATCAAGGATTATGACATCAGGCTCTTCTTCTGATTCTTTCAAGAAGGCCAGAAAAGATACCGGATCATAAAATGATTCGTGTTTTTCCAGAATACCGCCATCACGGAGTATTGATACTGTGTATTCATGCAGACGTGGATCATCATCTGCCAGTACGAAGAAGTATTGTTCTTGATTCATAATTTTTCTCCTGATGAAATGGCTCCGGCCGGGCCGAATGTTCCCAGCGGAATGAGGATACATACTTCGAGTCCTGTTGAACCTAGAGTATCTGTATTGCTGGCTGAAATATCGAAGCCCATATTATCTCCAAAAAATTTTACAAAAACAGTTCCCTGTCCCATTTCTTTTCCTTGCCGTTTCGCAGAAGGCACGGCTCTCTTAAATAGGTGAGGAAGGCTGTCTGCTGCAACTCCTCCTCCTGTGTCAATAACCTTTAATCTTGCGTAACGATCATATGTATCTGCAGTAATAGATATGCGGGGCTTGAACTTATTAAATTCTTCTGGGGTTTGTCTGAGCAGTTGGATTTGGTGCAATTCCATTGCTGTCTGGCTGTTTCTTATCAGGTTTTGCAGAATTTCCCACGTTTTGTATCTATCAATAAAAATTTCTTCTTTTCTGTTATTCCACTCTGAAAAATCAAATTTTGTCTCAAGTCTCTTATGAAAGCGTTTTTTATCATTTTCAAGTTTACCAGTAAGCAGTGCAGCAAGTTCGTCAAGTTCAATCAGTTGCGGTTTGAATGACAGTCTGTTTTCAAGTCCCCTTAAATGTTCTATAATACTTTCTTCGAATGGTGTGACAATCTGATTGTAGAGTTCTCTTTCTTTTACTTTAGGGAGGTCATTAATGATGGTATGTATCTGGGATTTCCATGAATTCTGCAGGACCATCAGTTCATCTTTAACCATATTGGCTTTAACGATCATATCATCAGTAAGTTTTTCTGTTGCTACCATTAGTTCAAGCTGTCTGCGTCGTTGCCGCTCATCCCGGATAGATTTTTCTCTATTTGTTTTTTCTCTGTCTGCAGGAGATTTTCGTTTGGTCATGATGAACATGAAAACGATTGCTACTACATATAATGTCATAAATGAGCGACTGAGAAATAATTTAGAAGAGAAATTTCCAGTCATGTAAAGTAGCCTGGAGAAAATAAAAGCAAAGAAAATATTGAAAAAACCTACATAAGTCATGGTTTCGCGTCCACCGATGCGCCATGAGAAATACAGACTGGAAACGACCAGAACAATGCAGAAAATATATTGGCGGACTACATTATCCACAGCAAGATCAAACAGAACATAAGCAAGTACATAAAAAACGGCTAAAACAGGAAGTCTCAAGCTTCCATCTCGCAGCAAACTCATTATTTTTAAAAAAAATTTATTGTTTTCAGGTGCTGTTCTTTTCTCTTCGTTATTTTCTTTAATTTTATTTGTCATATATTTTCCATAGGAATGATTATTGGCTTCGGTTTCTTTTGCCGTAATCCTCCCTGATGAGCAAGGGGGAGTTTGTTCCTTTGCTTGACTTTTAACGCTACTGATTTAACAAAACCTTAATTCATTTTTAAAATAATGTGTTTTGTGAAGTTCAAAGCTTATCTCTGTGAATACATTTTAATAGGGTTTATGTAACTATGAAGTTTAAATATCTAGCCTTTATCCTCATTGTCCTGCAGAGCATCATTGCCGGCTGTGGCGGAGGTATAAATGTTTCTCCTGATTCAGATGAGCCGTCTCTAAGATCTGAAGAGGGGTTGGACATATCTCAGCTGGCAGGGAAGCGTCCGGCCACGCTTGCGGAGCTTGTAAAATTTTCTGCATCTCAACAGTACTCTTCTTTGGACAGCATATACAATCGACCTCCTGAAGGGATGAGCGGGAATTACTATGTGCAGCTTGCTGAAAGCAACGAAGTTGTAAATCTGGCTGATAAGGTCTCAACTTATGTTCAAAAGGATAATGTGCTTGCTGTCGGGGGGCAGAGCGGCCTTGTTGAGATATACTCAGGAGAAGCCTGCGGAGCAGTTCAGGCAATGCAAAGCCCCGTTAATAATATTTCATGGTTCAAACCGTCTTCTCTTATGGCTGTTTCATCCGGTAATAACCGGGGGGTTGAAATATTTAATTTGACCGAATGTTCCCGGATGCGTGTGGCCACCGTAAACAGTACCGTTGACATCTTCGCCATATCTCCGAAAGGAAGCTGGCTTGCCATTGCTGACGAGGCCCGTAGACTATGGGTTGGGCCTGCTAATGGTAAATTTACACAGGTCTATAGGTTTTTACATAAGCCGCTCAGTCTTTCCTTTTCAGATAAAGAGGGAATATTGATGGCTGTAGATGTTACAGGGCATCTCAACATGTGGAGCCCTCTTAAACGGACAAGAATATTTGAATATAAAATTAAAGGCGGACCTTTCAAAAGTGTGAGTGCCGACGGTCCATATCTTAATATAATAACGGAAAAAGGAGAAAAATTCAGGTGGGACGTTGCTCAAAAAGCTAAAACGGCTTTTCATGAAGAGGAGAGTGGTTTTTCTCTTAGAGATGGAGTCCTGTCGTACCGTTCTCCCCGCAAGAGGTTGACGCGCAGAGTCTTTTTTGAGCCTGTGTCATTTGACGTTCAGATTTCAGAATCAGGAGATGTCTTCAAGGTTGGTGACATTGATGGTGAGTTTAGATACTATTCTGCCGTTACAGGAGATCTGCTTGAAGGTGTTCAGGATTTCGCAGATTGGAAAAAGGTTGAACTGGGACGGGAATTTAATTTTTCACAGCGTGGAAGAGAATTTGTTCTTGCAGATCCGATAGCACAGCGTGAATTTCAAAGGTTGTATTGCCGATATATACCAAGTAAGGGATTCTTTCTCTGGTGGAAAAAAGTCGCTCGTCCTGACGATTACTTTAAGTCACGGGGAATGCTTCCACGTCGTGATGGCATTTCCGTACGGGCTCCATTGAAATGGGAGCCGCTGGATAATGAAAAGACTGATATAAGGGATTAAGAAGATGGAAAAGTTTAATATTGCAGAGGGAAATATGCAGGAAAGAAGAAAACGTATTGTTGAATGTCAAAAAGGTCAGCGTGGTTTCAGTCTTATTGAGCTTATGATTGTTATAGTTATCCTCGGTCTCCTTGCTTCAATGCTGGTTCCTAAAATCATGGACCGTCCTAACGAAGCCCGTGTGACCAAAGCAAAAATGGACATGAAGGCTCTTGATTCAGCGCTCAAGCTTTATAAACTTGATACGGGCAGATATCCAACCACCGAGCAGGGCCTTCAGGCTTTGATCACCAAGCCTGAGTCTCGTCCCGTCCCCCGTAACTACCGTAAAGGCGGTTACCTTGATTCAACAACAGCACCGGTTGACCCTTGGGGATATGAATATATTTATAGAAGTCCGGGCGAAGACGACCGTCCTTATGAGCTGATTTCACTTGGTGCTGACGGCATGGAAGGCGGCGAAGATTACGATGCCGATATCAAAAGCTGGGAATAGTGTTTCAGCGGAAATATATGTCTAAACAGACGGCTCTATCACGCTCCGGCGGATTGACTTTTATTGAGCTTCTCATAGTTCTTGTAATTGTGGGCATAGGCTGGTTTACGCTTATGCCCAATCTTGATCTTGCCGGTAATAAAGAAGAGAATCATATTAACCTTGTGAATGCTTTGATATACGAAGCCAGAGCTGAGGCTGTAGAGACTGATTCAAGACAGTATGTTTTTATTAATTTTGAGGACGGATTTATTCAGTGGGGTGAGGAAAAAGTCTCCTTACCAAGCAGTGTGTCCAGCGGACATTTTAATGAAGAACCAATGTCCGGCGATGGTATGGATTTTACCATTTATCCAGAGGGATTCAGTGATGAGGTTCGTCTGGTTTTGTCAGATGGTTTGACCCTTATGCTTGACCCATTGTCTGTTAAGTTCGGGGAGATATGACTTGTCAGACAAGAACGGATTTTCGCTTATAGAAATAATTATTGCTTTGACAATAGCCGCAACCCTTTCAATAAGTTTTCTTGGTGTTCAAAGGCAGAGTGCTCTTATGGCTCAGGTCTCAAAAGATTCATGGACAGTTCTTAATTTGTCACAAGATATTCTGGCTCATAAATATCCAAATAAAATCAGTGTGATTTCTTCTGGCTGGATTCCATGGCCGGGTCCTCCGCAGGGAGATTTCAGAGTGGGTCTTAATACTATTTCAGCTTCCGGGGTCGGGTTTTATACGCTTGAAACTAAAAGTGGAGACTATACCCTGGGATGGAATATATACCGTGTTTCTCATAACAATGATGGCCGCCGATGATTACTTTTTCTCATTACTCTGAGGCTGCCTGTGATCAGCAGCAGGGATTTTCACTTATTGAAGTTTTGATAGGCCTGGTTCTTTCCGGTCTGCTTATGAGCATGGTGGCGATGGTTCTTGGGCAGTCAATTACCAATAATGAAGTGATCCGTTCAAGCGCCGGTTTATCATCGCGGATGTTTACTTTGCGCCGTATTTTGCATCGTGATTTTCAGAACATTATTTTAGGCTCAAGTGTAAGTGTTGAAGATAATGGTTTTGGAATTAAGACAACCAATAATTTTTTAATTGATGGCGGGATAAAAGTCGATGCTGATTGGGATTTTTCAGGGAATATGATTCGTCGGCATGAGGAAAATAAGAGTTTAGAATATAATAATTCTTTTCAGTTGCTCCGTGGTCTTAAATCATGGCGAATTGAAGTTCTGGATGGTGACAAAGGCATCTGGATTTCAGGTGTCCAGTTTTCAAGTCGGTCAGTTACCTCCACTTCCGATCTCAAAGCTATTCGTTTGAATTTAGTTTTTGAAGACGGGCACAGTCTTTCTTTAGTCGAAAGGATTCCTTATGTCGTTGAGTAGTGTGCCTGAAAAATCAAGAGGAGTTGTTCTCATAATTGTACTGGTCCTGTTTATGGCTTTATCAGGATTAACTTTAATGACAATTGACGTCAGTTCTAAAGGGGCTGTGGAAGCGGCAAAGGTCCGTAGTGAGTATGAGGCCCATTTTCTGGCTGAAGAAGCACTGTTTCTCATTTATAAACAGTTACAGGATGACAAAACACCTTTTTCTGACACTGCAAAGGATCACTGGGCTAGGAAATGGGAGGGAGATGGTGTCTGGTTTGAAATAACTCCCTGTAATGCTAAAGTTAACTTGAATGATGTTGCCAATATACAGGATACAAAAAAGATATTGGATATCATGGGCAGAATTTTACCTGCCGGTACTGACGTTGAAAGGCTTGTTGGGAGTCTCGGTGTCTGGACCGGAAAAAAGGTTAGTTCCACGTTAAAAAAAAT
Source organism: Maridesulfovibrio zosterae DSM 11974 (assembly GCF_000425265.1). Classification (NCBI taxonomy): domain Bacteria; kingdom Pseudomonadati; phylum Thermodesulfobacteriota; class Desulfovibrionia; order Desulfovibrionales; family Desulfovibrionaceae; genus Maridesulfovibrio; species Maridesulfovibrio zosterae. The sequence continues at coordinate 687,941 of NZ_AUDC01000010.1, forward strand.
TGATAGTCTTTTTTATGCTACTCAGTACCCGTCCTATTCTCCAACTGGACGTGTGTTTGTAACTCCTGAAGAAGTTACTCTTGTTAATGGCTGGCGTGATTTTGATCGTGAGTGGATTGATGAAAATTTTACCGTATGGGGATCCGAAGGAAAAATAAATATCAATTTTGCTTCTCCGGAAACTCTGCTGGCATATTTCCCGAAGTTGAGTCGCAGCATTAAAAATATAATTCATTGGCGGAATACAAGGGGATTTACTGATCTCAGCCAGGTTATATCTGTGGCAGGTATCCAGGCTGATTCAGAATTGTATAAAAATATGCTTAATTATCTGTCTGTTAAGTCAGATATATTTGAAGCAAGAGTAGTAGCTTCCGTTTCCGGTTGCAGGGTTGTGAAAAGATACATTATTTCGAGGCCCAGTACTTTTGAGACGGAGTTACCAAATCTTATTTTTCAAAATGATGTTTCAGTGACGTTTGATTCGGATCAGTAATTTTGTATGTTTCCCGATATCAAACCGTCAGGTTGTATAAATAGACAAACTTCCTCCATGCAGGTATAGGACAAAGCCATAAATGGCTGCAAAAAAAATAGTATATATACTCACCTTTAAGGGGAATGATCATCAGTGGATGATGTTTGACGGCAATAACCTGTCTGAATCACAGGGGCCTGCTGAAAAGAACAGACATCCGGTTGTTGCATTGTTACCTGATCCTCTTTTCTTTTTCTTCAAACCCCAAGGGGTTATAAAGTCCAGACATGCCAAGTCAGCTACAATGATGCAGATGAACTATTCGTTCCCCACGCAGGATGACGATTTTAGAGTTCTTCGCCCTTCAGGGGGGGCTGTTCTTGGCTACGCTTCACGAGAATTGCTGGAACATTTCCTGGATAGGCACAGGGATCTTCTTGCAAAGGCAACTGTTTTAACAACAGAGTTCGCCGTATGCTGGCGTGCCGCCGTTGCTGAGGACCTTTCAGTCTGGTCATGGAAGGGGCAGGGCGGTATGCGTATTCTTGCCTCCGGGGATGCTCTTACTTATTTTCGTGGAACAGAAGATGAGTTCAAAAGTCGTTTTGATCGTCTGGGACTGGATGGAAATGCTGAAAATATAGATCTTGAATCGGCCTGTAGGGTTTTAGTTGAAAAGAAAATTCGCTGGGCACGTATCAATCTTACAACAGGTAAAAAAACTGCAACTGATAAAAGTGTTCTCATTGACTATAAACCTTTTGCGGTTGCGGCTGTACTGGTTACGATCATTGGTTTATTGTTTATCAGCGGGCAGTATAGACGTTGGCAATTCAGTCAGGATCAGGCTCATGAGTGGCGTGAAAAGCTTAAAGAAGTTTATGTCACTGCGCTTGGCCCAAATCCAGGTTCAGATCCTTATGGTAAAATTTTGTATAAACTGGATCAGCTTAAAAGTGGCGGTAATCAAGGCAGTGGTGTTGATGTGCTTGGACTGCTTGCCGTGCTGAGTGAGAGTGCTCCGGTTGGAATTGAAATTGAGGGTATCAATCTTGGAGCTGATTCCGGTAATATTCGGGCCAAAGTCGCCAGTTATGAAGAAATCGATAGTATGATGGAAAAGCTTGCTGCTAGTACAACATTTAATTTTGTGCTTGAGCAGGCTAATAATATTGAGGGCGGGGTCAGTATCAGTTTGCGTGCTGAGTATAATCGCTAAGTAGTTTAATTGCTGAATTTTATATAGGTAATTTAATGGAACTGGAAAGATTTTGTATCTGGCAGGATTGGCCTGTTGAAAAGCAGAAGCTGTTTTTTGCTGCACTTGTTGCAGCATGGGCCTTGCTCCTTTTTATGGTCTGGTCCGGTTTTAGCGAATCACAGTCTAAAGCGATTCGTATTATGATGTCCAGTAAGCAGAATTACAGTAAGGTTGTTCCGTTAGTGGAACAGCTTAAAGCCGGAGAGTCTTCACGGGGAGCTCTTATTGACCGTGAACCCATGGCGGCGGCTCAGCAGGTTATACGTGATCTTGGTCTAGATACTAGACTTACTTCACTTCGTCCGCTGCAGGCAGGGGCTAATTCCTCAGCAGGGGTTCAGGTTATTCTTGAATCTCTTAATCTGCCTGAAGTTGTTCTCCTGCTCCGTGATTTCAATGTACGTGGTGCTCTGAAGATTACTAATTTTAATATAAATCATAGGCTGGACACGCCGGAATTGGCTGATGTGCAGATTATTCTTACCAGATAGGTCCGCCGGATGAAATTTATCCCTAATATCTCTTTCAAGTTTTCAATTAAAAAAGCCATAGGGCGTTTTTTAATATTTCTGGCAGGTCTGATAATCGGAGCATTTTTGTTCATGCCGTGGGAAGTTGTATGGTCTCAGGCATTCAAATTCGCTGACGCTAAGATCTCTAAAGCGACAATCCAGTGGGGTGATTTTATCAGCGCTGGACCTCTTTCTTTCGAAGTAACCAATGTTTATGTTACAACCGCAAAAGGTCTTGTAATTACTATTCCGCAATTAGGTGTTGATCTCGGTTTTTCGCCGCTGCTTGAAGTTCGGGTCAAAACAGGGCCGACTCTTTCTGCTAAGGTATTTCAAACAAAGTCTTTAACTTTAAATGGTGGTGTTGATCTTGCCAAATTGGTCAGACTTGATGGTTTGGGTGGAAAGGTGCGAATTACTTCTGACGTAGGATTTCCTAAGTGGGGGGCTCCACCTCGTACTGGAAGTATTGTTCTTAATTCTGATCAGGTAGAGATTCCCGGTGGACTAATTGCTGAGGCTGTCAAAATAAATGCTGTTTTGTCCGGCAATCAGTTTCAACTTAATTCATTCAGCTGCGGTCAGCCTATTCCAGTTGATGCAAAAGGATCTGCCACACTTAATTGGAAACAACTGCCGTCGTCTTCTTACAATATCAGCGGTAGGGTTACTTTCGGCTCTACTGAACGGCAATTTTCCAAGTCAGGAAATTTGTCAAAGTATCTTAATTTCTAAGCAGTCTTTTCTCGGATAGTTCCGGTTGTGTGGCTGCTTTTTTTGCAGCAGGATGTAGGTCAGAGTCTGCTATTTTTGTTTTTCAGCCTTCAACCAAATTGAGAAAATGATTTCTAATACCATTCTTTCTTTTGCCAAGTCTATTCTGTGTGATGTTCTTAACCCTGGGTGCATTGCGATTGATGCAACTACGGGGAATGGGTACGATACGGTTTTTCTTTCACGGCTGGCTGGTGGTGAAGGTAAGGTTTTCGGTTTTGATATACAGGAAGATGCCATTGAGCAGACTGAAGAACGGCTTAATGAAGAATGTCTGCCGGAGAACTGGACTCTTTTTTGTTCCGGACATGAAAATATGCAGGAGTTAATTCCTGAAGAGTATCATGGCAGAATTAATATAGTTATGTTTAATCTAGGTTTTTTGCCAGGTAGTGACAAAACGGTAATCACTCAGGCTGAGACCACGCTGAAAGCGGTTCGCTCTGCCTTAGCCCTGCTTTGCAGGGGAGGTGTTGTCAGTATTGCTATCTATGCAGGGCATCCCGGTGGCAGTGAGGAGGATGTGGCTGTTCGTGAATTTTGTGCAGAATTGGACTACCATGCGTTCCGGGTTATTCAAAGTGAGATGACTAACAAGCCAGGCTATCCAATCCGAATGCTTTTTGTGACGAAATTATAGACTTTTTTAGTCAAAATGCAAAAAATCCCGTTCAACAGGCTAGTTGAACGGGATTTTTTGCATTGAGTATGTAATCTTAAAAGAAATCTTTAACCACTTCCACAACTCGTCTGGCATCATCTTCATCCATATGTGGACCGATGGGCAGAGAGAGAACCTCACGGTGTATTGCTTCACTTATGGGCAAAGAGATACCTGCCATATTTTTGTATGCTCCTTGCTTGTGAGGAGCTTTAGGGTAATGTATGGATGTCTCAATTTTGTGGTCGGCCAGATGCTTGATAAGTCCGTCACGGTCCTTGCAACGTACAACAAATAAATGCCAGACAGATTGAGTCTGCTCGATTACAACGGGAAGCACCAGTGGAGTGTCGGCAAGTCCATCAAGATATATTCTGGCAATAGTTTTGCGGGTCCAGTTCCAGTTATCAAGTTTGTCTAGCTTAACACGTAGAAATGCGGCCTGCATCTCATCAAGTCGGCTGTTGAATCCAAGTGAATCGTGCTCATATTTAACTGTGGCTCCGTAGTTGGCTATCTTGCGCACGTTTTCAGCTATGGTATCATCCATTGTAGTTACTGCACCACCGTCACCGAAGGCTCCAAGGTTTTTACCTGGGTAGAAGCTGAAAGCCGCCGCATGTCCGAGTGTGCCGGACATCTTGCCTTTGTACACAGCTCCGTGAGCCTGAGCAGCATCTGTCAGGACAAACAATGAATGTTTTTCAGCGAACTCCATGATTGGGTCCATATCTGCGGGCTGGCCGTAAAGATGGACCGGAATAATCGCTTTAGTCTTTGGAGTCAGGGCTGCTTCAAGTTTATCGGGGTCCATTGTGTAAGTGGACTCAACTGGTTCTACCGGGATAATGTTTGCACCGGTCCGAGTTACCGCAAGCCATGTGGCAATAAAGGTATTTGATGGGACAAGAACATCATCTCCATGACCGACCCCTGCAGCACGTAGTACAAGCTCAAGAGAATCAAGGCCGTTTCCTGTTCCGATGCAGTGCTTTGCCCCTGTGTATAGTGCAAATTCTTTTTCAAAAGCTTCAACTTCTTTACCATGAATAAACCAGCCTGATTCAAGAACGCGTTTAGCTGCTGCGTCCATTTTAGGAGCTAGTGTTTGGTAAGTCCAGCCGACATCAAGAAATCTGATTTGCTTCATTTTCGTTAACCGCCTTCATGAAATCTTCATAGGTATAATAGTAGTCAGTCGGATCGTAGTATTCCGAAGCCAGCACCAGACACACGGAACCGGAGGAGAAATTTTCAAGCTCACGCCAAGTCATAGTAGGAATATAAAGACCGTAATATGAACGGTTTAAAGAGAATTTTGTTCTGGTCTTTCCATCATCTAAAACTACGTCAAAGCTACCTGATGCGGCAATAATATACTGCCTCAAATGTTTATGGGCATGGCCTCCACGGGTCTCTCCGCCGGGAACGTCATATAGATAATACACTCTTTTTATATCAAAAGGAATATGGCGGCTGTTTTCAATAAAAGTAAGGTTGCCGCGATTGTCGTGTATTTTGGGAAGTTCTATCAAATGCGGTTTATCTTCATGCATTATTTTTGTCCTTCATTTCGAGCTCTACCAACCTGATGTATTTTTGAAAGGTGTAGAAAAAGCCATGTACTGCAACAATAAATCCTGCTTTACCGTCGAGGAAACCTGCTTTAATCACGTATTGTTTTAAGAATTTACCTATAGCGTGTCCGATAGCAGACCCAAGTGATCCTCGTTTGCCGCGCGAATAAAGATCAAGAGCAGCATCTTGGGTATATTCATTAATTTTATCCATGTGCTGGAAGAAATTTTCATATGGATAATGAATGATGTCGCCGTCCAGTTCATCTGCTTTATTGACTGGTCGCAGTTCTTCATGAGGTCTGATACCGCCGATAGTAATCCCTCCGTGCCTGAATACACGGAAAAGTTTATCTGGATACCAGCCGCTATGCATAATAAAACGGTCCAGATACCATGATCTTCGGGCGCAGTAATATCCATCAAAATCGTTGCTCGGATTCTCAAGCATTTGAATGATGCTCTTTTTTAATTCCGGTGAAATCAACTCGTCCTGATCAATAGTAATTACCCACGAAGTTTCGATAAGGGACTGGGCAAATTTATGCTGCTCAATAGCTCCGTTCCATGCATTATAAACAACACGGGCGTTATGTTTGCGGGCAATATCAAGGGTTGAATCAGTTGAACCCGAATCAATAATCAGAATTTCTGAACAAAAGGAAAGGCTTTCAAGCGCTTCATCAAGCAGCCTTTCTCCATTATATGTAAGGATCAGCCCTGTAATGCGATTCATTGGGACCTTTTATTTACAATTCAAATGAAAAATATGCACTAAACCAACCTATTGATTGTAGGCAGCCCTCAGGCGGGAGTCAAGAGTGTTCCAAATTGTAAGGTAGGCAAAACTTGGAACGCAACCTCGCTGAGTTTTGTTTCTGGAAACATAAGAAAAAGGGAAAAGGTCGGCTATGTCAGTTTAGGTTCAATAGCCTGAGTGATCTGGAAAGCCCGGTTGGCCTTTACCCTGCCTGGAGTCCCATAATACTTAAGGACACCACCGACTTCACATTCAAGGGTATCTTCTTCATCTGTATTTAGCAGAAGTAGATCACCCTGTTCGAGATTAAGAAGCTGGCGACCGGTGATTTTAGTTTTGCCAAGCCGAACAAGCAGTTCGATAGGAGTTTCAAGGAGCCTTTCCTTAAAACGGCTGACCCAGACATGGTCAATCTCAAGTCTCTCAGACTGGAATGACGCGTGGAGTTTGGAACGTATCGGCTCAAGTGTGGAGTATGGAAGGCATACAATCAGTGAGCCAATAGCATTTTCAAGCTCAACTTCAAAAGTTATAACGACTACGACATCAGAGGGTGGAACAATGGCAGCAAACTGTGGGTTAACTTCAGAACGGACAAGCTCAAGGTGAACTTCATGAACAGGGCGCCATGAATCTTCAAGGTTGGAAAGGGCAATTTTCACGACTCGATCAACAATGGCCTGCTCAATAGGCGTAAAATCACGTCCTTCTACCTTTGGCTGTGAACCTGAACCACCAAAAAAACTCTCTACCAGCGCAAAAACAAGTCTGGAGTCAACCACAAGAATTGCATTTCCGCGCAGAGGGTCCATTTTAAAAATTGAAAGAGAGGTAGGAACGGGCAGAGAGCGCATGAAATCACCGAATTTGGACATGTCTATGGATATAGGGTTGATATCAACCCTTTTGCGCATGGTGTTTGCCAGATTGTTAGTCGCCAGACGTGCGAAACGGTCGTTAACAATTTCAAGAACAGGCATACGACCGCGTATAATGCGGTCCTGATTGGCAAGGTCAAAAGAGACAACTCCGGAATCATCATCCGGTATATCCTGTTCCGCTTCAACCTCTCCACCGGAAAGGCCTCTTAGCAGAGCATCAACCTCATCCTGCTGAAGAATCTTACTCATTCTTTATTCATTCCGTTTTTTTACGTTTTCCCACCTTACCAACAACATCATAGTTATCTATTTTCTACAACAAAGTAAATATTGCCTTTTTATGGGTGCTCATTAGTAGGTAGCTTTCAGCAATTCATGCTGTAATTATGTGCATTCAATATAAGTATATATCTTATCGCATTTTTTTATAAAAAACTTTAGCTATACTTTAATATGCCATGGCTCAAATCTGACGCCAAGCAGGTTGTTTTCAGGATAGCGTAGTTTTAAGTAGCCAAGTTCGCGTAGTCTTTTGCATGTGTTGCTTTCAGCAAATCTGGAACTGAAATTGGCTGCGCCCAGTCCTTTTTCGCCTACATCAAAGTCGCCGACGGCGTGATAAGAATATCCGGGGGGAGCAAGGGATCGTGAAGCCAATGAAAGATTACCATTATTTAATGCGGCCTTGGAAAGGAAAAGTATGAATTGTTTCATTACTCCTCGAACTCCGGATGTGAGGTATACTTCGTCGCCCAGTTCTTTTTTTATAGACAGGTATTTTTTGTATGGCGCACCGCGATACAGATAATTGCCAGTTCGAGGTATTTTAATAAGTTCTTTTCGGGGAATACTTTCGGTCAGCTTGGTCACAGGTTTTTCCCCCATAAAACCGTATTCTGCAGCATTGTGCTGGAATATTTTATCAAGAAATTCTATTTCATCTTTGGTGAACCTGCCAATGGATGAGTATTGTCGGGAAAATTTGATGGCATTATCAAAACTCAAAATACAGTAGTTTCCAAAACCTACTGTCCTTTGAATTTTGCGTAATTTTTTTAAGGTTGTTTTGAGGAGAACAAAATCTTTTTTATCCAGAATAATATCACTTAACTGTGGCTTATCGAAATCGGCCATAATATGCAGATAATCCTTCAAATCCTTCTCACTTACATCTCGCTCTTTTCCAGACGCATAAGATAGGCCGGGAAGAGTTGTAAGTATGGAGGCAGCCGTCATGCTGCATAGGCCAGTCAGGAATTTTCTTCTATCCATAGATGTATTTTTTTGGGTTAGGGATTATGTGCCAATATTATTATCTTATAATTTTAAATGTGAACAGTAGTGGCAGGCTCCTTTGTTACAAAAAAAGGCCGCCTGAGAAGGCGGCCTTGATAAAGCTATGACAGAAATTTACTATTGACCGCGTTTGGTCCAGAGTTTCATTTCTTTCATTTTTTTGCGACGCTCACGCTGCAAGGATTTACAGACCAGAGGTGTTTTCTTTTTGAGATTATGTTTCTCGCGGTATTCATCAGGTGTCAGGCCATGGGAAGCAAGGTGCTTCTTAGTGATAATCTTAAATGATTTTCCGCACTCGCAACATACGATTGTTTTTTCCTTGATGGATTTTTTGGGATCGCATGCAGGTGCCTCCTCTTGAGCAGGGAGTGCATTTTCGGCGATTGCCTGAATACCGGCGGAAAGTTTGCGTACCATGGAAGTCATTTCTTCTTCGTTCATGGTTCTTACACTTGCCTGAGCTTTGACTATTTCCAAAGCTTCTTTCAAATAATCTTCCACGTGATATCTCCTTTAGGGAATTATTTCTATACTAACTTATAGTAGGAAGAGATATGGATAAGGTAGTTTGTTATAGCTGTCAAACACATTAAATATTTTTCAACTTTTTTATCTGTTATTGATATGTACAAACGTAGAAATAATGCTGAAGTTATAAAGTGTTTTTCAGAATACTTTTCAGTAATGCATTTTTTTGATGTCAGATTGTGCAAAATATGAACTTTTTACACAGAAAATGTATTTAATTTGTACTGAAAAGTGTTAAGCACTCAATCTAATTAATTTTAATGTAAATACTAGTGCTCAAGTAGTTGCATTGAAAATAATCATATTTGTTTAAATATTTAATCATAATGCAGGGAGTGAGTGCTTCATGACTGATTTATACCTAATTCAAGGTGTTGAACACCAATAACTCTTTTTTTAATCAATTTTTCTTGTAAAAAATAGTCAAATTTTTCTAGTACTTCAAGAATAACAGCTTAATTATGGATAGTATGATAGCGTGCTAGGATAGAGCATATGGTGTTTTATAAAAAGGGCTTTAACGCCGTTTGCGGTGTTAAGTTTCCGCGTGTATAAATTCGTTTCATGATTTTGGTGTTTTTCAGGGCGATATTTGTTTATTATTATCGTAAGGCAAGGTTTATAAATGATGCATATAATTTATTTTCAGATCTTTTCTATATAGAGCAATACACATGAGATATATTTTTTCAGTTTTGTGTGTTATATTTATAACCTGTTTTTTATCAGGATGTATCTGGGGAACAGTTGCAGTTGTGAGTGTTGCAGTTGTCAGTGCCAATGTTGATGAGTATCAGGAATCATCAAAGGTAAGAAATTCAACAGAAGCCCTTGATGAACATCTTGCTCATGAGAAAAAAGTTGATGAAGCAATGAAGTGTAAGAATGAAGACCAGTTAGAGCCTATTAATTCTGATGAAGTGATTGAGACTTATGGTGGGAAGATTCTTACGGATTAAGTTTAGATTAAAAACTTTTGAATCGTAGGTTTGTCTTATCTATTTTGACTAGATATAAAGATTCTTCGAAAGAATATTATCCGATATTTAACATTTATCGTATCAGCTGATATAAGGAGGGCAATATGTCCGGAGATACAGTTAAAAATACCGTACTTGTAGTTGAGAACAGTAATACTCAGGCCAGAATTATTACTGAGCATATTGAGTCTGTCACGCCATTTGATTCTGTTGTTGTCAACTCTATGGATGAGCTTGAAGAAAAGTTTGCTGATGACGATAATGATTTCTTTATTGCAGTACTGAATTTAAATATCAAAGGAGCCCCGGATGGTGAAGCCGTAGATTATGTGCTTGCCCGCAAAATTCCTTGTATCGTTTTAACTTCAACTTTTGACGAAAATATCCGTAACAGGTTTATTGAAAAGAATGTTTTAGATTATTTTAATAAATCAAGCCATGTTGACCTTGATGAAATGGTTGATTTAATACGGCGTATTTATTCAAACCATGAGGTTAAAGTCGTTGTAGCTGAAGATAGTTCAACTGCCCGCAATATTATGCGTAATCTTCTGGAGCGTCTTAATTTTACGGTTCTGACTGGCAAAGACGGGGCAGAGGCTCTTGAACTTATTAAAGATAATCCAGATGTTAAGATGCTTCTCACTGACTATGAAATGCCTAACCTTGATGGCTTTGAACTGGTTGGAGAAGTCCGCAAAATGTTCAGCCGTGATCAGTTGGCAATTCTTGGAGTTTCATCGCATAACGCCGGAGCCATCACTGCAAAATTTTTGAAGCGCGGAGCTAACGATTTTCTTAAAAAGCCTTTTGAAGTGGAAGAATTTTCGTGGCGTGTCACAAATAACCTTAATGAACTTGAACGTATCAGGTCAATTAAGGATGCATACAGCCGTGATCCGTTGACCGGGGTTGCCAATCTTTCCAGTTTTATTGAGCAAGGCCGCGATCTTTTTAAGGAAATGATCCGTCAGGGTAAGAAACCAGTTCTGGCCGCTTTCAATGTTGATGATGTTTTTCAAATCAACGAACAATATGGCTGGAATGCCGGGTTTGCAAGTATCAAGAAAGCTGCATCCTTACTGGATCAACATTCCATCGGTTGGGATCTGGTTGGCCGTTCAGATTATGGTTTTTTTATACTCTCAGACGATAGTGATATTTTGAAGAAAGATCTTGCTGCCGTCAAAGCTGCGCTTGCAAGTGCACAGATTGTCAGCGGTTCAGATCGATTTATGGTTTCGGCATCATTTACCGTAAGTAAAGACTCTGGAAGCAGCTTTGACTCAGCTTTATCTAAGGTCACTGGATCACTTCATATTAACCAGAGTAAGGGGATTAATTCCGGGGGCTTTGTGTAGGTTGAATTTTGTAAAAATTTCTGGAGGGGGAACTGAACTGTTCCCCACTACATATCAACAATTGTTATGTTTTTATTCTTTAAGTGCGGCTGTGTAGAATAGTAATTAATGATTTTTGCACCTCTATCAATCTTAGTTACAATTTCGCTGACGAGTTTTTTACGGGAGCAAGTTGTTACGGGAGGGGTAAAAACCATGCCGTTCGTACAATGAAGTGTGATGTCAAATTCGAGCTTTGAATTATTTTTGTCTTTTGAGTGCTGGTCTTGAATGGTGTCAGCAACTGTCAGGACAGCTTTTTTAACCACTTTTCTGTGCTGCTTAAACGATTTGTTAAGCTTTCTGATTTCATTGTCACTGAAATTGAGACTGTCAGCAGAAAGGCCTTTATAAAAGTTGAATTCGCCAATGAGATTAGGCCGTGCTGGTTTGCCTAAATCAGCAGCATAAAAGACACCTGTCCCAAACAGAGCAAAAAAAGCAAGTCCGACGATAAGTAAAATAATATTTTTACTACTTTTATTCAAATGTACACCATCTCAAATTATAGGAATATAGTGGTTTAGAAATAGAGGTGTACTTATAATCTGAATAGTTGGTTTGTTCAAGTATAATATATTATAAATTTAACTGCCGCGGTTACACCGGACTATCTTAGCATCAGCCTGCTCTTTTCGTTCATATTCTGCAGAAGCTTCTACAGCATCTGCCCATGAATCGAATTCACCAAATCGGACGCAATACCATTTGCGTTTATTTGCCGAAGCTACTTCAACAACATAGGCTTCGTAACCTTGTCCTGTGAGTTTCTTGCGTACTCTGATAGCTGAATCTTTTTTACGGTTTGAACTTACTTGTACAGAGTAACGGACGGGTTTTATTAACGCTTTAATTTTAGGTGTTTTTTTATTAAATTTTTCGGTGAGCTTTAGTTCTGAATTTCCTTTCTTTTGTACATTAAAAAACTGCCAGGCAAGTGGGCCGTCCAGCGGTCTGGAATATATCAGGTAGCTTCCTTCTCCATCTGCTGAAAAATTGAAAATATCATCTTCCTGTACCTTCATCGACGAAACTCTTTTGCCACTTAAACGGTCAATAATTGTTAACTCTACAGCAGGGTATACTCCCCCTTCTTCCATAGCAAAAGAGATAGTAGAATTAATAGGAAAAACGGCCACTCCATAAGGATTTTTCGGTTTTGTGATAGTTGTTAGCCCGTTATAAGCCGGTGATTCAGTACGGACAGGAAGTGGAAGCGACATAACCGGATCACCGTAAAAAATGGAATCGTATATTGGGGAAATGTCTTCTCCGGTTCTAATATTTGCGGCAAACTGGGCTCTGGCTTCACGAATAGCCTCTGCAATGCGGTGTTTTCCACTGAAATACGCTTTATGGAATTCTATTAGAAGGCGCGCAGTGCCACTTGTATCAACTCTGTAAACTCGACCGCTGTCCAGCTCTGCTGTAATTCTTCCGGAAGAATTGCAGCCAGTCATAACTGCTAGTCCTCCTCCTTTAGAAAGGACAAGGGCCTGTGCAGGAGTCGGTAATGTTGAATTAAAAACCTTCGGTTCGCAAGAAGGATTCAAGACTACGGGGAGTCCCGGTTTGTATTCAAGTTCCAATATTTTTGAAACTCCCAATACTCCTTTTCCTATTGTAAATCCTTCTGGACAAGTATCAAGAGCCAGCCATTGTACGGAAGCATCGTCCTCCGCCAGGCTTTGCAGCAAGCGTCTTGGCTCACAGCCTCCGGCTGCTCCAAGATAGCGGATAGCTTCCGGGCCGGCGATTCCCTCTTGTTGCAGGCTGAAGAAAAGAAGCTCTGGATCGGATATTTGATCTGCAGTAAAACCTTTTCCGCCAATAAATGAAACGGGCCATGCCGGACGGAAACGAAGGTCTTCATACCAGCGCTCATACTTTGCCGCGACAGCTTCTGCCTCTTCTGAACTGATAGCGGGAATTCGGCCTACAGGTAACATGTTTTCTGGAGAGTCTGATGATCCTCCGTAGCAGTAATCAGATGTATGTAGATTGGTGCCGTTTTCTGTACTGAATTCAGCTAAAGGAACAACAGATTTGTCCCCCAGTATGAGAACAGACATTATCGATCCATCTTTGTTTTGAGCTCTTATATGATCTTTAATTTCGGAAATAATTTTTGTCCGTGATTCGGTGGTTCCATTCGTATGAGGTGTTTTAATAATGATAGATTTAACACCTTCATATTCACGGTGTAAAAATGAAAAATATTTTGCAGCACGCATAAAATCAGCCGTACATACAATAATACTTTTCTTTGTCTCAGTTAATGGAGCGGTAGAAACCTTAACTGGTACAGGAGCTGAGGCAGCGGGCTTCTGGATTTCAGTGAAGCTATGCATTTTGCAGCCTGATATGCTCAGGGCAATTAAAAAGGCCCAAAGGAGCAGTATTGTTTTGTTGCATGCACGCATTATAGAATTACCTTTTGTTTTTCCACTTTCTCTATGATCTCTTCCCAAACCATTTCAACCGTAATATTTGTCATGCATTTATGATGTTTTTCAGGGCAGCTTTTACCGCCGTGAAGCCCGCATGGCCTGCAACTGAGATTTTCACTGCTTTCAAGAATTGTTGAATTTTTACCGCGTGGAAAGAATCCGAATTTTTTTACTGTCGGGCCGAACATCGCAACAAGAGGTACATTTTGAATCCATGCAATATGCATTGGCCCGGAATCATTTGTCAGGTAGAGATTCAATTGCCGAATATAGGCTGCGAGTTGTTGAAGATTCAGCTTACCTGCAATGTTGGTGACATCGGTCTTATGTTCTGCCTGCTGTAAAATAACATTACATAAGTCCATTTCATCAGGCCCACCGAATAAGAGTACTTTATATCCAGCTTTCACACATTTGCTTATAATCTGCGCAAAATTATTTTCAGGCCATTTTTTAGTCTGCCACGTTGATCCTGGATGTATGCCGATGACAGGTCTGCCACTGAACTGTGAAAAAAAAGATTTGGATTCTGCAAGAATATCAGACGGTATATTAAGCTCTACCTGCGGAGTCGACTCAGAAATGCCCAGCGGTTTACCTAGAGCTAAAAGACGTTCAACTTCTTCCAGCTCTGTGAATTTTCGGTTAACTGTTTTGGTATAGACCAGACGGTTATACCATGGAGCAGTGTAGCCGATACGGTCAGGAATTTTTGAGGCCATGCTTACAACAGCCGATCTCATGCTGGTATGGGCTGAGATCCAGAGGTCATAGTCCTGCTTTGCTATTTCAGCTCCATACTTGAAGGCTGCTTTCATGCTTTTTTGTGCACCGCGTTTATCAAATCCATAAACTCCGGCAAGCTCTTTCTGTGCAGCAAAAAGAGGTTCTACTCCTTTACGTACAAAAAGATGTATTTCAGCTTCAGGAAATCGTAAAGAAAGTGCTTTTATGAGTGGAAGAGTTAAAACAGAGTCTCCCAGAAAAGCTGTCTGCCATAAGGCTATTTTTTTATAATTATCTTTCATTAATAAATTGTTAGCTGCGTTAATATTTAAAACATCATTTTTCCGGCAAGAGCACTGACAATTAATACCAATGCTACAGCCAGAGTTACCAGAATTTCAGGATAAGGCTTTGCCCATTTAACTTTGGCGCCGACTTTTCTTTCAAAAGAGAAAAAACGGATCGCAGCACCAAGCAGAATTACTACTCCTGAAACCAGTGTAAAAATACTTAGCAGGGTCATTTCATGAATGATTTCACGAGGGGTGTCTTGCAGAAATTTGTCCATGTACCAGCTGATTTTTTCAATTACAAAACCAAAACCCAGCAGTCCAAGAGAGGTCCTGCACCATGCCAGAAATGTTCTCTCATTTGCCAGCAGTGTTCTCATTAAGGCCAGACTGTCATTGTCCAGCAAAATCTGCTCCTTGCTCTCATCCGCCATTTGCCAACTCCGGAATTTCTGTTCTACAATTCTTGATCTGGAATATCTGAGTCTATAATCTGTAATCAGATTGCGGGCAACATGTGCCTTTGTGTATTATCCTGAAACACAATATGAAACAGCAGAAAAATTTAATACAGTCACAAACCAAAACATAAGGAAGAAATAATGAAATATATCATGTTTGAAGACTTCTCCGGTGATCCGCTACCTATACTTTTTCCTAATCGCATTGGATATCTCGAATTCAGAGAGCAAATCCCGTATACTAATGTTCTATCTGCCGGATACGTACAAATGAGACCCAATGGGATTTCCTGTCACGGAGAATGCAAAGAACTTTCAACTCAGCCACGTACAGAAGATGCACAGATTATAGCTGCAAAACTTGAGGCACCGGAATACTAGTTGTAAAAGTACTCAAAAATAAATGCCTTAGTATAAGTTAGCCTTTTCTGATTATATGCTCTGATTGAAGATAGAGTTGAGATGTATCGGGCTGCTTTTTTATAAAGAAAAAGGCTAACCGGAAGTTTCCGGTTAGCCTGCATGAAAGACAATAATCTAACCTATTAGTCGTACTTAACAGCACTAATTTTCATGAGCTTGTCCCAGGTATGTACTGCTTCAATCAGGCGAACTGTTCCTGTCTTTCCGCGCATAACCAAGGATGTCGTTTCTGCGCCGTAGCCGAGGTAGCGTACACCACGCAGGAAAGTTCCGCCGGAAATACCTGTGGCGGAGAAGAAAATATCATCACTTTGAACGAGATCATTAACAGTCATAATATTTCGCAGATCGTAGCCCTGCTCTTCAAGAGCATTTTTTTCATTTTCAGACTGGGGGTCAAATCTGGCATACATTTCACCACCCATGATGCGGATAGCGCAGGCTGAAAGCACTCCTTCCGGTGTGCCTCCTGTACCCATCATTACGTCAACAGGGCAGCGAGGATCAACGACCATAAGTGCTCCGGCAACATCACCGTCAGTATGAAGCTGGATGCGCGCACCGGCATCACGGATTTCTTGAATAAGACCGTGATGTCTGGGTTTTTCAAGAACAAAAACAACAAGGTCATCAATATCTTTATTGAGAGCTTTGGCAATTTTGTTCAGGTTGTCTTTAACCGGGGCATTGATGTCAACCATATTTCTAGCAGCAGTTGGAACGACCAGCTTTTGCATGTAGTAGCTCGGACCCGGATCAAGCATCATGCCTGTGGGGGCAACTCCGACTACTGAGATAGCGTTGGGACGACCGTATGCAAGAAGGTTTGTACCTTCAACAGGGTCAACCGCAACGTCCATTCCTGGGCCTTCACCTACGCCAAGCTTTTCGCCGTTGTATAGCATAGGGGCATGGTCTTTTTCACCTTCACCGATAACAACTGTACCGCTGATGGCAAGGCTGTTAAAACTCAAACGCATGGCATCGACCGCAGCCTGATCACCGGAGTTTTTGTCACCCCGGCCCAGCCATCTGGCAGAAGCCAGAGCAGCCGCTTCGGTTACCCTTACAAGGTCAAGAGCCAAATTTCTCTGGGGAGCTTCCATTATCTGTCTCCAAATGATTGATTTGAATTGTTCAAAATTCTTATAGCAATGCACATGGCAATTACACAAAAAGTGATGTCAGTCCAGTATTCATGAACAGTGACCATGCCACAGAAAATGGGGCTTCTGCAAAAGGAAAAACAAACGCATAATATATCTGAGGTTGATTTTTAGACCATGCAAGCTTATTAAGAGAACATCTAAACTTTCTTTAGATCAAATTTTAGATAGCAGTATATTCGTTTATCCATATTAAAATTAAATAAAAACAAAGACTTAAGTTGTAATAAAATGCGCAAAATTTTTATTCAGAATCTTTTCATGGCCTTTTTGCTAGCCGGATTATTTGTATCGGTTACTCCTGCAAGTGCGTTTGGGGGCAGTGTTAAAGATGATTTTACCATTGCCTGGAAGCAATTTCATGCACTTTCTAAAGATAAAAAGAAGTCTCAATATAGAAGTGAATGGGAAAAGGTTGCTAAAAGATTTCGTAATGTTTTTAAGAAATCAACACGTGGAGCTTATGCTCCGAAGTCCCTTTACTATCTTGGCAGAACATACGAGGAGTTAGGTAATCGGAGTGGATTGAAGAAAGATTTCCGCAGCGCTGTTGATTACTTTGGGCGTATGATCTCAAATTTTCCTTCGCATTCGTGGACAGATGACAGTATCTTTAGACGTGCGGAAATACGGTTGCATAAACTGAATGAAAAAGATTTAGCTTATTCAGATTATTTAACTATTGTTCATCGCTACTCCAAGTCAGACATGTACTCTAAGGCTAGAGGCAGACTTGATAAAATGGACCGCAGTAGTGTTCGCGGTAAAGAAGAAGGCCGCAAGAAACCTTCCGGCACGATTGTCCCCTCATCAACTGGAAAAAATAAATCTGGCAGTAAATCAACAAAGCGGGCAAAATTACTTGCAGTCCGTTATACCAGCAGCGAGTCTTACACTCGTGTTGTCTTTGATCTTGATGGAGAGGTTCGTTATCGGTATCAGATTTTAAATCCTAACCAGAGTGTTAACCGCCCGCATAGACTTTATGTAGATCTTGAGGATACTCTTCTTAGCAAAGGTGTGCATAAGGATACTCAGGTTGCAGACGGTATCTTAAAGGATATTCGTTCAGCGCAGAAAGATCCTAGAACGACTCGTGTTGTTTTGGATTTTAATTCTATGCAGGATTATAAAATTTTCCCGCTAGAAAATCCATTCCGGTTGGTAATTGATGTTCAGGCTCCTGAAGAGGGGAAGGTTGCAGTCAGCAGGAAGCCTACAAAAAAAACTTTCAAAAAATCTAAGCCCCAAAAGTATGTTCCCCCAAAAAACAGCAAGAAAATGGCTGGCGAACTGCTTGAACAGCTTGGATTGACTTTTAAAACTATCATGCTTGATCCCGGTCATGGTGGAAAGGACCCGGGGGCATCAGCTAACGGCATTAAAGAGAAAAATATAAACTTGCGTTTTACTAAAATACTTGCTGCAAAGCTCAAAAAAGCAGGTTTCTCAGTTCTCTACACAAGAAGTACCGATGTATTTATACCGCTTGAAGAGCGCACTGCCATGGCTAATATTAAAAAGGCGGATATGTTTATTTCCGTTCATTGCAACGCTCATCGCAGTTCAAAGATCAACGGTATAGAAACATATACTTTGAACCTTGCACGTAACCGTAATGCTGTGCGAGTTGCCGCTCGTGAGAACGCAATTTCTGCTAAGCGTATCAGTGATTTACAAGTTATTCTTACTGATTTGATGCTTAATTCGAAGATGAAAGAAAGCAAGGATCTTGCTAAAAATATTCACACTAAGTCATTGGCTAATGTGCGCAGGAATTGGTCTGTTAAAGATCAGGGAGTTCGTGAGGCTCCGTTTTACGTTCTCATGGGAGCCAAAATGCCTTCCGTGCTTATCGAACTTGGATATCTGACAAACAGGACTGAAGCGAAAAGGTTGAACTCTGATAAGTATCTTTCTTATATTGCCGATGGTATCGTAAAAGGTGTATTGGAGTACAAGAAGCAGATTGAAAGATATGCAAGTCTTTAATGCATCTGAGTGTTGCAGTATTCTATGAGGATTAAGCTATGATCAGTCTTGATATTCCCGGTTTCGGAAAGCTTGATATTGAGCACCTTGTTCTCGATTATAACGGTACTTTAGCTTTGGACGGTAATCTGTTACCGGGGCTGGGGAAGCTTATCAAAGAGCTGGCGGAAGACGTACAGGTTCATGTTCTTACTGCAGACACCTTAGGGCAGTGCGAAGAAGAACTTGCTGAACTTCCGGTGACAATCCACATAATAGACGGAGACACAGAAGATCAAGCCAAGCTCAACTATGTGAATACGCTTGGAACGGAAATTTGTGCCTGTATTGGAAATGGTCGAAATGATTTGCTTATGCTGCGTGAATCTGCTTTGGGCATAATCATTTCAGGAGCTGAATGTATGTCTATGAAATCGGCGCGTGTTGCCGATATCGGAGCAACAGATATTACGAATGCCCTAGGGCTTTTTACCCATCCTGTAAGGCTGCTCACGACCCTTCGTAACTAATTTTACCCATACTTAAATCAGTTATTGGTTTTTGTTCCCGAGTACGTGAAGGCTTTTTTGTCCATAGTCCAGTAAGAGTTACGATCAATACCGAAGGCTTTTCCGCAGGGACAGTAAACTTTACCGTCCCTTTCCTCTGCATTCCATATTTTCTTGATGCGATCCTTATGGCAACGGTGAACTTCGCCATTTCCTATTTTATAATATTTCCAGAGCTTACGCCTGCAAGCTGAACATTTCAGTACTAACATACTTAAGTTGCTACCATAATTGTCGTTGCACAGGTTATTTTATCAAAGTGACAAGGTCATAATCTGTAACATTGTCAACTTCTGCCTCAACAATCATTCCCGGTCTCAGTTCAATTGAGTCTTCCGGGGCACTTATGTAGGTTATTCCGTCTACTTCCGGTGCTTGAAACCAGACTCTTCCGTTAAAAAGTCCATCCCATTCTTCATTAGGTTCTTCGATGAGTACATCGATGGTTTCACCTATTTTTTCTTCAAGAATTTCGCGGCTTATTACAGACTGTAATTCCATCAGTCTCAGGCGGCGTTCTTCCCTCAGCTCTGCGGGCAGCTGTTCCATTTCTCCGGCAGGAGTTCCTTCTTCAGGCTGATATGAGAATACGCCGAGGTGCTGAAATCTTGTTTCTTTTACAAAATCCATAAGAATATTGAAATGTTCTTCAGTTTCTCCAGGGTATCCTACGATTATGCTGGTACGTAGCACTGCATGTGGAATGTGTTTGCGGACTCTGTCAATAACCCTGCGTGGGTCACGGGCAAAAGGGCGGCCCATGGATGACAGAATTTCAGAGTGTGCGTGCTGAACAGGTATGTCAAAATAAGGCAATAAAGGTCTTCCTGCATTAGCAAGGAATGTTAACATCTCGTCGGTCAGCCCTGCTGGATATAGATACATGAGGCGCAGCCATTCTAGCCCGTCCAGTGGAAGCAGTTTTTCAATTAGATTGCGTAGGTTGGTTGTCTGGTCACTTAAGTCCGAGCCGTAGGCGGTGCTGTCTTGACCTACAATAATGATTTCAGGAACACCCTGATCAAGAATATATTTTGCTTCTTCTACCAAACCGGTCAGCTCGCGGCTTACTTGCGGGCCTCGAATAGATGGTATGGTGCAGAATCTACAGGAATGGGAGCACCCTTCACTTATCTTTAAGTAAGCGTATGCCGGAGCTGTACTTATAGCTCTGGTCTGCTCAGCAACGAATTCTTTAGTGAGAGCTTTTGCTGCCATGTCAGGCCATTTATCCAGATCATGGGTGGAGAGCCAGAGGTCTACTTCAGGGATTTGCTCAGACAGAGCTCCGTAACGGCTGACCAGACATCCTGCTACTGCAAGAATAGGTTTAGGGCTGATCTCTTTGATTATTTCGGAAGTTTCAAGAATTGAGTCAATAGATTCTTCTGTTGCAGGGCCGATAAAGCCACAGGTATTAATCAAGACAAGGTCTGATTCTTCGGGGGTTGGTACGGGGATCATGCTGCTGCCAAATGTACCAAGCATTTTTTCTGTATCGACTCGGTTCTTTGGACAGCCGAGGCTTATAGTATAAATTTTAATTTTTTGATTTGTCATTATTAATAATTCCATTTGCTGTATGATTACTGAAGAAATATTTTATAGGTAAGTATTCCTTGCGCTGCAATGGATATCTCATTCCCTTGCAACTGCAAAGCAGTAAATTAAGCTTAATGATGATTGCCCATTTAAAGGAAAGTAGTTTAGTCTAATGCGTACCTTCTGATGTTCTAAATGAAGTGGAGACAATATGCTGGAAAATTTTGAATATGAAAAACAGAAAGATTGTATCGGAGTTGTTGGATATTCTTATGCTCTTTCATCTCTTTCAAAGCTTCTTAAGGAAAGCAGTCGTGAAGGCGCGGGAATTGATCTCCAAGCCGGTGTTCTGCTTGATGAGGTTGGCAATCCACTTTCTTCTGGGTTTAAATTTCCTCTGTATAAAAATTTAAGCGAAATGCTTACTGCTCATCCCCAAATTAATATGGTTTTTGAGCTTTCAGGACAAAAAGCAATGGTCGCTGAGTTACGTTCATGTCTTCCTGCTGACATAACTTTGGTTGAGCTTCCTGCTGCTCGTTTTTTCTTGCGTCTGCATGCGACTGATCGTTTATGGATTGCTTGTAAAGCTGACCTGATGCAGACGCAGGGACTGTTTAAATCTGTAGTGGATCAAATGCCGGAGGATATAATTGTAATTGGTTCAAGTGGCATGATTGTAGATTGTAATAAGACTTTTTGTATTAAGGCTGGAGAAAATCTTGAGGATTTAAGGGGTCAGAATCCACTTCACTTTTATGATTGCTTAAGTTCGGTTTGTCCCGTTGAAAAGGGTGTGATCCGTTTAGATAAAATGACTGGAGACAAACCTGATGAGTTGATGATGCCTGAAACGGATAGTGATGGTAAAATGAATTTCTTCAGGCTTTATATTTATCCGATTGTTGAGGAAGAGACTGGAAAGGTTGTACAGTTGGTTGTTATTCGCAGAAACATTACCGAGCGAACTTTGATGGAGCATCGTTTTCAGCAATCGGAACGAATGGCAATTGTGGGCGAGCTTTCCGCATACATCGCGCATGAAATTCGTAATCCGCTTATGGCTATGGGTGGTTTTGCTAAGGTTTTGCTCAAAAACAAAACTATTGATGAGTCTGGGCATGAAAAAATAAAGATCATTTATAATGAATCAAAGCGGTTGGACAAACTGTTGAAAAGTATTTTGAGTTTTGTCCGTGCAAAGGATGTTGAAAAGAATAATATTGATGTGAACAGGGTTGCGGCGGATGCAATGCAGCTTCTTTCATTGGGATGTCAGTTACAGGGCATAAAAGTAGAGCTGGACCTTGATAAGAATATACCTTTGGGAGTAGGCGGGGCCGAGCAGGTCAGACAATGCCTTATTAATCTTGTGAAAAATTCTATGGAAGCCATGCCTGATGGTGGCATAATAAAGATTTCTACAGGTGTGTCAGCGGCCTTTGTCTGGCTTGAAGTTCGCGATGACGGACCAGGTATACCGGACGAAATCCGTTCAGAGGTCTTTGAGCCGTTTTATTCCAGCAAGGTAAATGGTAATGGGCTGGGTCTTCCCCTTGTAAAAAAAATAATGGAAGAATTTGGCGGTGATGTTGAACTAGCCAGCAGGGAAGACAGTGGAACTAGTGTGGCTTTGCTCTTGCCTATAGCTAATCCGGTTGCGTAAACAGCATCTACAGCGTAATAGTCTCTCATCATTTTTTTATGGATTTAAAGGCGCAGGTGTGCAGCATCTGTGAATCTTATTATATTTCGAACAGGAGATAGATTTGCAAACCGTAGTTCTTGCCTCTCATAATAAAGGTAAAATTGCTGAATTCAATGAGCTTTTTAAAGATTTTGGATTAAATGTGAAAGGACTTGATCAATTTCCGGAGATTGGGGATATTCCCGAGCCTGGCGAAACATTTCTGGAAAATGCAATAATTAAAGCTCAGACTGTTGCTAACATTACCGGACTTCTTGCTGTTGCGGATGATTCCGGTCTGGTAGTGGATGCTTTGGATGGTGCGCCCGGTGTTTATTCTGCCCGTTATAGCGGAGAAGGGGCTACTCCTGAAAAGAATAACATTAAGTTACTCAAAGAGCTGGACGGGATAGAAGAAGAGAAGCGGACTGCTCGTTTTGTCTGTGTAATGGTTGCTGCAACACCTGATAATATTCGTATTCAGAGTCGCGGAGAATGGGAAGGACAAATTACTTTTGAGCTGTCCGGTGAGCAGGGTTTTGGTTATGATCCATTGTTTTTTGACCCTGAATTAAAATGTGTGGCAGCGAAGATGACCCGCGAAACAAAAAATGCCCGCTCTCACAGGGGGAAGGCATTACGTGCCCTTATGGCACAATGGTCTGACTTTCAGAAAAAAATCAGCAAATAATTTTTTAAAGAATCAGCCGGTCAGTAAAATAATCAGGAGACATGATATATGTGTGGAATTATAGGATATGCCGGATATCGTCCCGCTGTGCCTCTTATTGTAGAGGGGCTTAGGAGACTTGAATACAGAGGTTATGACTCTGCAGGAGTCGCAACCATTCAGAACAAAGAAATTGAGCTTGTGCGTGCTGAGGGGAAACTTGCAGCCCTTGATGAAAAGCTTGCTAAAAAAAATGTAGTCAATTCCACTTTTGGGGTTGGCCATACCCGCTGGGCAACTCATGGGGTGCCTGTTGAGCGCAATGCTCATCCTCATCTGGATTATGAAAAAAAGATCGCAATGATCCATAATGGCATCATTGAGAATTATCAGGAAATTAAGAATGATCTGGTCAAAAAAGGCTATGAATTCCGTTCAGATACTGATTCTGAGGTGCTAGTCAACCTAATAGCCGAGGGCCGTAAGTGTAATGAGTCAATGCTTGAGTCTATTTCCTGGGCTCTTAAACAGGTTGATGGGGCTTATGCTATTGCTGTAGTTTCTGTTGATGAACCGGGAACTGTGTACGCTGCACGTGTAGCCAGCCCTATGGTTATGGGTGTTGGAGTCGGTGAAAATTTTGTAGCTTCTGATATTCCTGCTTTCCTGCCATATACCCGTGAAGTTGTTTTCATTGAAGATGGCGAGCTCGTGAAAATCACTTCATCCTCATGGGAAGTATTCCGGGCAGACTCTCTTGAACCTGTCGAGAAAGAAGTTAAAACCATTAATTGGGATGTTCAGGCTGCTCAGAAGGGCGGTCATAAACATTTTATGATCAAAGAAATTTTTGAGCAGCCCAAGGTTATTTCCGATTGTCTTGCAGGGCGTATCGACCAGACCAAAGGCGAGGTTGTTCTTTCTGAGATTGAGGATATGGAAGTCCCCGAAAGGCTGCATATTATCGCTTGCGGTACATCTTATCATGCTGGGCTTTGGGGTAAATATCTCATTGAACAATGGGCAAAGATTCCGGTTGAAGTCGAAATTGCCTCAGAGTTTCGTTATCGTGACCCTTTGCTTTCAAAAGACGGTGTCGCTCTTGCTATCAGTCAATCCGGTGAGACTGCGGATACACTGGCTGGTATCAAACTCGCAAAAGATAAAGGGCTTTCTATTATTGGCCTTTGTAATGTGGTTGGCTCCAGTGTTGCCCGTGAGGCTGATTATGTTGTTTACACTCAGGCCGGTCCTGAAATCAGCGTGGCATCAACCAAGGCCATGTGCAGCCAGCTTACCGCACTTCTGCTGCTTGCTTTGTACTGGGGTAAGAAGAAAGGTGTGATTGATAATGCTACATACAGCCGTGCAACAGCTGATTTGCGAAATATTCCATCAATTCTTGAAGCAGAACTTCCGGCTATGCGCAGCAGAGCACAGCAACTCAGCCGTATTTTTTCTGAAGCGGACAGCTTTTTCTTTCTCGGCAGAGGGCTTTATTTTCCATTGGCACTAGAGGGAGCACTTAAGCTTAAGGAAATCTCTTACATTCATGCCGAAGGTTATGCTTCCGGAGAGATGAAACATGGTCCAATTGCGCTTATTGATCCCAAGTTCCCTACTTTTGCTATGGCTTTAAATGATGACCTTTTTCCCAAGGTCAAATCGAATCTAGTAGAGGTTCAGGCTCGTGGCGGAGAAATTATTGCCCTGACAAACCCCGGAGTAGAACTGGATGTTGAACATCGCTGGACTATACCAGAAGTCTGGGGTCCTCTTAATACATTCATAGCTCTTCCTGCTTTGCAGTTGTTTGCATATGAAACAGCAGACTACCTCGGTAAGGATGTGGATCAGCCTCGCAATTTGGCAAAATCCGTAACTGTTGAATAAATTAAGGTGGTTATGAGTTTGTTTGTGTAGGTAAACAATAAAGATGTATACCAAACAATAAAGAAGTATACCAGACAATAAAGTTGTATACTAAAGCCGTTCCTGTTAGACTATAACTATGGTCAAAAATAGGAGCGGCTTTCTTATGTCAAAAAGAAATAGTGGCTTAACAGAGGGAAAGATTAAAAGGTGGATCAAAGAAGGACGTGGGGCTGGGCGTGGTCCGGCCTATTCTCCTTGGTTGCGAGTCCGTGATATCCCTTCCAAAGGCAGGTCTCATCGAGTTTTTGGGCATAAATCACGGCGAACACATCATCTATTCTCCGATCTTGAGTTGGCTGTTTTTTTGACTCTTGATTGGTGTTCTAAAACAATTGAAATTCGAGAGCAGTTCCCTTTGCAGCAGGGTGTCACCCTTGAGTTGGCAAAAGAGGCCAGCATCAGACATCCTCAAATTTCAGGAATTCTCCAAGTCATGTCTTCAGACTTTCTGGTCAACTCTTCCGATCCGAATCTCCCGAAATTCGCACTACAGGTAAAATACACTAAAGACTTGAGCGATCCAAGAACTGTTGAAAAGCTTGAGTTGGAACGACGCTACTGGGCATATAAAGATGTTCCATGGTTTCTGGTTACTGAGAAAGACATTTCTAGCACTGCTTTTCAGAATATTGAATGGTTATATCCTGATCAGCAAAGAACTTACGAACTAAGTGAGTTGACTGAACAGTTGAAGTTTTATTCCCATCATTTTACGAAGAATCCTTCTACAACCATAATTAAAATTTCTAAGTCATTGGACGTTAAATACGACCATGAAGCTGGAGAGTCGCTGGCTGAAATCAGAGCTCTTTTAGCCAGTCGGTTGCTATCTTTTGACGTGAACATTCCATTCAGAAAGTTAACCCCTGTGAATATAGGCTACGTGGAGGATATTTCTGCTCTGGAGGTGATAAATGTTTAGAGTCAATGAAGTCCTTAAATACGAAGAAAATTTATTTCGTGTTTTACAGATTTTTCCAGAGCAGTTGGTTTGGATTGATATTGATGATCCTAAAGTTTTCCCTGTAATTATGCTTATTAGAGAATTGCATGCTGCTTTAGAGGAGGGCGTGCTTCTTCGTACCGAAGATCCTTTTGCCCAGTTAGCTTTTGAAAATCCTGAGTCAGGCTCCTCCGCTCAGAAAAGACGAGACAAAAGTTATGACCTGATCAAAGAAATTGTTACTAACTCTAACAGCTATCTCCCTAAAGTACGATCTGAATATATTAATAAAATTGTCGCTGATGGTCGGGCCACAAAGCGCACTATATATTTGAATCTTCGTAAGTATTGGCAGCGCGGGCAAACCCCCAATGCGCTTCTTCCCGATTACAAAAAATCAGGGGGCAAAGGGAAAAAACGTAAGGCGAACGGTAAAAAGCTTGGAAGACCTCGGAAATACGCCCCGGGTATTGGCGTGGTGGTTGATGAACAAGTTGAACGTTTTTTCAGGATGGCGGTTGATAGGTATCTCTTGAAAGATAAGGGGATAAGCCTAGCCTATGCTTACAGAAGATGCTTAAAGTTATATAAAAATTATTTTCCTGATATTCCTGAATCAGAAGTTCCAACAAAGCGGCAGTTACAGCATTTTTACTCTCGCGAATATAGTCAGGTCCAGAAATTAAAAAAACGTACAACTGCCATTGAATACATTAAAGATGTTCGTCCTCTTAAAGGAACAGCCAATAGCAATGTTTTAGGGCCGGGATCTCGTTTTGAGATCGATGCCACAATTGCAGACATCTATCTTGTTTCCGATAGCGATCGGGGAAATATTGTCGGCCGGCCTGTAATTTACATGGTTATTGATGTGTTCAGCAGAATGGTTGCTGGTTTTTATGTCGGTTTCGAATCTCCGTCTTATGCAGCCGCTATGCAGGCTCTTGCTATAGCCATGACTGATAAGGTTGAGTTGTGTAAGCAGTTGGGTTTTGAAGATATTACTTATGAACAATGGCCGGTTGTAGGGCTACCCAATGCAATTCTAGCAGATAGGGGCGAACTGCTCGGTCATCAAATTGAGTCCCTTGAAAGCAGTTTTGCAGTGCGCATTGAAAATGCTCCGCCATACCGTGGTGATGCAAAAGGCATTGTCGAGCGAAGTTTCAAAACTCTTCAGGCTGATTTTAAGCCGTTTGCTCCCGGAGTTGTTGAAAAAACACTTGTTAAAAAGCGTGGGGGAAAAGACTACCGGCTGGATGCCAAGCTGTCAGTGAGTGAATTCAAGAAGATAATTTTATCTTCAGTCCTGTACCATAATAGGTTTCACCTTTTGAGTAAGTATGACCGGGATGTTGATATGCCCGCAGATTTGGAAATGACTCCGTTGTCGCTTTGGAATTGGGGAATTCAGAACAGGACGGGGCGATTGAGAGTTGCTTCTGAAGATGCGCTCAGAATTAGTTTACTGCCCCGAGTGAAAGCTACTGTTTCCGAATTGGGGATTTCAGTTTTTGGGGTATATTATACGTCTTCTGAACTCATGAAGAGTGGATGGATGCATCGGTCAAAAGATGTTCGCAGGCCTGTGGGGTTGTATGCAGCCTATGATCCTGCTTCTGCGGCTCATATCTATCTTTTTCCGTATAAGGGGAAAAGTGATTACTGGGTGTGCACATTGACTGACCGATCCAGAGAATTCCGGGGAAGTTCTTTCTGGGACGTGTGGCAGGTAAAGGATGCACAAAAGCGGACTAAAGCGAAAAGTAAGTTGGAGGCAGAAGAACAGAAGCGGCTACATGAAGAGTTTGTTGCTAAAACGATTAAAGAAGCTGAAAGAAAGGCCCCTGACACAAGTCACATGAGCAATGCCGCACGTATAAGAGGAATTCAAGGTAACAAGGCTCAAGAAAAAGAAGCTGAGAGGAGCGTTCCATTCCATAAGTCGAAAAGGGTACGGAAAGACATTCCGGCAAAAGTCCTTTTGTTTAATGGTGCTCCGCAGGAAAAAGATTATAGTTATCCAGATCTTATAGACGAACTCTTTGACGACGAGGAGAGCTAAATGCCACTACCGAAGAACATAGTAAAAGCTGTTTATACTCCTTCTGATGTTCCAAGCTATAGAGGGAACCCGTGTATCGAGGCTTTGCCAGAGAAAATGTCGCATGCACAGGTGAAGAGTAGTTTGCGCGGTGATGTTAAATTTCATACTGAAGACATCTTTGCAGATAAACGTGTACGAGCACATATGATCCCTTCTTTACTGGATGACTTTTTTCAGCCGTTAGCTGCTCATATTAAGCTTGAAGAAAGATTGTCCATAATGATTAGGCGTGGTTATGTTGGACGAAATTTAGATGACGGTTCTTGGGCGGCTCATATGCAGAATGGTTATGAGCGACTTAAAAGTGGTGAGCTCGACACCTGTAAGTTTAGAAAAGCCCGGTCAACAGCCTTAAGTTTGTTGTTTCTTGGATGTTCTGGGAGCGGTAAGTCAACAACATTAGATTATAGTCTTGCAGCATACCCTCAAGCGATTTTTCACGAAAAATATAATTTTATTCAAGTTGTTTATTTAAAAATTGATTGTCCCCATGATGGGGGTATTAGGAATCTCTGTGTTAATTTTTTCCGCGCATTGGATCAAGTTTTGGAAACCAATTACGAAGAAAGGTATGTCAAAAAGAGATCCACTGCAGAAACATTACTTAATTTGATGCCGCATGTCGCAAATTTACATGGGTTGGGACTATTGGTTATTGATGAAATTCAGCATTTAAGCAGAAAAAGGTCGGGTGGCGTTGATAAAATGCTTAATTTCTTCGTCACAATGGTTAACACAATTGGGCTTCCCGTTGTTTTAGTAGGTACTCCAAAGGCTAGATCTATTTTTGAAAGGGATTTACGCTCTGCACGCAGGGGGGCTGGATTTGGGTCATTACTTTGGGAGCCAATGGCGAATCCGGCACCTGTAATTAATGCAAAAACGGGAAAGATAAAACGAACAGAATGGAGAGCTTTCACTGATGTCTTATGGAAATATCAGTGGCTTGAAAAACGTGATGAAATTCTCAGTGAAGAGATCCGCCAATGCTGGTACGACTTGTCTCAAGGAGTGCATGATATAGTCGTTAAACTGTTTGTTTTATCTCAGCTCAGGGCAATAGTTACCGGAACAGAACGGATTACTTTAAATCTTATAAAGCAAGTTTATGAAGATGAGTTCAAACCGGTACATCCCATGTTGGCCGCCCTTCGGTCAAAGGATCCTGAAAAAATCGCACAATTTTCAGATCTTACGTTGCCAGGAATGGATCAAAAAATGTTGGAGCTGTCGTCCGCAATCAGTGAGGTCGTGGAGTTCGAGGATTCTCCTTACGTCATTTATGGTGGAAATGAACAAGCTCAAAGATTGCATTCTTTGCTTACCGGCATGGGATGTGAGTCCTCCAGAGTAGTTTCGCTTGTTAAGAAAGCCTTGGCTCAATCGCCGGGACTGTCTACGCGTGCTTTGGTTCCGGTTATTTTGGATTGGTATGAATCTTCTGATTTGGTGCCTGAAAAAGTATCTTCCAGTAAGATTAAGTCAGTTCCAAAGAAAAATTGGAATACTCTTGATTCGGATGATTTACGTTTTAAATTTTCTCAGGTCGACGAGGTAAATTTGTATGGTGAGTTGAAAAAATATTCATTGATTTTCGATGTAAACTCATGGTTGCAGTAGGTGTCGCATAATGTTTAATTTTCCCGTGCCATACCCAGATGAGCTTATCTATAGTGTTGTGGCACGGGCTGGTATTCATGCTGGTCTGATGAGCCCTAAACAGCTATTGGACGAAGTTTTTGCTAACCGCAAAGTTATAGCGACGCCTGACTTTCCCTCACATATCAAACAAATTTCAGAATTATATCCTCAATCTCTGAATCTTGATGTCGTGAACATCATATACAAACATACCATTTTCCCTCTTTACGCTCCCTTTGTTCCAGAAGACCGAAGGCTTCAGTGTCTAAAATGGATGACAGGACAATCGAAAGGTGCTGTCCACCTTGCTCTCGGAGCTGCAGCCTCCCGCGTAAAGCAAATTCGTTTTTTCAGATATTGTCCTGAATGTCTTGAGCAACAATTTTCTCAGTTTGGAGAGTTCTATTGGGTGCGCAGTTGGCAGGTTGCCGGTGCTGATGTTTGCCCACAGCATGGATCATTACATAATTCTCGAATTGAATTGCATGGTAGGCATCGACACCAGTTCTTTCCGCTTAGGCCTGATGTTTGTGTTGGGGAAGCTTGTGAATTCGGCGGTGCATATGATTTCCGTGTTGCTGAACTTGTTAATGAATTGCTGAGTGCTTCCCCGGTAGAATCCCCTTCTTTTGAACAGTGGGGACTGTTTTACATACAATTAGCGGGAGACAGCGGCTGCGCCAAGGGCAAGAACGTTTTGCATGATCTGATTTCAGAAAAAGTCACTGCCAAATGGACAACGAAGTGGCTCGAAAAGAATGGTCTCCTTCCATTGGGCAATTCTAATTCATGTTGGTTAAAATCAATTTTTAGAAAGCATAGGAAGTCATTCAGCTACCTTGAGCATATTGTCGTTTTAGAGTCTTTGTTGGATTCAGGATGGAATTTTCAGTCGGTCTTGAATAACGTGTCTAGTTTGAAGTCAAAGAGCGCTGTGAACTGTCCTGTGGACTTCTCAGAAGATAGGCCTAATCAAGACACTCTTGATATCCGTAGCTCGTGGGGAGCATTCCTTAAAGAGTTCGGGGTGAAAAAGGCTCGGTTCTCTGGTGGGGCGGCTATCTATGCATGGTTGTATCGAAATGACCGGGCTTGGTTGATGAAAATTAATGGGCAGTACCGCCGGTCTTCTCGTTCTGAAAATAAGCGGGTTGATTGGAAAAAACGGGATCAAGATGTTTTGGCTACTTTGAAAGATGTACATCAAAGGGAATTAAATGATTTAGAAGGCCCAAGGCGTTCCAGAAATTGGTATTTGGATCAGCTTGGCCCCAAAGCAACCGTTGAAACAAATCTTGGCAAACTTCCATTAACTGTCGAGTTCTTTGAAAAATATTGTGAGTCAGTACCCGACTATCAGATTCGCAGGATTGCTGTTGCTATCCGACAGCTTGAGGTTGACTGCGAGCCTAAGCGGAGATGGAAAATTTTGAGATTGGCCGGTCTGAGTGATGAACGAATTCGTGCTGAGGCTGCGCAGTACTTGAAAGAAGTGAGTGATTAATGCGGGATTATTTGTTTAAAAATTTTAGTTTAGATACGATTCTTAATTATTTTGGGGAGTTCGTAAAAGAAATAGGAAGCGTATACTGGAGAATTAATATTTTTTTGTCTGACAGTAAAAATCCTAACAAGAACAAGACCGTGTCACTTGCCAGTACTCCTGTTTTGTCACAGGGGAAAACTGTAAATCCACGCAGGAATTCGACGTCTCGCGGAAAGATAAGCAGTCTTCGCCTCAAAAATATTGCAAATTGGGAATCCAAGTCTTTTAAACAAAGGATAGCTAAAAATAGTTCTTCTGAGAAGATAATACTGCAAAATTATTTTGTTTTTACAGATGGGGAATACACGTATTTTATCCCTCAATTTGAATTAGCTCGGGCTTTATTTTTTAGAGATAGCTATTTGGCTAGATCAGCTCCTGTGTTCCGTGTGTTGGAAGATGACTTTCAAATTGATTGTTCTAATGATGGTGGTTCTGTTCGTATCAATGTTTTAAAGAATTCCAACTATCCGTTAAATTCGTTTAATGACCTATCAAAAAGGAATCATTTGTGTTGGATTTTGTTAGATAGTCAGGTGCGGGCATCATATGAGAGTATTGCTAAGTATCAATTACAAGAGTCCAGTTATACAGAGGATGGCAAAAAGTGGATCTTTCATTTTGACCCGCCAGACTTAGATGATGTGACTATAAAAATAAGAGCTACTTATGATGAGTCTCGCAAATATTGTTTTGTTCATCAGATTTTAGGATTTGAAGGATTGCAAGCTAATATTCCGGAGAACATTGAAATGTTTCATCCGGAGTTTTCGATTCCCGGCTCAAAAGCCAACGAAGGCAAAAGTCCGGTCGCTCCTGATGCTTCTGAGTCATTTTGTGTAGATGATATTGACGTAGCAAATGCAGATACAATACGTACAGAGATTGATGCTGAAAAAGTTGAATGTGAATTTAAAACCCCATTTGTCGTTAAGCGTGTCTCTGAAAAAGAAAAATCTAATGCTACTTTAAGTGTGACGGATGGCGAAGAGGGAAAAAAAGTAATATCTCAAGATGTCAGTATGAATGAATCTGTGGCTGGACAGGGTAAATCCGCTGCAGAATGGAATACGATTAATGACACAACAGATAACGATCATTTGTTTGAGAGAAAATTTACTTGTTTTTCAAATATGGTCGACAGATTGAAAGCTAATAGATGGTGCGAGTTTATTTCTTTAGATACCAAGAGTTTGCCCCGACGAGGCCGAAGTAAAAAACACCTTCTTTCAACTGACGGAAGTCCAAGGTGTGTGGCTATTGTTCAGTTTAAGATAAGAGATAAACATATAGCCTTTTTAGAAGTAGATACCTCTGATGCAGTGAAACCTATTTCAACACTGGTTATATTTGTACGGGATGCAGGGAAGTTAAAATATCAAATAGGTAAGGTAATGGCCGAATTTGTAAGTGATTCTCTCACATGGCCTACCAAATTACTTTCAGATTATTATGGTAAACGCGGATATGTCAGAATACCGCATCCTGAATCTAAGTCTGGTAACAAAGGAGTCTTACTTCCTAATTCGGTACATGGATGGGCTAATAGGTGCTATCTGGCTGTCAGTAAGTTGCGTTGATTTTAATCTGTTGCAGTTTTTCGTTGCAAAAAATTGTAATAGAGAAGTTGGAGTGCATCCGCAGATTCCGGAAGATCCGCATTTGTCAGCAACTACCTAAATTTTTTTAAGAACTGGTAGTGGGTAGATATAATTTCATTACTGGAAATATTCTTGTTTTTTGCATTTCATCTATAGATCTTCAACCCTGTTTAACCTAGTTTAGCCGGGTTGTGCCCACATGGAGGGAGCCCCGCCCACAAAATCGGACGTCTATGGAAATTCAAAAAAGACGAAGTCGATGAGTGGGGTGCGAAGTAAAAAGTGGTTAAATTACCAAAGTAAACTAACAAAATTAGGATTTTATATATGACAAGTACGCAACAACGTGCAGCTCTACAACGCCAGATCTGGCAAATCGCCAATGATGTACGAGGCGCAGTAGATGGTTGGGATTTTAAACAATATGTGCTCGGCACTCTGTTTTATCGTTTTATCAGTGAAAATTTTGCCAGCTACATTGAAGCCGGTGACGAGAGCATCAATTACGCCGAGTTATCCGACAGGGTAATCACACCTGAAATCAAAGACGATGCCGTTAAAACCAAGGGTTACTTCATCTACCCCAGCCAGATGTTCGCTAATATAGTCAAGGGTGCCAACTCTAATGAAAGTTTAAATACGAATCTCGCCAGCATCTTTGCCGACATCGAAAACTCCGCCAATGGCTACCCGTCGGAAGGCGACATCAAAGGGTTGTTTGCTGATTTTGACACCACCAGCAACCGTCTCGGCAACACCGTTACCGACAAGAATATCCGCTTGTCCGCTGTGCTTAAGGGCGTGGCCGAGTTGAACTTCGGTGATTTTCATGACAATCAGATCGATTTGTTCGGTGATGCTTATGAATATTTAATCTCAAACTATGCAGCCACTGCGGGAAAATCCGGCGGCGAGTTTTTTACTCCGCAGCATGTTTCCAAGCTGATTGCCCAACTTGCCATGCACAAGCAAACCAGCGTTAATAAAATTTATGACCCTGCCTGCGGTTCTGGATCTCTGCTGCTGCAAGCCAAAAAACATTTTGACGCGCACATCATCGAAGACGGTTTTTTTGGTCAGGAGATTAATCACACCACCTACAACTTGGCGCGTATGAACATGTTTTTGCACAGCATCAACTACGACAAGTTTAATATCCAGCTTGGCAACACTCTGAGCGACCCTCATTTTGGTGATGACAAACCCTTTGACGCCATTGTCTCGAACCCGCCATACTCGGTGAAATGGAAAGGCTCAGACGACCCAACTCTGATTAACGACGACCGCTTTGCCCCTGCAGGTGTATTAGCACCCAAATCCAAGGCTGATTTTGCCTTTGTGCTGCATGCGCTCAGTTATCTTTCCAGTAAAGGCCGTGCTGCCGTTGTCTGCTTCCCCGGTATTTTTTATCGTGGCGGTGCCGAGCAGAAAATCAGGAAATATCTGGTGGATAACAACTATGTGGAGACCGTGATCTCACTCGCTCCCAACCTGTTTTTCGGCACCACTATCGCCGTGAATATCCTCGTGCTCTCTAAGCACAAAACCGACACCAACACCCAGTTTATTGATGCCAGCGGCCTGTTCAAAAAAGAAACCAATACCAACATCCTCACCGAGGATCATATTGAACAGATCATGCAGGTCTTCGACAGCAAAAAGAATGTCGATCACTTTTCCCAGTCCGTCGATTGTGACCGGATAGCTTCCAACGACTACAATCTGTCTGTAAGCTCCTATGTGGAAGCCAAAGACACCCGCGAGGTAATTGATATTGCAAAGCTCAATGCCGAGCTGAAAACTACTGTCGCCAAGATAGATCAACTTCGAAAGGATATTGATGCCATTGTTGCGGAGATTGAAGGAGGTGACGAATGATGTTGGAAAATAAACTGGGCATCAGTGATCAGATTGAACTGGGCAAGGTTGAAGAGAAAATAAGCAAGCAAAAAGCCAAGCAGCTGTTTGAGTCGGGTGATATCAAAAAGGTAAACGTCGGAACCTTTGAAGGTCTCGCATTCATTCATTACTATTTGTTTGGTGATATTTATGATTTTGCCGGAAAAATCCGTGAAGTGAATATTGCCAAAGGAAATTTCCGTTTTGCGCCGCTCATGTATCTGGAAGCTGCCCTGAAGCACATAGATTCCATGCCGCAAAGCAACTTTGATGAAATAATTGAAAAATATGTAGAGATGAACATCGCCCACCCTTTTCGAGAAGGCAACGGCCGCGCAACCCGCATTTGGCTGGATCTCATTTTGAAAAAAGAGATTCGAAAGGTCATCGACTGGAATCAAGTCGATAAAGAGGAATATCTTTCCGCCATGGAGCGCAGTCCGGTGAAAGATGTTGAAATCAATGTGCTGTTAAAAAGCGCGTTGACAGATCAGATCGATGACCGCGCTCTGTTTATGAAAGGCATAGACGTAAGCTATTTCTACGAAGGCTATAGCGAATTTAAGACTGAGGAGCTGTAGCATGAGCGAATTGAGTTTTATGGAAAAGCTGTTGGATGTTGCTGAGGTCGAGTGGAGAGCGTTGGATGCGGTTTTTGATGTCTTCGCAGGTGGTGACGTTCCTAAAGATTCGCTTTCCGATGTAGAAACCAAAAAATTTAATATCCCGATTTTGTCTAATGGAATTGGTGTTAAAGCCCTATATGGATGGACTGATAACGCAAAAATTGAAAAACCAAGTTTAACTATTTCGGCCAGAGGTACAATTGGTTGGACTAACTTTGTTGATAAGCCGTTTTTTCCAATAGTTCGATTGATAGTCTTAACACCTAAGATTGGTTTGAATCTAAAGTACGCTTATTACTTTATGAAAACCATTGAAAATGGTTACAAGGTTCCGCCGGCTGGTATCCCCCAGCTCACTAAACCGATGCTCAAAAATGTAAGATTACCCATCCCATGCCCGGAAAACCCAGAGAAATCGCTTGAAATACAGGCCGAAATCGTCCGCATTCTGGATAAATTCACCGAGCTTACCGCCGAGCTTACCGCCGAGCTTACCGCCGAGTTTACTGCTCGCAAAAAACAATACAACTATTATCGTGACCAGTTGTTGAGTTTTGAAGAAGGGGAAGTGGAGTGGAAAACGTTGGGGGAAGTTGCGGAATTTCGGCGTGGCACGGCAATAACAAAAAAGCAGACAACAGACGGAGATATTCCTGTCGTTGCCAATGGACCACTTCCAACATACTTCCATGGAGAAAAAAATAGAGAGGGTGAAACTATAGTTATCGCCAGATCTGGAGCGTATGCAGGCTATGTAAGTTTTTGGACTCAGCCATTATTTTTAACAGATGCTTTCAGTGTTCATCCCGATAGTTCAATACTAACGCCTAAATTTGTTTACAATTTTCTTCAAAACAAACAAGAACAGATTCATGCAATGAAGAAAGGTGCTGGTGTTCCGCATGTCCGTGTTAAGGAACTTGAGCTATACAGTATTCCAGTTCCTTCTCCTGAAGAACAATTCCGCATCGTCGGTATTCTAGATAAATTCGACGCCTTAACCAACTCCCTCACCGACGGCCTGCCCCGAGAAATTGAACTGCGTCAAAAGCAGTACGAGTATTACCGCGATTTGCTGTTGAGTTTCCCCAAGTCTAAGGTAGAGGTGTACGATGAGTAAGACTCTAACGGAAATAGCGCAGGAGCTTAAGGATAACCCTAAAAAGGTACAGCTGATCTACGCCTTTAATGGAGTGGGTAAAACGCGTCTTTCACGAGAGCTTAAAGAACTCATTATGCCAAAAGGTGTAGAGAGTGAAGATACGGATGATCATCGTACAAAGGTTCTTTATTACAATGCCTTCACGGAAGACTTGTTCTATTGGGATAATGACCTTGAGGGGGATTCCGCGAGGAAACTCAAAATCCAGCCTAATGCTTACACCAAATGGGTGCTGCAGGAACAAGGGCAGGATAAGAATGCGATCAGTCATTTTCAGTACTACACAAGTGATAAATTAACTCCGCGTTTTAACGAAGAATACATAATCGAAGACAAGGACGGTAAAAATATAACAGTACCGGCTTTTTCTGAGGTTACCTTTTCGTATGAGCGCGGTAATGATGAACGAACCGAGAACGTTAAGATTTCCAAAGGCGAAGAAAGTAACTTTATCTGGAGTATTTTTTACAGCCTTATTGAACAGGTCGTTGAAGAATTGAATGTCGCCGAGCCTGATGAACGTGAAAATAATCAGTTTGATAAACTTGAATACATCTTTATTGATGACCCCGTCAGTTCACTGGACGAAAATCATTTGATTGAAATGGCAGTGCAACTGGCACAGTTGGTTAAGTCCAGCACATCAGAAGTAAAATTTATCATCACTACGCATAACCCACTTTTTTTTAACGTATTAAGCAACGAATTTAATAATGATGAGAAAAGTACAGGTTATAAAAGGGGAGCTGTCCGGAGATATAGGTTGGAGAAATATGAGGATGGAACTCATAAATTAGCTGATCAGCCCAATGATTCTCCCTTTTCATATCACCTTTATCTTAAGTCAGAGCTTGAAAAAGCAATTCAAGAAGGGCAGATTCAAAAATATCATTTTAATTTTTTAAGAAATATACTGGAAAAAACCTCGACTTTTCTAGGTTACAAAAGATGGGCAGAATTGCTTCCTAAAACCGATGACGGCCGACCTAACCCTTATGAAGAGAGAATGATAAATCTTTTTAGTCACTCTAAACATGCAGGCGATGAAGTGGCCGAGTTAGATGATGATGACAAGCGTGTTTTGGGTTATTTGGTAAAACAAATTCATGAAATGTATCACTTCAAGTCGAACGCGTCTTAAATTTGGAGAGAATTAGTAAATGATTAGTTACACCAAACCCATTGCGGAATCAAAAAAATTCATTGTTTTAGACAAATATACCAAGGAATGGCAGGTCTGCGAAACCTACCAAAGTGAGTACGATTTAGAGTCTGAACTTATCGCTGACCTGAAAAATCAGGGTTATGAATATTTATCCGGCTTAAACTCTTCCGATAAAATGTTGTCCAATGTGCGCGAACAGCTGCAGGCCTTGAACAATATGCAGTTTTCGGAAGAGGAATGGATACGTTTTGTTGAAAATTATCTGGATAAACCCAGCGATACCATTGTCGATAAAACTCGTAAAATCCATGATGACTATATCCATGACTTTGTCTTTGATGACGGACATATTCAGAACATCTATCTCGTGGATAAGAAAAATATTTCTCGCAATAAAGTTCAGGTAATCAAGCAGTTTGAGCAGGCAGGAATCCAAGCCAACCGTTATGATGTGACTATACTCGTTAACGGTTTGCCTTTGGTGCAGATTGAGTTGAAAAAGCGCGGCGTAGCGATTCGTGAAGCCTTTAATCAGGTGCACCGTTACAGCAAGGAGAGCTTTAATAGTGAGCATTCCTTGTATAAATATTTACAGATTTTTGTGATTTCAAACGGAACGGATAGTCGCTATTTTCCTAACACCACGAAGCGAAGTAAAAACAGCTTTGACTTCACCATGAACTGGGCAAAGGCTGATAATAGTCTAATCAAAGATCTGAAAGACTTTACGGCGACTTTTTTTCAGAAAAAAACTCTGCTTAATGTGCTGCTGCATTATTCGGTGTTTGATGTCACTGATACTCTGCTGGTGATGCGCCCGTATCAGATTGCGGCAACCGAGCGTATCTTGTGGAAGGTAAAAAGCTCCTATGAAGCCAAAAAATGGAGCAAACCCGAAAGCGGCGGTTATATATGGCATACCACTGGTTCCGGCAAAACCTTAACCAGTTTTAAGGCGGCGCGTTTGGCGACTGAGGTGGAGTTCATTGATAAGGTTTTTTTTGTCGTCGACCGCAAAGATCTGGATTACCAGACCATGAAAGAATACCAGCGTTTTTCGCCTGATAGCGTAAATGGTTCTGACAGCACGTTAGGTTTAAAGCGCAATCTGGATAAAGACGACAACAAGATCATTGTGACCACTATTCAGAAGCTTAACAACCTGATGAAAGGTGAAAGTGACCTGCCTATATACAGCAAGCAGGTGGTGTTTATTTTTGATGAATGTCATCGCAGTCAGTTTGGTGAAGCACAGAAAAACCTGAAGAGAAAGTTTAAAAAGTTTTATCAGTTCGGTTTTACCGGCACGCCTATCTTTCCGCAAAATGCCCTTGGTGCGGAGACCACGGCAAGTGTCTTTGGCCGCGAGCTGCACTCGTATGTAATTACTGACGCCATTCGTGATGAAAAGGTCTTGAAGTTCAAGGTGGACTATAATGATGTACGTCCGCACTTTAAGGAGATTGAAAGGGAGCTGGATGAGAAAAAACTCAAGGCGGCGGAAACCCCACAGGCTTTGTTGCACCCTGACCGTATCAAGGAAGTCACGCAATATATCCTGAATAATTTTAGGCAGAAAACACATCGTCTAAAATCTGGTACGAAAGGCTTTAATTCCATGTTTGCCGTGAGTAGTGTGGACGCGGCTAAGCTTTATTACGAGTCGTTCAAGCAATTGCAAAAAGACAGGGACAAGCCTCTTAAAGTGGCCACGATTTTCTCGTTTACGGCCAATGAAGAACAGGATGCTATAGGTGATATTGCGGATGAGGGTTTTGAGCTTTCAGCCATGGACAGCAGTGCTAAAGAGTTCTTAAGTGCGGCTATTGCCGACTATAACACCCTGTTTAAAACTAATTTTGGCGTGGACAGCAGAGGTTTCCAAAACTATTACCGCGACCTTGCCAAGCGTGTGAAAAGTCAGGATGTTGATCTACTGATTGTGGTTGGGATGTTTCTGACCGGCTTTGATGCTCATACGCTGAATACTTTGTTCGTTGATAAGAATTTGCGTTACCACGGCCTGATACAAGCCTATTCGCGTACCAATCGCATCTATGATGCCACCAAGACCTTTGGCAACATTGTCACCTTTCGTGATCTGGAGCAGGCCACGATCGATGCCATTACTTTGTTCGGCGATAAAAACACCAAAAACGTGGTTTTGGAGAAAAGTTATAAAGAGTACATGGAAGGCTTTACCGATGTGGTAACCGGTGAAGCACGACGCGGCTATATGGAAGTGGTAACAGAATTGCGGCGGCGTTTTCCCAACCCGGATAAGATTGAAAAAGAGTCAGACAAAAAAGCCTTCGCGAAACTGTTTGGCGAATATTTGCGGGTGGAGAATGTACTGCAAAACTACGATGAATTTGCCAGTCTGAAAGCTTTGCAAAGTGTAGACATGACCGACTCGGAAGCGGTTGAGGCATTTAAGGCCCTGCATTATTTAAACGATGAAGAATTAAAAGCTATGCAGGATATCAAGATGCCTGCTGATCGCAAAATTCAGGATTATCGCTCTACTTACAACGATATTCGTGATTGGCTACGCCGTGAAAAAGCAGGTGTAGAAAAAGCCGAGTCCAAAATCGATTGGGATGATGTGGTTTTTGAAGTGGATCTGCTCAAATCTCAAGAGATTAACCTCGACTATATTCTGGAGCTGATTTTTGAAAACAGTAAGAAGGTTAAAGACAAGGCCGCGCTGGTTGAAG
Source organism: Maridesulfovibrio zosterae DSM 11974 (assembly GCF_000425265.1). Classification (NCBI taxonomy): domain Bacteria; kingdom Pseudomonadati; phylum Thermodesulfobacteriota; class Desulfovibrionia; order Desulfovibrionales; family Desulfovibrionaceae; genus Maridesulfovibrio; species Maridesulfovibrio zosterae. The sequence continues at coordinate 728,349 of NZ_AUDC01000010.1, forward strand.
ACGTGCGTCGAGTGATTCGTGCCAGCCTAGGCAACCGTGCGAAAGAGGGTTTGGTCGTTGATTTCATAAATCAAACAGACCTTGGCCGAATCGGTGATAAGGCCAGTGTGATTGATGCTTTTTTTACTTTTGCCCAAGCGGAACAAAAACGAGAAGCAGAAGAATTAATTGGCTCTGAAGATTTGAATAAAGATGCTGCAAAACGTTATCTCGTTACCTCATTAAAGAGGGAGTTTGCCAGTGACAATGGAACAGAGCTCAATTCCGTTCTGCCTAAGATGAGCCCACTAAACCCGCAGTATCTTCCCAAAAAACAGAGTGTTTTCCAAAAAATAGCCGTTTTTGTTGAAAAATTTAAGGGCGTGGGTGGAGAGGTCTAATGCATAATGAAGGAAGCTAGAAAGTCACTCTATGCGCAGTCTTCCGGTTTTGATCAGTTAAGAATTGTAGGAAATACCCATGAACTTTGAACCCCGCCGTGTGAGTACGGCGGGGTTTCTGTTGTTATAGACGTATTGCATTCAACTTCAAGCAGCGGTTATTGACAACACAATGTGTGTCTTTCATAAGCTAAGAATGCCCGATGTCATGAAAAAATAGCCAGGAGTGAATCGTGGATATCAGTGCTTGTTTCTCAAATTGTGGATCAGTTGCTTCAATTGTCGGAGTTGGGCTTTGGTCTATCAGTCAGGCTGCTCTTAAAGGAATCAGGGGATATGTTGATCTCAGAAAGATCTCCGAGAAACAGTATCAAAGTCCGCTCAAGAAAGAGTTAGCTGATATTTTATTTTCACTAGCTAACGGGGGTGGTCCAAAAGCTAACCTACTGCGAAATGGACTTTCAAGAGATGTTGAGTTGAAGTTTGAGAGATGGATCGATAGCAATTCGATCTACGGATATCGGCACGGTTAATGTTATTCAGCGGTTGGATCTTCTGGTGATACCGTGCTGTTTTATAAGGGCGTAGAATCTTGCGCGTGATAGACCTGATATATGGCATGATTGCTTGATATCACCGTTGGTTATTTCAATAAGATCTTTTAGATACCTTTTTTCAATCCCAGCTGTTTGTTCGTTGCGATATGTTTTGAGGTCTGGATAGTTTGCGGTATCTGCAATTTTGCTTTTTTGTCTGACTGTTTTGGGAGTGTTGTTTTCAAACTCACGTCTGGCGATTTGCGCTCGCATCGTTCTCGGTAAATGCCGAGGGTATAGAACTGTTTCCGCTTCTGCCCTGGAAATGGCTTGTTCAATGGTGTTTATAAGCTCCCTAATGTTTCCGGGCCATTTATAGAGCATGAGCGCGTTAAGAAAATCTGGCGAAAAGCCTTTGCTATCTATTTTGAGTTGCTGGCAATGGCGGCGGATGAAATGACAGGTGAGATCATTGATGTCTTCGGATATGGTTTGGAGTGGAGGGAGCTGGATGTGAATTCCGCGAAGGCGATAGAAAAGATCCTGTCTGAATTCTCCTGTTGTTACCATGTCCTCAAGATTTCTATTTGTTGCGGCGAGTAGCCTGAAATCACTTGTTATCTCTTTTACCCCTCCTACAGGTCTGAAGCTTCGGCCTTCCAGAACTCTTAGAAAGACTTTTTGCATGACGAGTGGCAGTTCGCCGATTTCATCTAGAAACAGAGTTCCTCCGTCAGCTTGTTTAATGAGGCCGATGGATGAACTGTCCGCACTGGTATATGCTCCGCGTTCATGTCCGAATAGCAAATTTCCGGCAAGAGTCTCCGGCAATGCAGCGCAATCTACAATTATGAAAGGTTTTTTTGCTCTCACGCTGTTTTTGTGAATTGCTTTTGCGAAGAGCTCCTTCCCAGTTCCGGTTTTCCCCGTGATAAGTACAGTTGTATCAGATGCTGAGGCTTGAGCAACTTTGTCAAGGCAGGCTTGTAACGCGTGACTGTTTCCGATTATGCCTTCCCTTCGTAGTGAAACGGGAGCTCTATATGCTTGCCGTTCCGTATGGTATTCTTTTACTCTGTTTATAATTGCAACGATGCGATGTATGCTCAGGGGCTTGGTAATATAGTCCCATGCTCCGTTTTGTATGGTTTGTTCCGCTGCAGTTGGGTCACCGTTCTGAGAAACTACAATCACTTCCGGGTAGGGCGGAATTTCACGTATGGCTGCGATATAATCTAAACATTTTCCCTCTGATAGATCTTCATCAAGCAGTACTGCTTTATAATTGCCTGTGTGTAGTAAACCGATGGCTTTGGTTATTGAGTTACAATATGTGGTGGCTATATCATGTCGTGCCAAATCCTTTGCCATATGCATGGCAAAGGATTTGGCACGATCGATAATGAGAATGTCAGCCATATAATTCTCCTATAAGAATTCCCGTACAAACTGTAGCACAATTTGGCATAAGTTTGTCAATTACGTATTTATATTTAATTTATGGATTAATTCCTTATTGTATCACTTTAGCTCTGATATTGTTTTGTCAGGCAAGACAATGAGTTCTGCTTAAGATTATGTGCAATCAAGACAGGATTAGTTGAATGAGTATATTAAAATAATTACATTTTATGATGTAATTATTTTTTTTTGTCCGTTTTATTGTCTTATAATATGAGACATGTCTTGCATAATAAAATGTTTTTTACTCGTTTCTGGTGATTTTTTATGCCTATTACATCTGCTTTTATCGCTTAATAGTAAGATATTTCTACAAGTAATTAATTCGGTATGCATCTTGTTAAGGAGAGTAAGTGATATGCCTGAGGTGTGGCTGGAAATAAGAGAAAGGATATTTATTATTAAATGACAATATGTTGCTCAGGCGAGGCTTTGCGAACGGAACAGCCTGCGGATGGCAGCAGTCTCATACTCTCCATGTAATCACCCTGAAAATGAAAACAGGGGAAGACTGGTAAGGAGGTCTCGCAGATGAGGCGTAAATGGGATGCAAAGATAAAGGCGAAGATTGTGTTGGAAGGGCTCATGGGGGGGAGTGTTAATGAACTCTGCCGTTCTCATGAACTTCGGCCCGGGCAGTATTATAAATGGCGGGAGCATTTTTTAAAAAATTGTCATCTTCTTTTTGAAAAAGAAACGAGAGCTCCAGATAAATCAGAACTCGCGATCGAAAATGAAAAGCTCAAGCGTTTAGTGGGGGAGCTGACTTTGGAATTGAATAACGACAAAAGCATTCGTTGATCATCTGAAAGAGGGACTAATCATGGCCAAAAAGATCGGTGTGTACGTATGTCACTGTGGGTCAAATATACAGGGAAGAGTCAATTGTAAAGGCGTTGCCGACTATGCAAGGGGACTCAAGGATGTCGTTGTTTCCAGAGATTATCAGTTCATGTGTTCTGACCCCGGTCAAGATATGATTATTAAGGACATTCGGGAATATGGATTGAGTCGCGTAGTTGTTGCCTCATGTTCGCCTCGCTTGCATGAAAAAACATTTCAAAAGGCATGCGCCAGAGCAGGGCTTAATCCTTACCTTATGCAACATGCCTGCATCCGTGAACATTGCTCATGGATTACAACTAAGCCCGCCGAAGCCACAGCTAAAGCCATGCATATAGTAGAGGCTGCGGTGGAACGGGTAGGCGGTCATCAAGAACTTTTTTCCAGAGAAGTAGATGTGTTACCCGATGTAATGGTAGTTGGTGGTGGGATTGCGGGAATACAAGCTTCTCTTGATATCGCTAAGTCCGGACATAAGGTTCATCTTGTGGAAAAAAGTCCTTCCATAGGTGGACATATGGCGCAGTTTGATAAGACTTTCCCTACTCTGGATTGTGCAGCCTGCATTTCTACACCTAAAATGGTCGCTGTTTCTCAAGAACCCAATATCAACCTTATGACCTGGAGTGAGGTTGAGGATGTCTCCGGTTTTGTTGGTAATTATACGGTTACGGTTAAACGTAAGGCCCGGTTTATAAATGAGGATATCTGTACCGGTTGCGGCGCCTGTCTTGAGAAGTGTCCCACTACTGCGCTTAGTGAGTTCAACGAGGGACTCAGCATGCGTAAGGCAATATTCAGAAATTCGCCGCAGGCTGTACCTAATACGCCTGTCATTGACGGTTCCGTATGTAAGAAGATCACCAAGGACAAGTGCGGTCTTTGCCAGAAGATATGTCCTACTGGGGCCATCGATTACCACATGAAGGATACCCGTGAGGTTTTTCATGTGGGTAGCATTGTTTTGGCTACCGGTTATGCCACTATGGACCCGACACCTATGGCTGAATACGGGTTCGGAAAATATGATGAAGTTTATACCGCTCTTCAGTTTGAGCGGTTGAATAATGCTGTAGGACCCACTGGTGGACAGATTGTTATGAAGAATGGTCAGTCGCCGGAGAGTGTAGCGATTATCCATTGTGTGGGAAGTCGAGATCAAAATTATCATGAATATTGTTCACGAACTTGCTGCATGTATGCCCTTAAGTACGATCATCTCATTAAAGATAAAGTGGGTCATGATACAAAAGTCTATAATTTTTATATTGATATGCGCTGTTTCGGAAAAGGCTATGAAGAATTTTTCAAGCGGGTTCAGGAGGAGGGAGTTACCTTCATTCGCGGTCGGCCCTCAGAGATTGTTCAGGAAAACGGCAAGTTAGTAGTAATCGGTGAAGATACACTACTCAGCATGAATGTCAGAGTGCCCGTGGATATGGTCATACTTTGTACCGCAATGCAGGCGCAGGATGATATGCCTGAGGTTGCTCGTATTTTTGGAGTAGCTCAGGGGCAGGATGGTTTCTTTTTGGAAGAGCATCCAAAGCTTGGGCCTGTCTCAACTGCTACGGATGGTGTTTTCTTGGCCGGAGCCTGTCAGGGGCCGAAGGATATTCCTGATGCTGTGGCTCATGCTTCGGGCGGAGCTGCTCAGGCTCTGGCTCTGGCAGCCAGAGGTAAGGTTTCTATTTCTCCTACTACATCGTGGATTAATCCTGATATTTGTGTGGGCTGTAAGGTTTGTACTAAATTGTGTCCTTATTCAGCTATTGAGTTTGATGAACGCAGGCAGATTGCGGTTATTAATGAGGCCATGTGTAAAGGATGCGGCAGTTGTGCCGGGTATTGCCCAAGCGGCGCGGCTCAAATCAAGCATTTCAATGAAAATCAGATATTCAACGAGATAGATGGTCTGCTTGGTATGATCCCAGACATTTTAGTCGAAACTCAAGCGGAAGATCAGGCCTGAGGAGGCAGTCATGAGTAATGAATTTGAACCGACCTTACTGGCATTTGTCTGTAACTGGTGCACTTACACGGCCGCTGATCTGGCAGGAACTTCAAGGATGGTGCAGCAGCCTAACCTGCGATTGGTGCGGATGATGTGTACTGGTATGGTGGACCCTAAGTATGTGATTAAAGCCCTCTTGTCCGGTGCGGATGGAGTGCTAGTCAGTGGATGCCATCCCGGAGATTGTCATTATATCAACGGAAACTTCAAAGCCAGACGCAGGATTAAGCTTTTAAACGAGATCTTACCGCAATTCGGAATTGAGAGAGAACGGGTTAAGTTGACATGGATCGGGGCTAGTGAAGGAAATGAATTCGCAGCAACTGTAAATAATTTTATTAATGAAATTAGAGAGCTTGGACCTATGGAAGCACGTTCCATGGCTGTGATTTAACGCTACGGACCGGGAGGATATAACATGGCTACCACAGTGAAGATTCAGGTCGAAGAAAATAATCCTGTTCTCGCATTACAAGGTTTTCTGAAGGGGCTTTTGAATGATGAATCTCTGAGTGGAATTCTGGTGCCGGTTCATCTGTTCAGCAAAGGCATTCCTATGCCGACTTTAGTAACGAATCAGGATCAATTATCCGGTGCTGATCCTTTGGCTCCAGCATTCCCTATGAACAGTGCAAAGCTTCTGTCCCGTTTGACTCGCGGGCAATCTACAGAGCGAATTGCCGCGGTCCTGCGCCCTTGTGAAATCAGAGCCTTTGTCGAATTGGTTAAGCTGAATCAGGGAAGTTTTGATAAAGTTATTATCGTAGGCATGGATTGCATGGGTGCCTATGACAATGTGAGTTATAAAAAATTTCTAGCCGATTCTGATCCTTTTGAGGCAACGCTTAATTTTCATGGACAGATAGGTGATGGCAATAATTCATCTAAAAACGAGATCAAGATAGCATCTGCCTGTCAATGCTGTGAACATCCTGACGCTAGAAAAGCAGATATCGTCATCGGAATTGCCGGAGCAGACGTGCATGTATGTATTCCGGCTATGGCAGCAAGCGCAAGAGGTGAAGCTTTGCTCAGTGCTTTGGGATTGCCGGATATGGAGTCAATAAATGGTAGGGAAAATGCTCTTAAGTCACTGATGGAGAACAGAATTGTGGCTAGAGATGCTATGTTGGAGCGGACTAAGGCGGCGACTGGAACTTTGAAAGATTTGTCCGAGTACCTTTCGTCCTGTGTCAACTGTTATAATTGTCGTGTGGCCTGTCCTGTCTGTTACTGTAAGGAGTGTGTCTTTAATACCGATGTCTTTGAGCATAAACCTTGGCAGTATATGGAATGGGCTAAGCATAAGGGCAGTTTGAAGCTGCCTACGGACACAGTTTTTTATCATCTGACTCGCATGGCTCATATGAGCACGGCTTGCGTAGGTTGTGGGCAATGTTCCAATGCCTGTCCGAACGATATTCCCGTGATGGAATTGTTCAGAACCGTGGCAGCACGCACTCAGGAAAGTTTTAATTACGAGCCGGGCAGAAGTCTCGACGATCCACCACCTCTGTCAGTGTTCAAAGAAGACGAGTTTCAGGAAACAGTCTCGCACATAGCCTGATTATTTTAGTCTCTGGAGGACGTAATGAGAAAGCAGTATGGAGCGCTGGTTGTCGGAGCTGGCATAGGTGGTATCAGAGCCGCTTTGGATCTGGCCGTCACCGGTCACAAAGTAGCTCTTATTGATAAGCGACCCAATCATGGCGGAATTTTGAGTCAACTGGATTATCAGTTTCCTTCTGATCATTGCGGCATGTGCAAAATGTTGCCGCTGATGGCACGAGATTCGTCCAGTCAGTATTGTCTGCGCAAGGGGCTTTTCCATGACAATATTGACATTATGCTTTCCACAGAATTGACTGAAATTGATGGTGAACCGGGTAAATTCTTAGTTTCGTTAGGACGAAAGTCGACTCTGATTGATCCTACCAAGTGTGTGAGCTGCGGCAAGTGTTCCGAAGTTTGTCCAGTTCGAGTTCCCAGTGAATTCGATGCGGGGCTGTCAGAGCGGACGGCCGTGTATCTGCCGGTCCCTCATGCGATTCCCAACCACTATGTTCTAGACCTCGATAACTGCCAGCGTTGCTGGAAGTGTTATGAAGCGTGTCCGACCGGAGCTATTGATTTCAAATTTGATGAGCGAAAGAATTTTCATATCCTTATTGTGGATAGTGATGCTGAAGTGGCTAACTTCATGAAGGAAAGTCTGAAGGAACAGAACTTTACACTTCATTTTTCGGAAGCAGGACGGGAAGCTGTGGAAATGCTCACCACAGATAATCGAATTCGTCTGGTCCTTTTAGGGACGAACCTTGTAGATATGGATGTCAGCCGTATTTTGACCCGTAGTTTGGAGTTAAGAGCAGATGTGCCGGTTGTTGTCATGGCAACAGAGGGACAGGAAGAGCAGGGTGCTGACCTAGTTATGCAGGGAGCCCGTGAATATTTGGTAAAGTCTTTGGTTGCCAAAACATTCGTGCCTTGGCTGGATAAACTTTATATGCGCATCATGTCCGATACTACCGTGAAGCTGGAAGTAGGTGCCGTTATTCTTGCCGGAGGATTTGAGTGTTATAATCCGAAGATGAATCCAGCGGGCGGGGAAGATGTTTGGAGCTATGATCATCCCGGAGTGCTTACAGCTGTTGAATTTGAACGTCTTATGAGCGGGACCGGACCTACGGGCGGGCAGTTATTAAGGCCCGGAGATAATAAACCTGTCAAGAATATAGCCTGGATTCAATGTGTTGGTTCGCGTGATGTGCAGAAAGGGGCAGATTATTGTTCAGCGATCTGCTGTATGTTTTCCATCAAGGAGTCTTTGCTTGCAAAGAAGGCCACTGGCGGGGCTGTAGATGCCACAATTTTTTACATGGATATGCGGACATCGGGAAAAGATTATCAGCAGTATCGTGACCGTGCAGAGAATGAGAAAGGTGTTCGTTTTGTGCGGAGCAGGCCTCATTCAATCATGCCTACGGATGACGGTCAGGCATTAAAAATTGAGTACATGGCAGAGCAGGGACATCTGGTGACAGAAATTTACGATATGGTAGTCTTAGCTGTCGGAGCTCGTCCTCCAAGCGGTATGAAGCAGTTTGCTCTGACTCTGGGGGTGGATGTTAATGAGTGGGGATTTGCTGAAACGAAGCCTTATGCCCCCGAACGTACCAGTCGTGTCGGCGTGTTTGCAGCCGGAGCTTTCGGTGAGCCTAAGGATATATCTGAATCTGTAATTCAGGCAGGAGCTGCAGCTCAGGCAGCGTCAAGAATTATAAAAATCTATGATGTCCTTGCGGGTATAGAGAGTGAGCCAGAACCTGAGTATCCTGATGTATCCAGAGATCCGGCCCGAACATTTGTAGCCATATGCGCTTCTTGCCCTACTTTGGGGCAGTCGATTGATATGCATGCGTTAAGCGATCATCTTGCGAAGGTTCATTCTGTTCATAAGGTCGTTCCGATCGGTCGGGCCTGTACAGCGGAAGGGTGGGCAGAAATAGGTAAGGGTATTGATGAATTCAAACCAAATCGAGTGCTGATCGGTGCGTGTATGCCGTACGCCTATATTCCTAGGCTTAAAGAGCTTGGAAAAAACATCGGGTTGAATCCGGCTCTTATGGATGTGGTTGATATCTACACGCCTACTTTCAAGCCGCAGACAGAAGGCAAGGCAGAGAAGGAAATTTACGTTTCACTTTCTATGGCTGTGGCTGGATTGCAAGGAGTTGATCCTGTCTTTGCGCCTGTAATGGTCGATATTACTAGGTCCGCGTTGGTCGTGGGCGGAGGGGTAGCCGGAATGACCGCAGCCATGTCCATAGCTGATTATGGATACGGAGTTTGTTTGGTTGAATCTGAGGAGGAACTTGGTGGCTTGGCTATGCGGCTGCACACTCAGCTTGACGGTTCAGATCCCCGTAAATTTATGGAGGAACTCATCGGACAGGTGCAGCGACACCCTAACATTAAGGTCCTCAAGGATTCCCGAGTTGTTCTTTCACGAGGAAGTGCAGGGCACTTTCGATCCGCTATAGCCAGTCCGCAGGGGGTTTTCCCTCTTGAACATGGTGTGTCCATTCTTGCTACTGGCGGGCATGAGGCAAAGGTTTATAAAAGCGGATTTTGTGTGCACAAGTCGGTGATGACTCACCTGACCTTTGAGGAACGGCTTGCTACCGGTGTTATTGATGCCGGTGCGTTATCCGGTGTTGCTATGATCCAGTGTTGGAGGTCGCAGGGAGAAGACCGCAAATATTGCAGCCGGGTCTGTTGTCCGGAAATGCTTAAAAACGTGCTGACCCTCAAGGAACGTAATCCTAATTTGTCTATTTATGTCTTCTACCGTGATATTATGGCTCAGGGCTTTTTGGAAACATATTATACCCGTGCACGCAAGGCCGGAGCTATTTTCATCCGTTACGAGGCTGACAATAAGCCGACAGTCACGTTTGAGGATGACAAGCCTGTCATTACTTTCTTTGATCATATTCTTCGCAGTAAGATTCAGATCCATGCCGATCTTCTATCGTTGTCCAGCGGACTCGAACCTAATGATGTTGAAGATCTTCTGGAGGTTTTCGATGTGGGGGTAAATGAAAACGGATTCTATAAGGAAGCCGACTTCAAGTGGCGGCCTGTGGATTTCCTTAAACAGGGTATTTACATGTGCGGAGTTGCCCATTCACCTCGACGTATGGGGGAAACAGTTGCCTCGGCAAAGGCTGCGGCACAAAGGGCATTACGTATTCTGAATGCTGAAAAGATCCCTAGAGAAACAGTGGTGGCCTCTGTCCGGCATTCTTTGTGTTCTCTTTGTCAGGCGTGCGTGGCCGCTTGTCCTTATGGCGCCCGTGTTGCGGATATGGAAGCTGGAAAAATATTAGTGGATGACATCCTTTGTCAAGGGTGTGGGGCGTGTGCTGCTGTGTGCCCGAATAGTGCAACCGTATTAACAGGATTCCACGATGGATCGATGATGTCTGTCATTGATGCGGCTTTGGAAGAACCTGCATAAGGACGGATAAACGGATATCTCAAGGATGGTGAGCCATGAGCGGTGTGATCAAACAGACTTGGAGTCCTGCTACAGATGAATATCAGTCGACCCTCATCGAACTGAAAGACATGGTGTCGGCATGCATGCAGTGCGGGACCTGCACAGCTTCCTGTCCCAATGGATTTGCTATGGACGTAACCCCGCGCCGCATGTGGCGGATGATTCAGTTCGGTATGCTGGATCAAATTCTTGAAAGCCGGGCATTTTGGTATTGTTCTTCCTGTTATATGTGCACGCTTAGGTGTCCGCGCGGACTTAAGCTTACGTCTGCAATGGGTGCGCTTAAGCGTCTTTCCAGACTGGATGGAAGCTGGGCAGCTAAGAAGAACGGAGCTTTCTACGAAGCCTTTATGGACAATGTGGAAGTTTATGGTCGCGCACAGGAACTGAGCCTTATGAATAGGTATTTTCTTAAGCGCAAGAATCCAGCATTGCCGTTGTCTTTTATTCCGCTGGGAATGAAGCTGATGGGTAAAGGAAAGTTGCATATACCGAATAGAACTCAACGCGGGCGGCTCAAAGCTATGTTCGCGAAGGCCAGAGAAATGGAGATTTCGTCATGAGGTATGCATATTATCCGGGTTGTTCCCTTTTGGAGAGTGCGCAGGAATTTGATGTATCTGTCAGGGCTGTCATGGAGTGTCTAGGCGTAACACTGGAGGAAATACCGAATTGGACGTGTTGTGGGGCGAGTGCTGCTGAACCAGTTAGTAAACTTATGAATTATGCTTTGCCGGCTAGGAATCTTGCCATTGTGGAAAAAGAAATGGGAGGCATAGATGTGCTTGCACCATGCAGCGCCTGTTATCTTAATCTGCTTAAAGTGAATAAAGAAGTTATAGGAAGCAGAGAACTGCATGGCAAAGTTAATGAAGTTTTGAGCGCATCTGGTCAGAGATATGCCGGCAATGTAAAAGTCCTTCATTTGCTTGATGTTCTTCTGAACGATGTGGGCGTCAAATTAGTAGAAGAGAAGGTTACAGACGGACTGAAAGGGATGAAGGTGGCCCCGTATTACGGGTGTCAGATTCTTAGACCTTATGCTGTCTTTGACGATCCGGGCAAGCCGACGTCAATGGAACCTGTTTTGAAAGCTTTAGGTGCAAACGTGTATGAGTGGGATTACGGCAATCGGTGTTGTGGAGCTTCACTTATGGTCGGGCATCGTGATGTAGCAATCAGGTCTGTGGCGGAGATTTTGAACGGAGCCAGTGATGCAGATGTTATAGTGACAGTATGTCCTCTTTGCCAGATGAATCTTGAAGCGTATCAGGCTCAGGCCGTGAAGGCAGGAGGAGTGCGTGTTCCTGTTTTGTATCTATCTCAACTTATGGGGTTGGCTTTCGGGTTTGGAGAGGATGTGATGCAATTGAAGAAAAACCTGACCATGACGGCTGGGGTCAGGGACATGATTAATAACAAGGTCTGGAGTCAGCTGCGCCAGACGGAAAGCGGCGAAGAGTTGACCGGTGTTGAACCGTAAACCCTAACAAGGGAGCGACTTATGTTTAAGGACATTATTGTGGGTATTACCACAACTGGAATTGATGATTTCGCTGTTAAGGCGGCTGCAGAATTTGCCAAGAAGTTTGAAGCAAATCTATATCTGGTGCATGTCGCAGGCATGGCTCAAGGGTGGGGTTCCGTAGAAACCCTTGAACCATCCGGGGAAACTACCAAGCTCAATGATCAGCTTACCGAAATGTATGGTGATATATTGAAGGATATTCCTAATTCCCAGATAATGGTTGTGCCTGGCATTCCTCATAATGAACTTCTCCGTCTGGCACGAAAGAAGAATACTGATCTCATTGTAATGGGACCGCACACTAAGGAATATGAGGAAAAGCGTTCCAAGATGTGGGGTATGGCAGGAAGTACTCTTGAGCGGGTGAGTCAGAAGGCTCGTTGTCCTGTTATGGTTGTACACAAGGACGTTGTTTGTAAGGAACCGTTGTTTGAGAATATTCTTATAGCTACGGATTTTTCCGATCAGGCTGAGTGTGCGGTGAGTTACGGTGGACAGATGGCTCGTCAGTACAAGGCTGGGCTGACGGTTATGCATGTAGCTGATTTCGGAGCAGAAGAGGCTAAACTTAAGAGTCGTCTTGAAAGTGAATACGGGCCACGCTTGAAGGGTGTTGATGGCTGTACTTTCGAGGTCTGTATTGGTCAACCTGCTATGGAGATTTTAAAGAAAACTCAGCAGCTTAATGCTGACTTGGTCATCATGGCACATCACTCTAGAGAACAGGATCCAGAAAAGGCGTTTTTAGGATCTACTGTGGTGCAGGTGGCTCTTAATGGTTCCAGCCCTACAATGAGTGTTAACCGACACTTCGATTTACGTTGCGGCTTGATGTATGATCAGGCTGGAAAGGTAGTAGAAGCTGAAGCGGCCCAATTGTAATCGGTTTCATATTCGGTGGAACAACTGTTGCGAAAAGATAACGGAACTTTTCGGGGGTAGAGTTTCTGCCCCCGAAGAGAATAAATGGTGGATTGTCTTACCATAAGGAGCAGGTCATGGACATGGTTATGCCGAAACCGATGGATGCAGATATTCGGGAGTTTTTGGATAAGTTCGACTTTAGCTCCTGTATGGTTTGTGGAACTTGTTCTAACGGGTGTCCCATAACCGACACTCCAGGTATGGAAGGGTGGGATACTCGTAAAGTTCTGCGCATGTTGGCTTACGGTATGGTAGATGAAGTTGTGGAATCTAATTTTCCATGGTTGTGTACAGGATGCGGACGGTGTTCCTATTCTTGTCCTATGGGGATAGATATACCTGCTGTAATGGGGCATATGAAAAGCTTGCGTGATCGTGACAAGGTGCCTGGTACTCTGCAGCAGGGGATGGTTAATAATGTGGAGACAGGAAATAATCTTGCCATAAAAAAGGAAGATTATTTGGTCGGTATGGCTGAACTTGGAGAAGAATTAGCTGAGGAGTGTCCTGGATTTTATGTCCCGGTTGATAAACAGGATGCTGATATCCTCTTTTTCCCGAACTCAAAGGAAGTCTATGGTGACTTTGAGGATCAATTCTGGTGGTGGAAAATATTTTATACTGCCAGAGAAAACTGGACAGTTCCTTCTGAAGGTTGGGAAGCTGTTGATTGGGCTCTTTTTACGGGTAATTATGAGGCTAACAAGACTCTAGCCAAACGCAAAATAGATTTCATGAAGGAGCATAACATCAGCCGTATGATTATGCCTGACTGTGGTGGTGGTTCGTACGGTTGCCGGAAGGGTATGGATAAGTGTGTTATGGAGGATCCTAATAATGAGGTGGGCTTTACTTATCTTTATGATTATTTGCTTCAGCTAATCAGAGATGGGCGTATTAAGCTGGATAAATCAGTTAATGCAGGTAAGCGATTTACTTGGCATGACTCCTGTAAACATGGTCGTGAACTTGAACGCCATTTCGGTAAGGGCTATTTTGAAGAACCGCGTTGGATTATTAACCAGTGTGTTGATGATTTTGTGGATATGACTCCGAATAGAGGTCTTAATTATTGTTGTGGTGCAGGTGGTGGCATGTGGCCAATGCCTTATGAAGCCGAGTCTGCTTGGCACGCTAGATATAAGTATGATCAGATCAAACGTAGCGGCGCGGATGTGGTCGTCGTCGGTTGTTCCAATTGTCGGGACCAGATAATGAGGCGCATTCCCAAGTTTTATACTGATTATAAATATGAAGTGAAGTACATATGGCAGTTAGTTGCTGAAAGTCTGGTGCTGGAGGAGTGGGATGCTGACATGATCGCAAAGGGTCAGGCCGAAGCTAAAGCTCAGTGGGAGAAACTTGGAATAGATATTACGGATGTTGAGTATTGATTGGAATCTGGAGCCTCTTTGAAAGATTTAAATTGGAATTAATCTGGATCTTATTTTTATAATTTAAAAAGATGAGGAATGTCATGAAAATCGCCATAAGCGCACAAGGAAAAGGACCTGAAGGTTCTCTGGATCTGAGGTTTGGACGAGCTTCGGGATTCGTGATCTATGATACTGACAGTGATACGTATGACTATTTGGATAATGCTATACAGGGAGACTTGCCTCAGGGGTCTGGTATCCAAACCGCCCAGATGGTCGTCGATGCTGGCGCGAAAGCAATTATCACCGGGCGAGTTGGACCTAAAGCAGAAGCCGCCTTGAAAAAAGCCGGAGTTTTAGTCTTTTTTTCCGAACAAGATACAGTACAACATGCTCTTGAAGAGTATAAGAGCATCAATGTCGGTGACCCGCGGCCAACGGATGGAGGGCGTGGAGTGGGCGGCGGACGCGGAATAGGTGGCGGAGGGCGTGGGAAAGGTGGTGGTGGCGGCCGTGGAATGGGTGGTGGAAGGTCGTAATGAAAGCCGTTCCGAGCACTGATATTTATTTTTGTCAGAGAGTTACAAGAGTCATTTTTTAAGTTTTTAGTATACAACTTTATTATTCAAATTAGCCTTGAATTTTTAAGTAGGAGTATGTCCAGTATACAACTTTATTTTTGAAGCGCGAAATATCCTCCACGGAAAATAATGGTTTTTAGTTTGTCCAGTATACAACTTTATTGTTCTCTCACAGTTTGTGTGGACTGAAAATGAGGTTTGTCCAAATTAAAAATAGTTTGTCCAGTTTTTAATTAATCTGTCCTTTCTTGAATTAGTTCATCCTTTTTATAAATAGTTTGTCTTGAATTAGCCTCTCCTGTATGATTGTTGTCATATATGGAGAGGTTTTTCTATGGTGAAAAGCAAATATTCCTTTGATCATAGGAAGTTAGCTCGGTTCCTTAAGGAAGGTCGTGGAAAAGGGACAGGGGCAGATTATATTCCATGGTTGAAAGTTCAGGATCTTTCTTCAAGAGGTAGATGCAGTAGGATCACTGGTTGGACAACTGGCAGGGTTCACCATTTGTTTTCAGACCTTGAGCGGGATTACTTTTATCATTTAGAGTGGGCTGATGATGTTGTCGATATTCGTGAGCAGTTTCCTCTTTTACCTTTGAATGAGACTGTTACCCTTGCTGAAGATTCTGGCATTCGCCATCCGATGGATACGCGCTCAAAAGTTGAAATCCCACTGACGACTGATTTTTTGATTACAGTGAAGCGTGCCGGGGAAATATTGACTGTTGCGCGGACCGTAAAGCCTTGGAGAGAGCTTCAGAAGAAAAGGACTCTTGAGAAATTTGAGTTGGAACGCAGGTACTGGCTGAGCAAAAATGTTGACTGGGGAATTGTGACTGAGAATGAAATATCAACGACTGTTGCGCATAACGTAAAGTCATTACACTCACTTAAGAATCAAGGAATTAGTGAGGACTCTTTGGAAATACAGCGCGCATTGTTAATCCAAGTAGAGTTGCAGAATTTCAGCACCCTCTCCCAGATGTTGGAACATATTGATTCAAAATTCAATAGAGACTCCGGCACTGGTTTAGCCATATTCAAGAATTTGCTCGCTAAAAAAGTTATTTGTTTCGATGTGACGATTAGATTCGACGAATCTTCGCCGTTGATGGCCTTTTCAGTCAGGTCTGAAATTTTAGGGAATGAGTTAGTGATATGAACGTTGTACTCAAAAATGATTTGTTCAGATTCCGTGAGGAGTCAGACAAAATTTATCGTATTCTGTGGACTAGTTCAGATAATAAACAGTTTTTTGCAATTGATGTTAATGCCTCTAATGCTTGGCCAGAATTATTTGAAACTGATTTTATATTTGAGTCAGTAAAGACTGAAGAGATCGTCTATGGGGTGGAAGATGAGTTTGCGTTTATCCATAATGAAACAGACTTATCTGCTGCAAGTAGGGAAAAACGTGAACAACTATGGATAGACATTGAGACGCTCCTTATTGAGCCGGATATTTTTGATAAAAGAAAAAGAAATTCATTACTCAAGGGATGTTCTACAGAGCACGGTAAATGTCGGCGAACATTGCAGCGCAATTTGAGACGATATTGGCAAAGGGGAATGAATAAGAATGCTCTTCTGCCAGATTATAAAAATTCAGGTGTTGCAAAGGATAGGCTTCATACAAGTCATGCGAAACGAGGGCGTCCTCGTCAATATGATATTGTTCAGGGAGTAAATGTCGATGAAGAAATGAAATCAATTTTCAAAAAATCTATTAAGAGATTTTATCATGGGAGTTCAAAGAGTACTTTCAAAGATGCGTACGATGATATGATTCGTGTCTATTTTTCTGATGAAAATCCTAATGGGGAATTAGTCCCAAGGATTAGTGAAATTCCGACAATAGAGCAGTTCCGTTATTGGTACAAAAAGGACCGAGATTTAGAGGCCGAGCTCCGCGCTAGAAAGGGAGACAAAAACTATGAGAAAGATCATCGGCCAATTCTGAGTACATCTACTATTGAAGCCTATGGACCTGGGGCAGTTTTTCAAATTGATTCCACTATCGGCGATATTTATTTGGTTTCAAAGTTAGATCCGAGAAAAATTATTGGGCGGCCAGTTATTTATGAAGTGATAGATGTTTTCAGCAGGATGGTCGTGGGGTTGTACATAGGCATCGAGAATGCGTCATATCTTACAGCTGCAGATGCTTTGGCAAATGCCATGACTGATAAAGTCTCTTTTTGTAAGCTTTATGGAGTTAATATCACTTCGAAGCAGTGGCCAAGTTGTCATATCCCAGATGCGATTATTGCGGATAATGCAGAATTGAAGGGCAAACAGATAGAGAATTTCATCGAGGCCTTTTCTGTCAGAACTGAAAATACGTCCGCATATAGAGGCGACTGTAAAGGGATTGTGGAGAGACATTTCCGTACGATTCAAGCTACTTTCAAAAGACATCTTGGTGGAACAATTGATAAGGATTTTCGTCAAAGAGGTGCAGAAGATTATCGGCTCGGTGCTGCTCTTACATTAGATGATCTAACAACAGCATTTATTCACTGTATTTTATTTCATAACAATGCTCATGAAATATCTAAATACGACAAAGATTTTAAAATGATGGTCGAGGATGTCCCGGCTATCCCGGTCGAGTTATGGAATTGGGGGATTGCCAATAGATCAGGAGCCTTACGTTCTCAGTCAGAAAAAGTGATCAAAGCGTATCTGTTACCACGGGCTTCTGCTCGTGTGACTAGGAAAGGAGTTCTTTTTCAAGGTTGCTATTACCATTGTGATCGGGCCATGGAAGAGGGGTGGTATGTTCGTGCAGGGCAAAAAACTTGGAAGATTGAGATCTCTTTTGATCCCCGAAATATCAGTAATATCTATATCCCAAAGAGGGGTAAGTTAAGTTTTGATATCTGCAGTCTTACACCGGCAAGTCGCGCTTTTGAAAATATGTCATTATGGGATCTACAAGAATTGAAGAAGAAAGTAGCTCAGGGAAGGGCCAAGCGCAGGGGTAATGAGTTAGCAGCACAAGTAAATTTAGATAACCAGCTACAGGGAATTGCAAGACTCTCTCAAGAGAGGCGCATGCAAAGCGGACCTGATTCGCGCAGCAAAACAGAACGGCTTGGGAACATCAGAGAGAATCGGGAAGAAGAAAAGAATATGTCACGAGCTGGCGATGCAATGGTTTTGGCTGACCGGAAATTTACGGGACAGAAAGCTGCGGTAATTCCCATTGCTCAGGAAGAAGTTGAAGAGGATTTTTCATATCCCAACCGTGCGAGACGGGAAAAAATTATTAAGGAGCGGGAAGATGAAAAATGATATTGATATGAACTCATTTAAAATCGCCCGATACCGTCGACAAGTTGTTCTTGAATACAGAGGGAATCCTCTGATTGAGGCGTTGCCACATATTCTTACTGAGAAGCAGGCTCTAAAGGTTATTCCTTCCAAACCTGTTTTCGATAAAAGCGAGCGAAATCATCCAGCATCAATACGAATTCACTACCTTGCTCGGATTAGAAATTTTTTTGAAGCCTTCCCGCATCATTTTGAGTTGCAGGAGCAGATTTCGACTATTATTCGTGCCGGTTATTTAAATCGTAATCCAGCCTCTTCAGCACATGTAAAACAGCTTAACGATGGATATGACCGAGTTCGATTGAAGGATCATACACATACGAATTATTCTCTCCCATCTACAGCGGAATGCATTGCTATTATCGGTAACTCAGGATCAGGAAAGACCGAGGCTTGTTTAAGAGTTCTGTCTCTATATGACAGGGTTATTGTTCACCCTAAGTATGGCTTGTATCAAATTGTATGGTTGAAAATTGATTGTCCAAGTGTTGGGTCTTTAAAGCAGCTTTGTATGAGTTTCTTCTTAGCTGTGGACTCATTGTTGGGCACGCAATATTGCGCTGAATATGCTTCGCGTGGGAAGACTCCGGACGAAATGCTGGCGCATATGGCTTCTGTCTCAAATATTCATTGTATCGGGCTTCTCGTGATAGATGAAATTCAGCATCTTATGTCTTGCAAAGAAAGCGAATCTACCAAGATGATGAATTTTTTTGTGACACTTTCAAACACTGTGAATGTTCCGATTCTTTTGGTCGGAACTCCTAAGGCCCTTCCTTTATTGCAAAACAATTTGAGACAAGCACGTAGAGCCAGTGGTGCTGGTAGTTACAGATTTTCCAGGTTCGCAAAAGATGATCCGGACTGGCAGGAGTTGCTGGAAAATTTATGGGAATACCAGTGGGTAAATAATCCGGGGCCTCTTACGAATGAGATAAAAGAAGTTTTGTATGACGAAAGTCAGGGTATACTGGCTTTAGTCACTACTCTTTTTAGGCTCGCACAGCATCGGGCAATTTCAACTTCACACGAGAAACTTTCGGTAAATTTGATCCGTCGTGTGGCAAGGGAAAAAATGTCTGACGTTCAGCCCATGATTGCAGCTTTACGAAATAATGATGAAGATGCCCTGTTGCGCTATGATGATATTTTGACTGATCTGATTAAATATACAGCCCCCAAAGCTTCTAATGTAAACAAATCTGAACCACAGCAACTGTATATTCCCCCTGAATTAGCAAACGCTTTTTATTTGTTGGCGGAAGAAGGATATAATGCTGAAGATGTCTTGGGTGCACTTAAGAAGGCATCGAAAATTTTACCTGAAGCTTCTCCTTATCAATTGAGTGGAGTGGCTCATGAATTATTGGTCAATGGTCCTTTAACTGAAAGTGAGGTCAAAAAGCAAAGTCTGCTCAAGAAAGTTGATCCACCGGATCTCGACGCCGATGATTTGAGGCTGGCCTACTTTGATGCCGAGGATGAGGGGATTGATGTTTATCAGATTTTAAATGAGTCTGGAATGATAAAGAATCCGGCTGAGGAGTTTGTCATAAATCAATGATCGCTTATTTTCCTCGCCCTTACCCTGATGAAATTTTATACAGCCTTCTTGCAAGGTACAGGCGTCATACGTGCGAGCGAAGTTATAAGCGATCCTGTCGGGCTTTGTTCGCCAAAAAAGATGTAACTGCTTCGGTGTATTTTCAAAGCCATATTAGACAGTTGCATCAGCGCATTAAACATCTGTTCCCGTATTCAGAACAAGAACTTGTTCACAACCATACTTTCCTACCTTTTTTTACGGCCTATACGACTCCTGAAGTTGCTCAGAGAGCCTATGAATCATCCCTGAATAATCGAGGCGGAGCGTTAAATGTCCTCCTTGGTACTGCTGCAAATTCGGTAGAGTTGCCGAGTGTCTTGAAGTTTTGTCCAGCCTGTCTTGAATCTGATTTTGAGAGATATGGTGAAACCTATTGGCGTAGACTGCACCAATTGCCGGGAGTTTTGGGCTGCTATGAGCATCGTCTTCCTTTACAGGAAAGTCTGGTGGCAGTGACGCAACGAAACCGTCATGCGTTTATTGCTGCAACGAGGCGTAATTGCAGATTCGACAAGGACTTCAGGGCGCCTGTCTATGAAAATGATCATAATGTCTTTGATGGTATAGCCCGCGCCTACCAAAGGATTGTTGCTGGCGATATTCGTACCGAGTCTTACGAGCAGCGCACAGCAAGATATTTTGCCCTCCTCAAGAAAAAAGGTTTTGTAAAGGGGCGGGACTCTGTAGCTCAGGAAAAGTTGTTCGAATCTTTTTCGAATTATTATTCAAGTGAGTTGTTGGAAATCCTATTTTCCACTGTTGATATTTCGAATGATTCCTGCTGGCTGAAGGCTATTTCAAGGAAGCACAGAAAGTCTTTTTCTCCAGTGCGGCATTTCTTATTTAGTCAATTTCTAAATGCCCTGCCCGACGCACGGAAAAAGAAATTGCCCAAGATATGTGTGTATCCAAAGTATGTCCCTCCCCGTCAGCAACGGAAAACGAATCGAGAGAAGTGGCTAATGCTGCAGGACGCAAATTCAGGTTTTTCGAAAACTCAGCTAAGAAAGATGAATCCCAAACTTTATACGGGGCTGTACCGACACGACAAACAATGGCTTAGTGAGAATTCTCCTGCCCTGCTTCAAAGCCAAGGCAGTCCCGGACATGTGAATTGGGAGCGGCGTGACACGGAAATGCTTAAAGCTGTTCGACAAGCTGTAATTGATATTCATATGGAGATTCCCCTTCTTAGAGTTACCTTGTCACGAGTCGGAATCAGACTTGGATGCTTGGCAAATTTGGAGCATAAGTTGGATTATTATCCTCGGACCAAGGCGTTTTTAAAGGAACGGTTGGAATCTGTTGAGAATTTTCAAGTACGGCGCATTTTTCATATTACGCGCACAGAGTGTTGCGCTGGACGCAGGCCTAGGTCTTGGGAAATCGTTCGTCTTGCCGGTTTGAAAACTCCGGTCAAGCCTGATTTGGAGAAGGCTGTTGCATTGGCACTCAAAACCTATTCGGATGGATTTATATGCAGAAAACGACCTTCAACTATCTAAAGGATCGTGGGGAAGTTCGAGTCTACTGGTATGGTGATACCTTCATCCACAATAGTGGTGGATTATTGAATGTTGGATTTCTTGATGTTGTTGCGGACAAAATATTCATTGAGAAAGTTCCTTACGCCGATGTCCTTTTTCATCGAACTGGTCAGACTTATCTCAACGGAAAGGTGGCACCGGCTTCCGATCAAGTTAATTTTGAGCGAAGAAGTATTACTATTCCCGATCTTTCATTTGTCGAAATATCAAATGCCTTTCCTGCAATCGAGCCACTCATATACTTGTATGGCGAAAGGGAGTTCCTGCGTCAGAAGGTTTTAGTCTATCGAGTCGATGGTGTTGAATATATTATCCCCGCTGTGGAATTGATCCGCGCGCTTTTCCTGCACAATAAAGCTATGTGTGAAGCTCTTATGCAGCCATCGGGGATAGATCGTCTTTACCAGCGGCCTGTGTCCACCGATGATTCCGTATTTGAGCTCAATTTTTCGAAATTAATTTCCAGCAGGTTGGTGAATGAAGATTTTGCGGAATACTTTGCCTGGATTGTTGCGACCCCTCAGATTTTGAACTCATGGAATTCAATTTATGTAGATATGATGAAACAGCGTCGTGGGCATACTCAAGGTTGGGGTGTCCAGATTTGTTTGTCTCCTCCGCCGATAATTGATTGTAAATTGATTCTCCATGGTCGTTCCCGGGGAAATAAGTTTCTTGTGTCGGAAATTGAGTCTGTTGGTGGGTTGGAATATTCTTTTGAAGAATTGGTGTTCCGCCATCCATCAATAAAATATGTCAACCAAATTACACCCGGTGAAGGCCGTGGAAACGGTTCGCGTTCAGGTGGCGGAACGGAATATATTATTGGAGTAGATGGATCTCCTTCGGCAGGTGGACCTGATGGAATTCTTCATCCACCTAAAACTTTCACCGTATTTAAAAAAAGAGCCAAAATACGCAAAGATTACTTTGAATCTACGACATCTAACAGGAGTGATGAAGGCGGCAAATCGGGCGGGAGTGAAGGAGGCCAGAACGACGGGGAATCACCAAAGATAAAAAGAACAAGTTCCCGAAGGCCTAACCCTTTTGCGAGTAGCAAGCTTAAATCAGTAGAGTACAAGGGGCTTGAAGTTTGCCATGAACCTCCGGACAACGCTTTGCACGACTTTACTGAGGCAGTGAAGTTGATGCCGACTAAGCTTAGAAATCTAGAAGTTTCACATTCAACGGTTTACCTGCCGAAGGGGACCGGCTTTTCTCAAGCAGGATCCAGACGCAGGTTGTGCGGTGTTGTCGAACTTACGATGGAAGGCAAGCAACCTATTTTTATTTTGGAGCCTGAAAGAACCGGCGGAAATGCTCTTAAGACAATTCTTTTGTGTCCAATGCAGGATTGTGGGCAGATAGGTGTTGAAAATGTCTTAACAGGGCTTTTACGTCGAATTACTGCCTATTCTGGTCGTATTTTGGATGACGATATTGAAAGTCTGTCCGGAGCGTGGAAAATTGTTCGATTGGCGCATTGTCGCAGAAGACGCAGAGTCGTAAATCCGGATGCAGATTCTTTACCCGGAAGATGGGCGGAAAGGCTGATTGTAGCTGCTGTTGAGATATGGCGAGGTTTAGGTCTGTGATGTTACAATTCAACCCACCAGATCTCTTCGTCCTCCATGGGGATAGCTAAAGCTGTCCATGACGTAGTGTTATGTTTACCAGTTTGGTGAATATGGAAGTGGCCAAAAAACCATTGTGCTGGGTTATACTGTTGTAAAATCAACTCAAGAGTATCGCGAGTCGGATCATCGGCTTTGGCGAGCCATGATGATTTGCGATACCCCAATGGTGCTGTCTGCCTGAGATTAAAGGACTTGGGGCAAGTATGGCTGATGACAATGTCGACGTGTAAACTTTTATTTAATTTTTCAAAATCAAATCTTGTTGGAATTTCATCAGAAAACCAACTCTCCCCTTCAGTTCTTGAATCTTTGTCCGTTGAATCCGCCCCTCCAAAGAAAAGAACGGTGCGGTTATCAGGCAGCGTCAGAACTGAACCGCGTGGCTGATAGAAACAATTGGGGGCAACTTCCAGTTCCCTTGAGCTTGCAATCTCAGCAAGGGATTCATGGTCTTCGTGGTTCCCATCACACCAATATAGTTTTGTATTACCTAACTTCAATAGCGGGTCGTTTGGCGGCCAGCCATTCTTACGTGGCCAATAGCCGAAATCTCCGCATTGAATGATGATGTCGGGCTGTTCCGTTTCAACCAAATGATTGATGACTTGGAAGTCTCCGTGGATATCGCCTAGGATTATGGTTTTCATGGGGCATATTTACGTGGTTTTGCTGGTAACGTCATCATAGAATGAGGAACCCCGCTGAGTGAGCACGGCGGGGTTTCATTTTATTTACGAAACTTCATCTCCTCAACCCCGCAATAAAGCACCGGCACTACGAACACAGTCAGTATGGCGATAGTCATTCCCCCGAATGAAGGGATTGCCATGGGCACCATGATGTCCGAGCCACGGCCTGTTGAGGTCAGGATCGGCAGCAGGGCAAGGATGGTTGTTGCCGAAGTCATCAGGGCGGGACGGATTCTGCGCTTAGCTCCGTAGATGATTGCCTGTCTGATTTCGGTGACGGATTCCATTTTGCTCCCTTTTTTGCTTTCATCTAAATAGGTGGCCATGATGACTCCGTCGTCGGAGGCAATACCGAACAGGGCTAGAAAGCCGACCCAGATGGCGACACTCAGGTTAATGGGGCTTACCTGAAAAAGTTCGCGCATATCTGTGCCGAACATGCTGAAGTCCATGAACCACGGCTGTCCGTAGAGCCAGACCATGAGGAAACCTCCAGACCATGCCACAAAGATTCCTGAAAAGACCATCAGGGTGGTGGCGATGGATTTGAACTGCAAATAGAGAATCAGCACGATGAAAAGTAGGGCCAAGGGCAGGATCACCGCCAGCTTTTTCTGGGCCCGGATCTGGTTTTCATAACTTCCGGCAAATTCGTAGGACACTCCAGCCGGAATAACCAGTTCACCGGACTTGATCTTTGAATCCAGAAAAGTCTGGGCCTGTTCGACTACATCCACCTCGGCAAATCCGGGACGTTTATCAAAAAGCACGTAGCCCACGAGGAAGGTGTCCTCACTCTTGATAACCTGCGGCCCGCGCACGTATTTGATCTCGGCAAGCTGGCTTAAGGGTATTTGCTCACCGCCGGAAGCGCTGACCAGAATATTGTTTATGGCGTCGATGTTATCGCGCAGTTCCCGCAGATAGCGCACCCGCACCGGGTAACGCTCGCGCCCTTCAACCGTGGTGGTGACCACTTTACCGCCCACAGCAACTTCAATCACATCCTGTACCTGCGAAAGCATGACTCCGTGCCTTGCAATGGCTTCGCGGTCGATGATGATTTCAAGGTAGGGCTTGCCCACAATGCGGTCGGCTATGACCGCTTCCGGCTGTACCGATCCGACCTGTTTAAGCAGCCTTTCAAGATCAAGGGCCACCTTTTCCAAAGTTTGCAGATCAGGGCCTTTAACTTTGAGACCCATGGGCGCGCGCATGCCGGATTGGAGCATGACGATACGGGCCGCAATTGGTTGCAGCTTAGGGGCGGAAGTCACACCGGGAATTTCTGCTGCCTTGACGATTTCATCCCAGATGTCGTCGGGCGAGTTGATACCTTTCCATGCCTTGCGGTCCGGGTTAAGGCCGGGATTAAGGTTTGGGCGCCAGATTCTGAAAGGTTTGCCGTCCGGGTCGGGAATCAGTTTTCCATTGTCATCGCGTTCAAAGTAGCCCTGCACGAGATACGGATATCCATCATTGGCGGGAACCAGCTTGCCATTCACATTGCGGAAATAATCATTCTGATCAGGATCGAATTTAAAGCGCAACCGCTCCCCGGATTGATCCACCAGATACTCAGACTTGTAGTTGATGACCGTCTCGATCATGGAGATAGGTGCCGGATCAAGGGGCGTTTCAGCGCGGCCCAGCTTACCCACGGCGGAATCAACTTCCGGGATGGCTTGGATCATCATGTCTTGTTTGCGAAGTACGTCCATGGCTTCGCCGATGGATGCATGGGGCATGGTGGTGGGCATGAACAGGAATGCTCCTTCATCAAGATCGGGCATGAATTCCTTACCTAATCCCGGGAAGACATGGGCCAGTTTTACATAAGGCGATGAGGATTTGATGGAGTCCGAAAAAAATCCGGTAAGGTTGGCGAACCCGAGCCAGATGGAAAGCCCCAGCGCAACAACGAAGGTCGGCAGGGTCAGGAAGAGCAATTTGTGGTTCAGGCACCAGCCCAGCATTCTGGGGTATCCACGTCGGAACAGATCAAAGAAAAGCATCAGCCCGCCGATGATAACCGCCACGAAAAGATAATTGCTGCCCATACCCTTTTCTGGCCCCAGAGGCAGCCATGATTTGGTCAGCACATAGGCGACCATGATGACTATTATCCATGTTTCGGCGTAGTTGGCGTACTTGTGGAATTTCTCGGGAACGAAGGGAAGTGCGAGGTGTTTTACACCAACATAGATAAAGAACAGCCCGGCCCACCATTTGAGCATCAGGGAAACAGTAATACCGCAAAGCAGGTAAAGCACAGCTATGAAGTATGTTCGCCTGTTCTTGAGGAACTTCTTGCGGGCAGTGAAAAGCAGTTCCGCAGCCGGAGGCAGGATAGTCAGGGCCACGATGATCGAAGCCAGCAGAGCGAAAGTTTTGGTGTAGGCCAGTGGCTTGAAAAGTTTACCTTCAGCGCCGTCCATGGCGAATACAGGCATGAAGCTGACAATTGTCGTGGCAACGGCAGTCATAACCGCGCTACCCACTTCGGCAGTGCCTTCGTAGACAAGCTTTAACCTGCTGATTCCCTCTTTGCCCTGTTCAATCTTTTTGAGGATATTCTCACAGATGATGATGCCCATGTCGACCATGGTCCCGATGGCAATGGCGATGCCTGAAAGGGCGACAATGTTTGCATCAACCTTGAATACACGCATGCCCATGAAGCACATGAGCACCGCAAGGGGCAGCAGCGAGGAAATCAGCAGCGAACTTTTGAGGTGAATCACCGCAATAAGCACTACGATGATAGTGATCAGGATTTCCTCGGTCAGCGCGGTATTCAGGGTTCCCAAAGTTTCATGGATCAGCCCGGAACGGTCATAAAAGGGAACGATGGTCAGCTTGCTTTCGGTTCCATCTGGCAGGACTTTTGAAGGCAGCCCCGGTGAAATATCCTTGATCTTGTCCTTGATATTCTCAATGACCTGCAGCGGATTTTCGCCGTAACGCACAACCGCCACACCACCCACAACTTCCGCACCGCCCTTATCCAAGGCTCCACGGCGTAGGGCAGGGCCTTCGGTGACACGGGCCACATCGCGCACGTAGATGGGGATGTTGTTGACTACTTTGACCACCGAACTTTCGATGTCGGAAAGCTTTTTGATGAAACCGATACCGCGAATGACGTATTCGGCGTTGTTGATTTCAATGGTCCGTGCACCAACATCGAGGTTGGACATCTTCACCGCGCGGTAAACGTCGTTGAGGGAGACCTTGGCAGCACGCATAGCATCCGGGTCAACATCAATCTGATATTCTTTGACGAATCCGCCTACAGAGGCCACTTCACTTACTCCGTCAGCAGAAAGTAAAGCATAGCGGACGTACCAGTCCTGTACTGAGCGTAATTCGTCTAGATCCCAGCCTCCGGTTGGGTTGCCCTGCGGATCACGACCTTCGATGGTATACCAATAGACCTGTCCCAGCGCGGTGGCGTCCGGGCCGAGTGCTGGCTTTACATTGGCGGGCAGCGTTCCGGCAGGCAGGCTGTTTAATTTCTCAATGAGCCGGGAACGGGACCAGTAGAAATCCACGTCTTCGTTGAAAATTACGTAAATGGTTGAAAAGCCGAACATGGAATAACTGCGGACCGTCTTAACACCGGGAATCCCGAGCAGAGCCACGGTGAGCGGATAGCTGATCTGGTCTTCAACGTCCTGCGGTGAGCGACCCATCCACTGGGTGAAAATGATCTGCTGGTTCTCACCGATATCCGGGATGGCATCCACCGGAACCGGAGAGCGTTCCATGCCGCCTACATCCCAGTTAAAGGGAGCGGTGAAAATTCCGCCACCAATGATCATGAGCAGCACAATTGCCACGATGAGCTTTTGCTCAAGGCAGAAAAGAATGGTCTTTTCTGTGAAGGACTTGGGTTCGGGACGGTCCATTTTCTGAGTGTTATGCTCGCTCATATCGTTCTCCGAACCTTATTCCCCGGCCTTGATCTGGCGTTCCACTTCCCCGCACTGGAGCATGGCTTCACCAAAGTAGGGGTTGCGGATGTCTTCGTCGGATTGCAGCCATTTGGCCCCCTTGAAATCAAAGGCCATGGGGCAGAAGACTTCATAAACAGGCTTTGCGGATTTGATGCCCAGCTTTTCCACCGTATCGATCATGCCGTAGGAAAGAGGCTCCAGTCCGGCGCGAACTCCGACAATATCCTTGGCCCCACGAATGGCGGACATGCCGTCATTTATGTTTTTAAGCGCATCCATCCAGACTTTATGGGCATCGCTAGAGAGTGCTGTGTGGTCTATCTTTTTCAGTTCTTCGGCTATGAGTGCGGCCTGCTTTTGAGCGTTCGCCAAATTGTCGGCAGCAAGGGCTTCACTGAATGCGGTATAGGCGTTGAAGACCTTGCCCAGTTGTGTTTGAAAGGCTTCGGGTGCTTCCGATTTATTGGCCGATTTTTCAGCTAGAGCAGAGACCCCAAAGGTCAGATCCAGCCGCTTGAAATGGGCTGATGTCTCAGCAACAATTGATTTGAGCCTGTGCATGTCCTTAACACCGCTTCCGAGCACTGCATCATTTCTGAGCAGCATGGAGAGTTCCTTCCATGCAAGGGATGCATCACCCTTAAGCCCTGACCCATCTACTTTACCGATGCTTTCGAATAAGGCTGAGAATTGCTTGCGGCTGTTCTCAAGATTTCCTGAATTGGCGGTTTCCATGAGCGAATCGAAATCTCTTTTCAGGAACCCAAGCTTGGAGTTGAATATTGGCGGTAATGTATTATCCGGTTGCTTGGTCTGCTTCATATCGTCCATGGCAGCGTGATCGCCGTGGTCGTGGATAATGGTTTTGACCCCGCTTTCAGGGTTCATCATGCTTGGCTTGGCGATAATCTGGATGGCACTGTCGATCTTGAAATTACCCTTGGTGACCACCTCTTCGCCTTCATTCAGCCCGTATTTAACTACGTAAAAGTCCCCGGCTTTGGGGCCGAGCACTATTTCACGTCCTTCGAAAACGCCTTCCTTACCGGGTACGGCAATGTAAACCACGGCCCGTTTCCCGGTGATGAGCGGTGCGGAAGCCGGGATGACCAGTTCAGTTTCGGCCTGTTTTTCGTCCTTGTTCACCGCGCGTACGAACATGCCCGGCTTGAGCTTTAAGCCCTTATTGGGCACTTCCAGACGGACCCGAACCGTGCGGGTCTTTTCGTTAACAACAGGATCAATGTAGACGACTTTGCCTTCGAAACTCTGACCGGGGTAGGCTTCAGTGCTGAAGCTGACCTTCATGTCCATCTTGATCCACGGCAGGTCTGATTCATATGCCTCAAGGATCACCCAGACCCTTGAAAGGTCGGCAATGGTGTATATGGGGGTTCCTGTTTTTAAGTATACACCTTCCACAACATCTTTTTTGATGACGATGCCGCTCATGGGTGAGTAGAGGGTGATGTGCTCGGCGGCCTTCCCGCGTTTGACGATAGTGGCGATCTGGCTTTTGGAAAGTCCCAGCAGACGCAGCTTTTCGCGGGCGGCTTTTTCAGTACGGGCGGCGGTATCTTTGACCACCTGCAGGGAACTGCCTTTCAGGGCGGACTTGGCTTTAACAGATTGAATTAATTCAGCCTGTGCGGTGAGTAGTTCGGGGCTGTAGATGGAAGCCATGGCCTGTCCTTTGCGGACCGAACTTCCGGTGTAGTCAATGTATAGTTTATCAATGCGTCCGCCTGTCCATGCGGTGATGGTTCCCATACGGGTTTCATCGTAATCAACCTTGCCGAGCATGCGTGTTTCCACATTAATGCTTTGTCGTGTCACCGGGGTCGTCGCTATCCCGGCAAGCTTACGGGCGGATGAAGTCAGGCTGATCTGGCGCAGACTGACTGCTTCATCACCGGATTCTCCACCTTTTTCCAAGGGGATGAGATCCATGAAACACAAGGGACATTTGCCCGGTTCCGGCAATTGGATTTGAGGATGCATGGAGCAGGTCCAGACAACTTCTCCCTTTTCATTAACAGTGGCTTCAAGGCCGTGATCTTCGTGTTCGGCAACAAGGTCTTTTTCTGTGTGACCCCCTTGGGAACCGGAGAAATAATAGCCTGCTGCAAAGGCAATGATGCCAACGAGGATAACCGGGATCAGGATTTTCTTAATATTTGTAAACTTGCTCATGCTGCGCCCGTTTTATTGGTTTTCAGGAATGGAAATTTTAGATTCGGGTATGGTCTGACCATGAATGGTGCAGGGAATCTCACGACCGACCAGATATTCAATGGTGGCTACCCGTTTGGCCTGCTCGGCAAGGGCCTGATAGTAGGCCAGCTGGAATTCGATGAGGGTCCGTTCGGCATCAATGAGATCGCCTGATGTTGCTGTGCCAGACTGGAAAGCCTCAATGGATACGCCAAGAGATTGCTCGGCCTTGGGAGTCAGGCTGTCGCGGTAGAGGCTGACTTTGCGGATGGCGTCCTGATATTTGTATATTTCCAGTTCCAGATCAGCAGTCAGGTTGCGCTCAAGTCCGGCCCTTTTGCGGGAAGCTGATTTGACCTTGTTTTCAGCTTCACTCAGCTGCGCATCCTGTTTGTCCATCCAGATAGGCAGATTCACGGACATTCCGGTTACTATGGGGTCGCGATCTTCGTTGGTGACATTGGGAGTTCTTGATTCGCCTGTCTGGATGTATTCAACACCGAAAGTGAAGTCCGGGTAGTAGTCCTTTTTAGCCAGTTCTACTGATATTTTTTCCCGATCAACAGAATGATCCAGCTCTCTTAAGCGCGGGTTCCCGCTCCTGAATTTATTTTTCAATTCATCCGCGGACATGCCTATTTCCATGACCGGGATTGATTTGGGAAAAGGCAGGCTCTGGTCGTCAGACCTGTTTATTGCGGCAAGGAGTTTTGCCACGGTGGGGCCTTTGCGTTCTTCAAGGGAACGCAGTCGCTCTTCAAGTTTACCCAGCTCAACCTGTGTTTTGATTACCCCGTCGTAGGCTCCGGCTCCGGTGGAATAACGAGCGCGGGCCACGCTTTCGAGATATTTCATCAGTTCAATGTTTTCGCGGGTGATGCGGATAGCCTGCGCGAGGTAGGCATAGTCGTAATAGGTTTTCTTTACCTCGGTGAAAATTTTCAGTTTGAGATTATCAAACCGGGCTTTCTTGATGTCGGCATCGCGCAGGGCCTGCTCTCCTTTGAGGCCGAGCTTGCCGAACCATGGCAGGGTCTGGCTTAATCCGTATTTGAATTCCTGCGGTCCGGTGCGTGTTTCCACGGGCTGGATGAACCATGCGAAACTGAATCTGGGGTCCGGCAGGCTGGATACACTGGCTTCACGTTGTAACGCTGCTTTCCAGTTGTAAAAAGCAGCGTAGAGGTCATCGTTGTTACGGGCAGCATCCACAAGGTAGGAGCTTAATTCTTTGAGTTCATCATGGGTAGCGTGAATGCTCTGGGTACTGTTTGTTGCCGTATCTTGCGCGAAAACCGGGATGGATTGGATGAAGATGAACGCGCTGAAAAGAATTGTAAGTGTATATTTTGTAATGGAAGCTTGAGCCATGAAATTCTCCCGTTAATAAAGCCGGAATAGATGGTGTTTAACATTGAGCAATTACTATTCCATGCCAATGGTTATAATGAATACTGTACATTAAGAAGCAGTATAATTCATTAGTTCAGGGCAGTCTTTCTGTTTTCACCCCTTCTTGTGCAAAATTTGTCTGTGCATAATCAGTAATTCTGGTCTGTTGAGTGCGCTGTGTGCACATCTTATTGCACAAGGTTGTGCTTTAACCGTCGACAAAATCATACTAAAATAGTATAGTAATATTCAAACCCTCAGTTTAACCAGGAAGATGTGCAATTGCTTTCACATATAGGTGTTGAAGTTTCCGTATTTCTGACTGCTTTTGCCGCTAAGATCATGAAATAAAGAAATAATCTAATGATGGAATGTTATGTGAAAAAATAAGTCATAGCTCTGGGAGGATAGCTTTAAAAAGTGTACTCTGGATGCTGATAGAATTCCAAGTCAGAGATAATCCCATTAAAAAGGTCGCTTCATGAAGATACGGTTTAAATTGCTCCTGCTTCTGCTTACGGTATCCATATTTCCCCTTGTTCTTGTTCAGGCCGGGGTGCTTGATTCCTTGCGTTCCCTTTCCGATAACGTTGGAGAGGAAGTGCGCCGGGAGCTGGTCAGTAAAAGCAGTGTAGAACTCAAAAGGCTGGTGGAAGATCATGCCCGCGTCCTGTCCAAGCAGCGCAGGATCGTAGAACTTAATTTGCAGCAAATTTCAGCCGAGTTTTCCGCATGGATCGAAGACGGCAATGAGTTCAGCCTTCCTGAAGTTTTTCTGGGCAGCAGTGCCGGGCAGGGAGATATTGAGCGCTTGGAAAAAAAGTATGAGCAGCGCGATCAAACCATGATGCATGGGGCATATGTTCTTGATTTTGATGCGGTTCGCTACAATGCGGACGGAGGTTCTGATCAGAATGCAATGCTGCCTTACGGAACTTCCGATGCCGTGCTGCCTTTACTAAAGGCCGTGGAGTTGAAGAGCCCTGAGCTGACCTTGTGGATCAGGGCGGTATTTAATTCCGGGGAAAGTCTTACTTATCCGGCAACAACCGGAATGAGGATGAACATGCATAAGACCGTTTCGGTTATCAATGGAAGTACCGTCCCAACTTGGTCACTTCCTCAGAAGGATATTCTTACCGGGCGGACTATTCTTACAGCTTCTTTAGGTGTCTTTGTAGATAGAGATGCTGTCGGGAGTGTTTCCATTGATGTTCCCCTTGATACTCTCCTGCATGGCTACAATCATCTTGATGTTTTTTCACATAATATTGATTCCCTGTTGGTCCATCTCGAACCGAACGGCAATGGAACCAGCGGTGTTGAAGTAGTGGCCAAGGAAGTAGCCGCTTCCAGCCGAAAGAGCATGATGCATATGTGGGAACCTCCTTCCACGCAGATGCTTCTTTCTTCAACAGACGCAACTCTGTTTTCCCGCTTTCGTAAGTTTTTGGAGAGTGGAAAGTCCGGCGTGCTGAGTATGCCGTATAATGGACGCGACAGTCTCTGGGCCTTTTCCGCACCGGATAAACGTGGCGTTTCCTTGGTTTTGATACTTCCTCACGATGATGTTGTTGCCCCGGCAAATAAAGCAAAATCCTACGTTCAGTTGGCAATTAACAATCAGTACCTGCACACGGTTTTCGTATTGATTATTGTTGTCGTGCTGGTCTCGGTGCTCGCCTTCCTGCTTTCCAGAAGATTTACTGAAAATATTATGATTCTTGCGCGGGGAGTGAAGCGCATCTCCTCCGGTGATTTTTCCGCCCGGGTTGAAGTTGCAGGCGAAGATGAGGTGGGTGAGCTGGCCCGTGATTTTAACTCCATGGCTCCAGCACTCAGGGAGCATATTGAAATAAAGAGTGCCCTTGATGTGGCTATGGAAGTCCAGACCAATCTGCTGCCGCAACATTCCCCGCACATTAGAGGATACGATATCTATGGCGAAAGCAGGTATTGTGATGAACTTGGCGGTGACTATTTCGACTACATCCGTCCTGACCGCGACGGTGAGAATATGCGTATTGCCATCGGTGATGTGAGCGGGCACGGCGTCCCGGCAGCTATGCTTATGGGGTCGGTGCGAGGTTATTTACGGGCACGTACACTTAGCGGCGGTCAGCTGGACGAGATCATCAGCGATGTAAACAGCCTTGTAGCGCAGGATACCTACAAGACGGGACAGTTCATGACCATGCTTATGGTTGAGCTTGATCCCGCCAAAAGTGAATTGCGCTGGGTCCGGGCCGGACACGAGCCGGGACTTATCTTCGATCCCGCAGAGAAAGATTTCATCCGTCTTGAAGGTGAAGGGATTGTCCTCGGGGCTTTTGAAGATGTGGAATATTCCGAGAATTGCTGCGCAGACCTTGAAGAGGGACAGATCCTTGTTCTGGGGACTGACGGTATCTGGGAAGCATCTAATAAGAATGGGGAATTTTTCGGTAAGCAACGGCTGTGGGATTTGATCAATTTGAAGAAAAATTCTTCAGCAGAGTCTATTGTATCCGGTATTTTTGCTGCTGTGCAGGATTTTACCGGAAGAAGTAAACAGGAAGATGATCTGACCGTGGTGGTCATAAAAAAAGAAAACAACACGCCAGAGGAGTTGTAACATGAAGAAGATTTTTAACATCAGCGCAATAGTTGCCCTTATTCTCGTAATGTCCAGCGCGGTTTTCGCCATGGATATGGACCATTCCGGTCACGGTGGGCATGGGAAAGGGGAAATGAAAGGCTCCATGCATGACGGTATCGGCATGATGGAAAAAGGTCTGGCTCACATGAAGCACGGGGCAAAGCTGATGCATGATCCCGCCACCATGAAAGAAGGTATGGGATTCATGAACAAAGAAATGATGCCCATGCATAACGGTATGAAGATGATCGAAAAAGGTGCTGAGGGCGGCAAGCATCACTCCATGGTCAAAGGCTCCATGGGCCACGCCAACAAGGGCATGATGGAAATGATGAAAGGTATGGGCTTGGTTAAGAAAGGGGACAGCAAAGGTTATCAGATGATGGACAGCGGTCTTGAGAAGATGGAGAAGTCCCTTGAAGAAGTTAAGGGAATCTCAGGCATGTAGTTCCTGCTGATTGCTTAAGGATTGAAAAGGCAGCCTTCCGGGTATGGAGGGCTGCCTTTCTTGTTTAGACCGGACAGTGTTCCACTTCATCCAAACTGCTGTCAGCAGGAAAAAGAACAAGGTCTTCAACTTCTTGATAGATCCCGATGCGTTGCCCTACTGCATGCTGATGATGGCTGGGAACCAGTGAAAGAATCTCTTCGCCATTATCGAGCTTTAGCTTGTAGAGTATGTTCGGGCCACGGAATGTTTTTGCAATAATTTCTGCACCGTAAGGACTGTCGTCATCATGAATAACGTCTTCGGGCCGGATAAGCAGCTTTGCCTGTGTGCCGGATTCAAGATTCAGCTTGAAATCTGATTGCAATTCGCCCAAGGCACATTTGATGGTATTGCCCTCGACAATTTCTGCATCAATAAATACGCCTTCACCCACAAAACCTGCCACCACCGGATTGCTCGGATGATGATATATGGAATGGGGGGTGTCCCACTGCTGCATACTGCCGCAGGAAAGCACGCCGACTTTATCTGCCATGGCAAAGGCTTCGTTCTGGTTGTGAGTGACCATGAGAGCCGTGATGGAACGGTCTTTCAGAATTTCCCTGATTTCGGTGGATAGTGTCTCGCGCAGGGCAACATCAAGGTTGGAGAATGGTTCGTCCATAAGTAGCAGTTTCGGCTCCGGCGCAAGGGCGCGGGCAAGGGCTACCCGCTGCTGCTGACCTCCTGAGAGTTCGTGCGGGTATTTGTCGCCTGATCCATCAAGTTCTACTGTTCTTAACAAGTCATCAATGCGTTTACTTCTTTCAGCTGGGGGCAGTTCCTCAATTCCGAAAGCGATGTTCTCTCCAACTTTAAGATGCGGGAAGAGGGCGTAGTCCTGAAAGACCATTCCAATATTGCGTTTCTCTGGAGGAACAGTCCTTTGTCCTGCCACGAGTTTGTCTGCGATGATGATTGAACCTGCGGCAATGTCTTCGAATCCTGCGATGGTTCTGAGCAAGGTGGTCTTGCCGCATCCGCTGGGACCGAGCAAGCAGCCGATTTCCCCTTCTTCAAGGGAGAAGGTCACGTTTTTTACCGCGTGGAATTGATCATAAAATTTATCTATATTTTTAACTTTTAAAAGAGCAGTCATGGTGGCTCCTATTTGTCCATCTGTCTGGTCAGCAGTATTACCGGGAACAGGCCCACAAGGATGAGAATTACAGCCGGAACAGCCGCAAGCTCCCATTCCCCTTCGGAAGTGTATT
Organism: Maridesulfovibrio zosterae DSM 11974; assembly: GCF_000425265.1. NCBI lineage: Bacteria > Pseudomonadati > Thermodesulfobacteriota > Desulfovibrionia > Desulfovibrionales > Desulfovibrionaceae > Maridesulfovibrio > Maridesulfovibrio zosterae. Next base: position 763,782 of record NZ_AUDC01000010.1, read on the forward strand.
CATAAATTTTTACCGCCAGAGTATCCCAGCCGAAGGGACGCATCATTAAAGTGATGGGCATTTCCTTCATCACATCCACCAGCACCAGAATTGCCCCGGTGAACAATCCTTTTTTCAGCATGGGCATGTAGACCCGGCGCAGCATGTTCATCCCGGTTGCGCCTAAGGTGCGGGCGGCTTCGCCGATTGAAGGGGTGATGCGTTGGATGGCACTGTCTACCGCTCCGAATCCGGCAGCAAGGAAGCGTATTCCGTAGGCCGCAATCATCAATCCCAGCGAACCTTGAATCATGTTGCTGCTGTCGATTCCCAAGGGCTTGAACACGGTGGCGAGGGTACTGTCCAGCCATGCCGCAGGAATGAATATTCCTACCGCGAGCACTGTTCCGGGCAATGCATAACCGAGGGTGGCAATGCGGCTGGACCAGTTCATGAGCGGACCGGGATCATTCCTTTTGGCAAAGGAAAGGGCCAGAGCGGCAGCTGTGGTGATGGCTGCTCCGGCAAGTCCCAGCAGCAGGGTGTTCAGTCCGTATTCAAGGTAACGCCCAAGATCGCTTTCAATGGCTTCAAATCCCCATTGCAAAAGCTTGATGCACGGCAATGCAAAGGCCAGAAAGAACATCATCGAGCAGCTCGCAAAGGCCAGCCATTTCCATGGCCCGGAAAGCTGGAGCCGATCAGTTTTATTGCTTCTCCCCGCTTCGGTATAGCGCATTCTGGAGCGCATTTTTTGTTCAGCCACCAGTGCAGTGAGGACAATAATTGCGAGGATCGAGGAAAGTTGGGCCGCGCTTTCAAGGGAAAACATGCCGAACCAGGCCTTGTAGATGGCATTGGTGAAAGTATCGTAGTTAAAGATGGAAACCGCGCCGAAATCCGCAAGGCTCTCCATGCAGACCAGCACTAGTCCGGCGGCAATGAACGGGCGGGCCATGGGCAATGCGACTTTAAAGAATGCTCTCGACGGGGAAAGACCCAGTGTGCGGGCAGCTTCAATGGCAGTACGTCCCTGAGTCATGAACGCGCTACGGCTCATGAGGTAGACGTAGGGGTAGAATGCAAGGGAAAGGATCAGCGAAACACCGCCGAAATTGCGGATATCGATAAACCCTATTGCGGGAAATATTGACCTGATAAATGACTGCACGGGGCCGGTGAAGTCGAATATTCCAAGGTAGACAAAGGCGAATACGTAGGGGGGAATGGCAAAGGGCAGTACCAGCGCCCATGAGAAAAATTTACGTCCGGGGAATTCGCAGGCTCCGGTCAGCCAGCCCAGCCCCACACCGCTGAAGGCAGTAAGCGGAATGATACAGATGAGCAGCAGGACAGTGTTTACGGCTAAGGTAGAGAGTACGTTTTCAGCCAGATGTGACCATATTTCTGGATTGGGCGAAAGCAGAAAGCTTAGAATAACCAGCAATGGTGCGGCGGCAACAAGCGCAAGTGCTCCGGCAAGGGCGAACCATGCCGGAGACTTGATGCGAATGTTCATCCGCCGGGAGACTGGAGGCTTTCCCCCGGCGGTATTGTGGGTAATCTCTTGAGCCATACTTTTTATTTGTATCCGGCGCGATCCATAAGCTTGATAGCTTCGGCCTGATATTCACCGTATTTGGAGACATTCATGGGATTTTCCTTGAATTCTCCCCATGCAGCTACGATAGGATCGGGCTTAACTTCGGGGTTAACGGGATATTCCATGTTCAGGGAAGCGAACTTGCCCTGTGCCTTTGCAGAGGAAAGCCATTCAAGGAGTTTGACGGCTTCTTCCTTATGCTTGGCATGGGCGGTAACGCCTGCACCGGAAACATTCACATGCACACCGCTGGTTTTCTGGTTGGGCCAGAAAATCGCGAGGGGCAGGTCGGGATTCTTCTTGAGCAGACGACCGAAGTAGTAGGTGTTGACCACAGCCACATCACCCACTCCGGCAACAATTGCTTCAAGGGTTTTGGTGTCGCTGGAAAATGGTGTCACAGGCATGTTGTTAACCCATGACTTGACGATTTTTTCGGTTTCAGCTGCGCCTTTTTCCGCGATGAAAGATGCTACGAGGGACTGATTGTATACCTTTTTGGAAGTTCTGAGCAAGAGGCGGTCTTTCCATTTAGCATCGCCAAGTGCTTCGTAGGTGCTGAGTTCTTCGGGCTTAACTTTGTTTTTGTTGTAAACGATTGTGCGGGCACGCACGGAAAGTCCGGCCCAGCGGTTTTCAGGATCACGCAGGTGGGCGGGGACATTCTTTTCAAGTGTTGCGGATTTCACCGGGGCCAGCACGCCTTCGTTGGCAGCATGCCAGAGGTTACCGGCATCAACGGTGATGAAAAGGTCTGCCGGGGTGTTTGCGCCTTCAGCCTTGATGCGTTCGAGCAGGGCACCAGCTTTACCGGTGATGTATTTGACCTTAACTCCGGTTTCAGCGGTGTAGGCTTCGAAAAGAGGTTTGATGAGGTGTTCTTTGCGCGCGGAGTAGACAACTACTTCAGAAGCAAATGCTGCTGCGGACCACGCGGTGACCATAATTGCTGTGATGGCAAGGGTAATCAGTTTTTTCATTATTTTTCTCCCTAAATGGTTTTGTTATGACTTTGAAATTGAATTTCAATAACAGATAATGACGGTATGGAATTATGTCAAGATAGGCGAGTAAGTGGTCGCTTTGAATGCTATATCTAGTATTATTAGGTGTTTATAAGATTTGTTTTGTGGTGGCTTAATCCTGATTTTGTAAAAATTATACCAAAATAGTATGATTTCGATAGTCCTGAATGACTAAGGAGCTGAAATTTTGTATAAAATATTTTGAAAAAGTTTTAGTCAATGATGCTTGGTTCAAGTTGCCAATTTAAGGGCAGCGCCTCCAGTTTCACGGAAAGATGAAAAATAGATTGTCCAAAATAGTTGAAAATTGAAGGTAAATTTTTAGCAAAATTGACAAGCTAATTTTCAATTAGTGGTTTTTGATTTGAGTTTTGAGGCCTTTTTTGGACAAACTTTATTTTTAATCCACAATAGTTGTGGGTGAGTAATAAAGATCTTTACTGAGTAATAAAAAAGTAAACTAAAGCCGCTTCTGTTAGATTAAAATACGATCTAAAACAGGAGCGGCTTTTTTATGGAAAAATAAGTGGATCAAAGAAGGGCGTGGTGAAGGTCGCGGGCCAGTCTATTCTCCATGGCTGCGAGTTCGAGATGTTGCTTCCAAAGGCAGGTATCATCGAGTTTTCAGTCACAAATCACGGCGATCACATCATCTTTCTTTCTTAAATACAATTGTTCATTCTTTTTACTGAGTGTGTTTAAAAAGATGGTGGGGTATTCACCCATAGAACGCGGGTGACAGTTTTGCCGGGGTTGGAATATCCATGTGACAATTCAGATCTGAACACAAAAGAATCCCCTTCATTTAAAATATATGTTGCGTCATCTACAATCAGCTCAAGAGTTCCCTCTAAGACATAGCCTAAATCTTCTCCCTCATGCTTGTACGTGCCGTTTGTGCTCGCTCCTGGCTGGACTACATGAATATTGGCCTGAAGTAATCTGTTTACGGAATGCGGGGCCAGAGCTTCCATAACAATCCCTTCTTTAGAACGCGTGGATGAAATGGTAAGTTTTGGCCGCTCTGAAGCACGGATGATCATAGTTTCATCTTCACCATCGGCAATAAGTGCAGCGGCATTTGTATTCAGAGCTATTGCAATACGCTGCAACGCTTTCAGTGACGGGCTGGCCTTTCCGTTTTCAATTTTGGAAATCATGCTTTCCGAACACTCTGATTTCTTTGCGAGTTCAGCCATCTTCAGCCCCATCATCATGCGTCTGTGTCTGATACGCACGCCGAAGCTAGCATCTTCCTTACTACTTAAGTTTCCGTTTTCACTTGTTTTGGGCATATACATTCCTATGTAGGTTTATCATTCATGTGACTTGAATATAACTTAACATTCAGACAATGCAAGTAACATTTTGTGACAAAAAGGTAAGTCCATTTTTGTCATAATAGAGTGTATACTTATCATTTATGTAAATATTTTCACTTATTTTTTATAAGTATAGTAAGGCTAATTTACAATTATGCCTAATATACGGTGTTTATCAGATTATGGCATACCGCTTGCAAATCGTTCAAGAGACTTGAATATGAATACACCTACTGGAGGGAAAATGAGTAAAAAAAGTCCTTTTGATGAAACCATGGTTGAGCTGACGCGAGATTGTTCAGACAGTCCTCTCTATAATGAAGACCTTGCCCCTACATGTATTAAGAACAGAACATGGACTATATACAGTTATATAGCACTCTGGATGGGAATGAGCTTCTGTGTCCCTACATATCTTATGGCAGCAGGTTTTATTGCTGCAGGTATGAGCTGGTCTCAAGCAACATTTACCGTACTGCTCGGAAATGCCATCATTTTGATCCCAATGCTTCTAAACGGACGCATCGGGGTTCGCTACGGCCTGTCCTTTCCTGTTTTCTGCAGAGCACCATTTGGAACTAAGGGAGCAAACATCCCGGCACTTGCTAGAGCTCTTGTGGCTTGTGGCTGGTTCGGAATTCAGACATGGATCGGTGGCGCGGCGTTAAATGCGCTTTTCGCGCTTGTTATCCCAGGCTGGGACTCTATTTCCTTTAATATATGGATTAGCTTCTTTTTCTTCTGGTTCCTTAATATCTTTATCGTCTATAGAGGGATGGATGCCGTCAAGAAATTTGAACACTTAACAGCTCCTTTACTTCTTGTCTTCGCTGTAGGACTTTTTGTCTGGGCGGTAACTCATGCCGGCGGATTCGGGCCAATTATGTCTCAGCCTTCCAAGTTTCACAGTCTCGGTGAATTCTTGCCTGTTTTCATTCCATCTCTAACAGGTTGTATCGGATTCTGGGCGACTCTTTCTCTTAATATTCCAGATTTTACCAGATTTGCAAAATCGCAGAAAGATCAAATAATCGGCCAGTCTATCGGACTGCCTTTCTCTATGACTTGTTTTGCACTGATAGCTATCCTGACCGCATCCGCTACAGTAATAATCTTTGGTAAAGCAATTTGGGATCCGGTCGAAATCGTAAAACAGTTCGATAGTCCTCTGCTGGTTATCATTGGAACACTTTGTGTAACACTTGCAACTCTTACTACTAATATAGCTGCAAACGTTGTTTCTCCTGCCTATGACTTTGCACACATTGCCCCTAAGATAATTGACTTTAAACGTGGCGCATTAATCACTGGAATTATCGGCATTGCCATGATGCCTTGGAAACTTCTTTCTGATTTTGGATCATATATTTTCGGCTGGCTCGTTGGTTATTCTGCACTACTCGGTCCTATCTGTGCAATCATGCTTGCCGATTATTTCATCATACGGAATCGTGAAATTGATTTAGACCAGATGTTTGTTGAAGACGGTATCTACAGTTATGGTAATGGATACAACGTAAAAGCATTTATCGCCATGGGAGCCGGAATTTTAATGGGCCTCATTGGATTAGTAGTTCCATCTTTGTCCTTTCTTTATAATTATGCATGGTTCGTAGGGTTCTTTACTTCAGGAGTATCCTACGTAGCCCTTATGAAACAAGAAAGACGCGTAGCTGAAGCTTATTAACCCCTGTAAGATAACTGGCCTGCGTCTTTAATGCCGCAGGCCAATAAAAGGACTTCAAATGACATACGATATTATTCTCACAGGCGGATTGGTTGTAACAGCCTCTGACACTTTCAAAGCTGATGTGGCTATTAAAAACGGACAGATTGCTGCTTTAAGTGACAGCTTTGATTGCAAAGCAATAAAGACTATCGACTGTTCAGGGAAATATATTCTACCAGGTGGAATAGATGTTCATACCCATATGGAAATGCCTTTTGGCGGAACGACTTCCAAAGACACTTTTGAAACCGGTTCCATTGCCGCAGCACATGGCGGCACAACGTCAATTGTAGATTTTTGTATTCAGGGCAAAGGGCAGTCCCTGCGAGAAGCTCTTGATGGATGGCATGCAAAAGCTGATGGTAAGTCCTGCATCGACTATGCTTTTCACGTAGCGATAACAGATATGACTGACGAGATTTTAAGTGAGATGCCTGAAATCATTAAACAGGGATATCCCAGCTTTAAGCTTTTCATGGTTTATGACGGATTACGCGTTTCGGACGGAACATTTCTAAAAGCACTCAAGGTCGCCCGGGATAACGGGGGACTGGTCTGCGTGCATGCTGAAAATAATGATGTTGTTGTGAATAATATTGGCGAACTTCTGGCCGAAGGTAAAACAGCGCCAAAATATCATGCTGCTGCCCGACCTCCACTAGCTGAAGGAGAAGCTACAGGACGCGCCTGCAAGTTAGCGAGGATAACAGACGGCCCATTGTACGTTGTACATTTGACCTGTAGCGAATCTCTGGAAGAAGTGGTTCGTGCGCGCAAAGCCGGAGCTTCAGTCATGGCTGAAACTTGTCCGCAATATCTCTATCTTTCAACAGATAATTATGAAGAACCAAATTTCAATGGGGCCAAATACGTGATGAGCCCACCTCTACGCGCTGCGGAGAATCAGGCTCCACTTTGGAACGCTCTTAAAAATGGCGACCTTCAGACTGTTGCTACTGATCATTGTCCTTTTGATTTCAAGGGACAAAAGGAAATGGGCAAAGATGATTTTACGAAAATACCTAACGGAGCCCCAGGAGTAGAACCGCGTATGTCTCTGCTCTATAAAGGAGTTGTTGAAGGTCGTTACTCTTTAAACAAAATGGTCGAAATTGCTTCAACTAATCCGGCAAAAATTATGGGAATGTACCCGCAAAAAGGTGTCATAGCTCCGGGAGCAGACGCTGATATCTGCATTTTTGATCCTGAAAAAAATGGCCCTATTAATCACGCCGAACTGCACGAGAATGTCGATTACACAACATTTGAAGGGATTAACGTTCCTGGACGACCTGTTTCAACTATTTCCGGTGGCAAGCTTATTGTCGACAACCAAAAATGGGTTGGCGAAAAAGGTAAAGGAGGCTTTATTAAGCGCGGCGCACCAATAATTTTATAAAAACAAATTCTATAGACCATCTTAACAATACAATATTCTAGGAGAAATTATCATGCTAAGTAAATTTAATGAACTTTCAGAATCTATGCGCGATGATGTAATCGCTTTCACTCAGAAACTTATTCAGACTCCTTCAATCAGTGGTGAGGAGGAAACTTTAGCGAAATTGACCGTAGAGAAGATGAAAGAGCTCGACTACGATGAAGTTTTTATTGATGACATAGGTAATGTAGTTGGAATCATCAAAGGCGACGGTTCCGGCCCCAGTGTTATGTACAACTCCCACATGGACCACGTTGACCCGGGTGATCTTTCCAACTGGAAGTATGATCCCTACGGCGGTGAAATTGTAGACGGTTATGTTCATGGACGCGCCGCATCTGATGTAAAATCAGGCATGGCTGCTCAGATTTATGCAGGTGCACTACTTAAAAAGGCAGGAGTTCAGCTCAAAGGTGATTTTATTTACACCGGAGTTGTCCAGGAAGAACCTGCCGAGATGTACGGCATGGCCTACCTTTGTAATAATACTTTTAAGGAACGCGATATAACTTTCGATGCCATGATATCCTCTGAAGCAACCTCGATGAACCTTTATCTTGGACATCGCGGACGCATTGAAATGGAAGTTACAACCAAAGGCCGTACCAGCCACGGTTCTGCTCCTTGGCGCGGTGTGAACGCTGTCTACAAAATGATGCCTGTCATTGAAGAAGTGCAGAAACTTTACGAGAATCTGCCTGAAGATAAATTCCTTGGACAAGCATCTCTGGCACTAACCATCATAGATTGTAAACCTGGCTTTTTATCCATTATACCAGATGTCTGCACTGTTGCCCTTGATCGACGTTTAATTCGCGGAGAGACCAAGGAAGATGCGATAGGACAGATTCAGGAAATTTTAGATCGTCTTGCCGCTGCTGACCCTGACTTCAAGGCAGAAGTCAATGTTAGAACAGTTCGTGAAACTTCATACAAGGGAATTTCCGCTGATTGCGAAAAATATATGAATCCATGGGCCATTGAAGAAGATGATGCCATGGTTGTTAAATGTGTTGAAGCTCTAAATGCCATCGGTCAAAAACCAGGATTCGGCAAGTGGGACTTTGGTACTGATGCATCACACATAACTGGTGTGATGGGCATTCCTTCCATTGGATATTCTCCCATGGAAGAAGAGTACGCTCATACTCCTTACGATTGCTGTAAAGTGGACAATATTGTCAAAGCTGTAGCAGGTAATGCTGCAATTGCCATAAAAATAGCTGGTTAATTGGGGGAGATCTAAAATGACTGATGAAGAAAGATATAAAGAAGCTAAGGAAAATGACCGGAAGTATATGATGCATTCCTGGTCAGTTCAGGAAAAGCTTTCCCCAGTCCTTGTTACCGGATGTGAAGGAATCTACTACTGGGACGAAACTGGTAAAAAGTATATGGATTTCGGTTCACAGTTAGTCAACCTGAATATAGGCCACAATCATCCCAAGGTACAACAGGCCATCAAAGATCAGGTTGATGATATTTGTTTTATTGGACCTCAATTCGCCAATGAAACCCGAGGTAAACTGGCTAAAAAAATTATCGAACTTCTTCCTGATAATTTTGGAAAGTGTTTCTTCACTATCGGCGGAGCTGACGCCAATGAAAATGCAATCAAGATGGCCCGTGCCTTTACCGGAAAAACTAAGATTTTTTCACGCTACCGTTCTTACCACGGAGCTACCTACGGAGCTATTTCGCTAAGTGGTGATCCTCGCAGACCCCCTGTAGAGCCGGGTATCCCCGGGGTTGTCCGTTTCTTTGATCCATATTGCTACCGCTGTCCGTTCGGTCATAAATACCCTGACTGCAAAATGGAATGTGCTACCCATCTTGAAGAAATAATCGGTTATGAAAATAAGGATACCTGCGCAGCTGTCCTTGTTGAATCTATCACAGGTACCAATGGTGTTTTTGTGCCGCCGGCTGGATACATGGAAAAATTACGCGAAATCTGCGATCGCAACGACATGCTCCTTATCTGTGATGAGGTCATGACAGGGTTCGGACGCACTGGTAAAATGTTCGGCTTTGAGAATTTCGATATTAAACCGGATATTATCACCATGGCTAAAGGCGTTAACTCCGGTTACGTTCCGCTGGGTGTAGCCTGTGTATCGCAGGAAATTGCCGACTGGTATGAAAGCAACATGCTTTGGTGCGGATTAACTTATTCAGGTCATCCTGTTTCCTGTGCCGCTGCTCTGGCAACCATAGAGGCCTACGAAGAAGAAAAGATCGTTGAGAACTCGGCAGCCTTAGGAGAAGTACTTAAAGAAGAACTCCTTGCCATGAAGGAAAAACATCCAAGTATCGGCGATGTACGCGTAAAAGGCCTCTTCGCCTGTATTGAAACCGTTAAAGACCGTGAAACCCGTGAACCTCTTGTTCCATGGAATGGTGCTCCCGGCGTGATGGGTGAAGTTGCTGCCAAAATGAAAGAACTCGGCGTTACTATGTTCGTGCGCTGGAATTTCATTTTCATTACTCCTCCATTAGTTATTACCAAGGAAGAACTTCTCAAAGGTCTTTCCTGCATATCTGAAGCTCTTAAAATAGCTGATGCAGCTTTGGAGAAATAAATATGAGCATGCAAATTTTCCAAGCTCCTGGAAGAATCATCTTTGGTTGCGGCAGTGTTAACTCCGTAGGTGAAGAATGTGCCAAGTACGGAACTACGGCTCTGGTTGTAACAGGTAAATCCTCTGCCGCTAAAACAGGAATGCTAGACAAGGTATCAGCTTCATTGAAGGAGTCAGGGGTTCTTCCTGTTCTTTTCGCTGAAGTAGAGCAAGATCCAAGTGTTAGTACTGTGAACAAAGGGGTTACTTTTGCCAGAGAAAAGGGATGCGATGTTATCGTAGCTCTTGGCGGAGGGAGCCCTCTTGATGCGGCAAAAGCAATTTCACTATTACTAACAAATAAAGGTGAAATTCAGGATTATGAAGGATTTAAACCTCATAAACACGGGATGCCGCTTATTGCTATCCCCACTACGGCAGGTACCGCCAGTGAAGTAACCCGTTTTACCGTAATCACAGACACTGAACGCAAACTAAAAATGCTTGTTGGTGGAGATGGAATCATCCCTAAGGCGGCCTTGCTCGACCCTGAACTGACTTTGACTATGCCTGCAGGCGTGACTGCTGCGACAGGAATGGATGCTCTAACTCACGCGATTGAGGCATATATATCACGCAGGGCTATGCCTTTGACAGACATTCATGCCATTAAAGCAATCGAGCTTATCGGCGGAAATTTGATTAAAGCTGTGACAGATCCAGAAAATATTATTGCCCGAGAAGCTATGCTTTTAGGACAACTACATGCAGGATTTGCCTTTTCAAACAGCTCGGTGGCGCTAGTTCATTCCATGTCTCGGCCACTGGGGGCTAACTTCTCGATCCCACATGGCAAAGCAAATGCTATGCTGCTACCAGCAGTTATGGATTATAATCGTCTGGCCTGCCCTGAAAAGCTTAAAGATGTTGCTTCAGCTCTCGGTGAAAATACAGATGGGCTTAGCCCTCGTGAAGGAGCTGTTGTCGGAGTTGAATCGCTGTTTGAAATATTCTCCGAAACGGGGTTACCCGCAACACTGGCTGAATACGGAGTTACAGAAAACGATCTTGAAGCACTGGCAGAAGACGCAATTGCTTCAGGTTCCACCGCTAATAATCCGAGAAAACCAATATTAAGCGACGTAATATCAATATATTCTTCTATTCTTGGCTCATAACCGTTTAGAAATAATCATGACCCGGGTTTTACTCCCGGGTCAATGTCTCAGAGGTTTAAGTATGAGTAAAATTATCGACCTTTCCGTTACCCAGAACGGCATAACTTTTCCCAATCCCTTTTTGCTTGCTTCGGCACCACCGACAGCATACGGGGAAAATATAATGCGGGCATTCGATCACGGATGGGGTGGTGCAGTGCTTAAAACACTCAAGCCTGACTTCATGGACATCAAGGATGTTACTCCGCGCTTTGCTACACTCAAAGATAAAAATAAAGTTCTTGGATTTCAAAATTTTGAACTGGTTACAAAGCGTTCTCTAGCCGATTGGCTTCCAGAGATAGAAGCGATAAAAAAGAAATATCCTAAGCATGGACTTATCGGCTCCATAATGGCTGATATAAAAAAAGAGTCGTGGCAGGAAATGGCCAAAAATGTTCAAGGAGCCGGATGTGACGGGCTTGAACTAAATTTTTCATGTCCTCACGGGATGCCGGAAAGAGGTATAGGTGCTGCTATCGGACAAGATCCAGAGATGGTTGAGCAGATAACCTCATGGGTCAAAGATGTGGCTGAAGTTCCGGTTTGGGTCAAAATAACTCCTAACGTTGCGACTCCGATTCCTCAAGCAGAAGCAGCTTTACGAGCTGGAGCAGACGGTTTGGCTGCAATTAATACAGTTCAATGCTTGATGGGTGTTGATATTGAAAATTTCAATCCCCTTCCTGCTGTGGAAGGCCAAACTACTTACGGAGGGTATTCCGGACGTGCTGTTAAGCCAATCGGACTGCGCATAGTTTCTCAGCTTGGCAAGATGGGAGTAAAATCAATTTCCGGTATCGGCGGAATTTCTGATTGGAAGGATGCGGTAGAATATATGCTGCTCGGCTCTACCACTGTTCAGGTGTGTACAGAAGTTATGCTACGTGGGTATGCTATAGTAGATACAATGATCGATCAGTTGACTGATTATCTTGGCCGTAAAGAAATATCTGCGATGGATTTAGTTGGCAAGGCACTACCATCCATCACCAACCATGAATCTCTTTCTCGGATACATCAGACTGTAATGCATGATCCTGAGCAATGTGTATCCTGTGGCAGATGTGTTATAGCTTGTTCTGATTCTGGCTATAGTGCTCTCAGAATGCTTAACCGCGAGATACTGCTGGAAACTGAAGAGTGTGACGGATGTTCCTTGTGCACTCATGTTTGTCCAACAGGCAGTATGTCTATGCGGGGAGCCTGCGCAAGACCTTAAATCTGTTTAATACAGTACTGATTACGAATTGTTTTACTGATAAGTAACCAATAATTTAAGGTGTTTTTATGTGTTGTTAGGATTTAAAATAGAGCAAGATCACAAGCCTTTTAGGCTTTTAATTCCCAAAAATCTTGTGGACGATTTAAATCGTAACTTGAAAAGAGGATTAGTACTGCTCAGTAAAGATCTTTATTTTTCAAACCCTAATTTTGCTCATTAAAAATACTGGGCTCCCGAAGCTTTGAGTAAAGAACTTTATTACTCACCCACAATAGTTACAGGTGAGTATTAATATTATAAAACCAACAGTAAAGCTGTATACTGAAGCCGCTTCTGTTAGATTGAAAATACGATCTAACAGAAGCGGCTTTTTTATGGCAAAAAGAAGTGGTGGCTTAACAAAGACAAAGATCAAGAAGTGGATCAAAGAAGGGCGTGGAAAAGGCCATGAACTGGACTATAAGCCTTGAATAAATGTCCGGGATATTGCTTCCAAAGGCCGATCTTATCAAGTTTTTGGGCATAAATCCTGTCGAACACATCACCTTTTTTCCGATCTGGAGCTGGCAGTCTTCTTAGCTCTTGGTTGGTCTCCCAAAATAACTGAAATACGAGAGCCGCTTCCTTTGTAAAAGATCTTCAAATAAAGGACTCACTGGTGTACTGATTCGCTCAGTCTGAGTGGAAATAACCTCTTCTGCAGGATGTCGATTATAGATTGCCATGTCCTGTGTGTTACACGTCAGTTTTTCATCAACTCGGTTGGACATGGCTTTTTCTAGGAAAAAATCTTTTGCACTATCGCCAGATATAGCAAGTCCTCACTCGTGGGATTTACGTAATATCCGAAACCCATTTTTGATTTGGAGCATTGGCCGTAAACTTTCGTGACAATAGTTTTGGTATATAATGTTTGCCTTGATGTGTTTTGGATAACGATGCTTACGCACTGTTTCATGTTTTAACTTTTAGGGTTGACAAAGCTTACATTTTACCTTTAATTGAAATTGAAACTCAACTTCAATTAAAATAAGTCAAGGAGAATTGTATGTTCATTGACGAGTCCTTTTGCGGATGTGGCGGCGATGTTAAACTAAATAACCGTAAGGCATCCAGAGTTTTATTTTTTGATATTTTGTTCGCCGAAGAGGCCGTGATCTTGATTGGCCTCGGAATCAAGTCTCTTGCTGAAAAGCACAGGTTGCCTGAATTTTTGATTAAACAGCACATGAAGCGCAATTTGTTTTTTGTTCCTCCTTCCGAGAATTTATATTTCCTTTTTACTGTCCCTGAGCTTGATGCTGACATGCATATTACTATTCCTCCATGCCATTGGGAGTTTGTTGGCGATGCGAAGGGTAAATATTTTCCGGACAGTGTGTAAGCTGTTTGTTTCTAATTCTTTTTAAAATTTATTCTATGCGAGGTGAGCATGAGTAAAATTCTTGTTGTATATGGTTCTACAACTGGAAATACAGAAAGTGTTGGCGAAGATATCGCTAAAATTCTGGAAGACAATGATCACAGTGTGGATATTCATAGGGCTTCAGAAGTCAGTGTAAATGGTCTGGCTGAAGGGTATGAGACTGTTTTTCTCGGATGCTCTACCTGGGGGGATGAGGAGATTGAACTACAGGATGATTTTATTCCTATTTATGAAGATCTCGATAAAGCCGGACTCTCAGGCAAAAATGTAGCTGTATTTGGATGTGGTGATTCCTCATATGAATATTTTTGCGGTGCTGTAGATGTTATCGAAGAAAAGTCTGAATCGCTTGGAGCGATCCTTTTATCAGATTCTTTGAAAATTGATGGAGATCCTGATTCAGACGAAGTTGCAATGTGGACAAAGACGGTTATGGCTAAAATGTAAATTGCTTTCTACTGGCTGAGAAAATTTCTACCTGCTTTTTGGTGGATAATTGCTGAAAGCGGTATTTTGTGGATGCCGCTTTCATTTTTTTGATAATTGTAATCTATTTTATTATTAAACAGTTTTAAAGTGAGAATATTTATGAAACCTAATCTGGTTACCAAGTCTCTGTATACACTTATAAAATCAAAGCAGCCTGTGTTTATATGGGGAGCACCCGGTGTCGGTAAAAGTCAGATAGTTAGACAAGTAGCGGAAAGCATGAATTATAAGTTAACAGATCTGCGCGCAGTGCTTCTTGATCCCGTTGACCTGCGTGGATTACCGAAGATCTCTGATGAAGGTGATGCCACTTGGTGTTCTCCATCGTTTTTGCCTAAAGAGGGTAAAGGAATTTTGTTTTTGGATGAACTTAATGCAGCTCCGCCTTTGGTTCAGGCTGCCTGCTATCAGTTGGTGCTGGACCGGAAACTCGGTGAATATAAACTGCCAGATGAGTGGGTTGTTATTGCTGCCGGTAACAGAGAGTCTGACAGGGCGGTTACCCATCGCATGCCATCCCCTCTCGCAAACAGATTTGTGCATCTTGATTTTGAGACCAGTGTAACAGACTGGCTTGATTGGGCTGCAGCAAATGATATTGCTGAAGAGTTGCGGTCTTTTATTAAATTCAGACCTAATCTACTTCATGATTTTGAACCGTCACGTAATGAGAAGGCTTTTCCGTCGCCTAGATCGTGGGAATTTGTATCTAATATTATCCATTCATGCCCTGTTCCGGAAGTCGAATATGAATTATTTAAAGGTACGGTAGGGGAGGGAGCTGCAGCAGAGTTTTTTGGTTTTAGTAAAATCTACCGGAGTTTGCCTGATCCTGAGTTCATTTTAAATTCACCGGCAAAGGCACCTATTCCAGAAGATCCAGCAACAATTTATGCCCTTTGTGAATCGATTGCATCAAAGGCAAATTTTGAAAATACAGAAAATATTATGACTTATGCTGCTCGACTTCCGGCCGAGTTTGCAGTGCTTTTGGTGCGCAATGCCGTTAAAAAAGAGCGCTCTATTGTGGATTGCGAAGGTTTTGTCTCATGGGCAACCGCTAATTCAGATATTTTATTTTAAGGGGTACTAATGAAAGCTGAGCGTAAGTTGCTTAAAGCACGGGCAGATCTTCTGCTGCACCAGCCATTTTTCGGGTCACTCTGCCTGCGCATGAATCCGGTTGAAGATAGAGCTTCTTCCAGCGCATGGACCGATGGGAAAACATTTGGTTACAATCCTTATTATATTGAAAAATTATCCGGGAGTCAGGTGGAGGGATTGCTTGCCCATACGATAATGCATCCGGCTTGCCAGCATCATAAACGCAGGAATGGACGTGATGAGCGAATCTGGAATATGGCCTGCGACCATTCTATTAATTGGATTTTACTTGAGGCAGGGTTTGATTTGCCTGACGGATACCTTGATGATGAAAAGTACCACGGCAAAACAGCTGAAGATATTTTTACAGAGTTAAATAAAGAATTTGATCAGGAAGGTAACCCTGGACTCCATAACCGGACAGGAATCACTGTCCGAACCTTTCTCCTATTCCATTTCCGCTCACAGTAAAGATAATGCACTGGATTTCAAATCAATTGTAGGTAAGGACGTTTCAGTAGCTATTCAACTGCCGGACGGAAAATCAGATAGATATATCAACGGGGTGGTAACCCGCTTTACCATGAGCCTCAGCACTGTTGAAGCAACGCATTACACGCTGGAACTGCGACCGTGGCTGTGGCTTATGAGTATGCAGGCAGACTGCGCAGTGTTCCAGAACATGAGCGTGCCGGATATAGTTAAAAAGGTGTGTAACGATGCAGGGTATACGGACATAAGCGATAAGCTTACAGGAAGTTATGACCCGCGCGAATATACGGTGCAATATAATGAAACAGCTTTTGCCTTTGTCTCCCGCTTGATGGAAGAGGAAGGCATTTTTTATTTTTTTACCCATACAGCCAATGCTCATACCATGGTACTGGCAGATAGTGCAGAGACTTTTGCAGATTGCGAACAGGCGGACTCGCTGACATTTCATGCTAAAAACGTAAGCAATATACCTGCTAAGCAAATTACTGATGTTTCGCTTTCTCAACGCTCCATTACCGGAAAATACGGTACAGGTGATTATAATTTTGAAACCCCTGATACAGACCTTACTTCTACAGCTGCGGGGGAAAATAGTCGGATGATATATGAATATCCTGCGGGCTATACCGTCAAAAGTACAGGTGAAACCATTGCAGGCAGACGGCTTGATGGGCTGGAGGCAAACGAGAAGGTCCTCTCTGCTTCCTCTCCTGCATCAGGTCTCTGCGCTGGTGGAATCTTTACCGTAACAAAACATGATCGGCGTGATATCAATGCCAAATGGGCCGTTACTGCATTATCTATTTCAGCTTCCACCGAGTATTGCAGATACGGTGTTACCGCCATTCCTGCAGAAACTAAATATCGTCCAGTCAGTTCCTTCCCAAAACCGCGAGTTCCGGGCCCGCTTACCGCTGTGGTCACAGGTAAAGCCGGGGAAGAAATCTGGACTGATAAGTACGGACGCATCAAAGTGCATTTTTTTTGGGATAGGCAGGGTAAAAAGGATGAAAATTCGTCCTGCTGGGTGCGGGTTGCTCAGCCGTGGGCTGGTAAGGCATATGGAGCACTTTTTTTGCCACGCATAGGTCATGAAGTTGTGGTCAGTTTCATCAACGGTGATCCAGATAAGCCTCTGGTTACGGGAGCGGTTTATAATGCAAACCAGACTGTACCTTACACTCTACCGGATAACGCCACACGTACAGTTATTAAAACCAATTCCAGCAAGGATGCGCAAGGTTCTAATGAGCTGCGTTTTGAGGATAAGGCCGGTGAGGAGGAAGTGTTCATTCATGCGCAAAAGGATATGAATACTACCATTGAAAACGAACGTACTACTACCATCAAAAAAGCTGACGATACCCTGACGCTGGAAAAGGGCAACCGTTCTCTGGACATCCAGAAAGGAACTGAAACCCATCATGTAAAAGGTACACGCAGTGTTACGGTGGAAGATGCTGAAACGCGAACCAACAAAGCTGACTACACAGCAACTGTTGATGGTGACTACAATCTCACTGTTAAGGGAGCCATGACCTTGAAAGTAACTGGCGACATCACCATCTCATCTGACGGCAATGTTACCATAAAAGCAGGG